>CAYYQO010000017.1:0-15621 GCA_964473845.1 uncultured Aeromicrobium sp.
GGCGACCGACGAGCGGCTCACCGATGCCGGTGATCAGCTTGACGGCCTCAGTGCCCATGATCGACCCGATCGATGCGCACAGGACGCCGAGCACACCGCCCTCGGCGCACGACGGGACCATGCCCGGCGGCGGCGGCTCGGGGTAGAGGTCGCGGTACTGCGGACCCTCCTGGGCCCAGAAGACCGACACCTGGCCCTCGAAGCGGTAGATCGAGCCCCACACGTACGGCTTGTTCAAGATGACGGCCGCATCGTTGACGAGGTAGCGGGTCGCGAAGTTGTCGGTGCCGTCGAGGATCAGGTCGTAGTCGGCGAAGATCTCGAGCACGTTGTCGTTGTCGAGTCGCACCTGGTGCGTGATGACCTTGACGTGCGGGTTGGTCTCGGCGACCGACTCGGCGGCGCTCTGGACCTTGGGCTTGTCGATGTCGGACTGGCCGTGGATGACCTGGCGCTGCAGGTTCGACTCGTCGACCACGTCGTCGTCGATGATCCCGATCGTGCCCACGCCGGCCGCGGCCAGGTAGAGCAGGGCAGGGCTGCCCAGACCACCGGCACCGATGATCAGGACCTTGGCGTTCTTGAGGCGCTTCTGACCTGTCATGCCCACATCGGGAATGATCAGGTGTCGGCTGTAGCGACGAACTTCGTCGATTGTCAGTTCGTCGGCGGGTTCGACCAGGGGCGCGACCACGGGCATCTCCTTCGGTTGCTGGCTCACCGGTCCACAACCCGGCGGCATGCCCCATTGTTCCCTCCGCGTCCCAGCATCTGGCACGCGGTCCGATGCGTGGACATGGCGGGCCACCCGCGAAAAAGTGGTCCGCCCGTGCCCGCCGTCCCCTACAGTGACGCGCGTGACAGGATTCGCCGAACGAGTGGAGCCGTTCCTGTACAACGGCGACGTCCCCGGCATCGATGCATTCCTGCGCTCGTTGTCGCCCGCCGAGCGCACCGAGGCACGCCGGTGGTTCAAGTCTCCTCGGCGGCTCGCCGGCAGCCTGCATGACAAGGTCGCGGCCAAAGCCAGGGAGAACGGTCGCAACCCCCATGAGATCATTCCTGGGGCTCAGGGCGCCTTCGCACTGTGCGTACTCCATCTATTGGGCCCCAGTGAGGCCGGCCGGTTCATGCCCTGGGACGGGCTGGGTTCCGGCCGGTACGTGACCGACCAGGACTCGCATCGCATGAAACGGGTCCCGAACTCCGCCATCCCCCACATCACCGAGTTCGCGCGCGCGGCCGACCCGGCCTGGATGAGCGCATTCGCCGAAGCCGCCGCGAACTGTCGCCCGGGTTTCGGCCGATTCACCCCGCAGACAATCATCGCCCTGGTCCTGCGGGACGGACTGGTGCACCATGGCTTGCCCCATCCCACCGGGCCCCACTTCCTCCAGCACTTCCACGCCGGGATCGACGATCTCGCCTCTGATCCCTTCATGCCACAGGTCCTGTACGACCACATCGATCTGTGCGATGTGGCCACGTGGACCGGCATGTCGGCCGAGGTCGCTTCCCTCGTCGACAGCGGCAAGGTTGACCGCGACACCGTCCTCGACCACATCTTCCACGCTTTGACTTCTCCGAGGCGGCCTACTGCACAGCGAGTGCTTCTCGAGACGATCGAGGCCCTCGACGTCCCTGCAGAGGAGTATCCCGGCGGCTTGGACTACCTCTTGGGAGTGATGTCCACCTGCGATCGGGTCGTCTACGGTCGCTTGCTTGGCCCCGCACTCGCCCTGGCGAAGGAGGACGAACAGTCGCTGGAACTGGCGAACCTGGTGATCTCGCGTCCCGAGAAGATGGCCAAGTCACGCCTCCTGAAGGCGGTGACGACCGATTCGCGACTCACCCGCGGGGCCACGATCGAGATCCTCGGCCTCCTCGCCTCCGAGGCTGACACCGTCCTCGCCCGCAAGGCCGCGGCAGCGCGCGCCAAGCTCACCCCGACAGATCTGCATTCGACACCACCGGAATCGTCTCCGCTCGGCTTGTGGGATCACGAAGTTGCAGGCGGTCGGCTCGACACGCTCGCACTGTTCCAGCGTTTGGCGATCCCGCAACGCACGCCGTGGGATGCGCCTGCGCGATCGTGGCATCAGGTGATCGGGGACCACGAGTTCACCGTTCGGCACGCCGTCCGCGCCTTCGAGGGCCTGTTCCTGTCAGGCCACCTCCAGGAATCGTGGCCGTGGGCACTTTCGACCGCAGAATCGTGGCTGATGCTTGGGCGGCGGCCTTCGGTACTCATCGAGTTCATCCGCAAGCTGGCCGAGTACGCCCCCGAGGTCCCCGACCCCCGGATGCCACCGGCGCTCGATGAGGTGGCGCTGAGACCATCGCAGACGAAAGCGGTCACCGAGGCTCGCCGGCTGGCAGCGCGGTTGGCCCGGGTGGACGAGCAGGAGTACCCGGCCTGGCGGCAGGCCCAACTCGTTCAGCCACGTGGACTCTGGGACCGATCGGCCGACACCGAGCCCACCCCTCTCGCGCATCGTCTGGGCGATTTGCTCCACGACCGCGACCTGTTCATGAAGCAACTCGATGGGGTGACCCCGGCTGACCTGGCGAGTTTCACGGTGAGCTCGCGCCGCACGGAGGAACTGCTGCTGGCCACGTTCGTGGCCTCTGCCAACCGGCACGGGACCAGCGTCCGCGCAAACGTCCCGTCGGTGCGTCCGAACCGAGTGCCCGTGAGTGAGGTCCTGTCCATTCTCCGCCTCTGGGCCGACGGCGGGCTGACGATGGACGCCTTCTGGAACAACGATCTCAAGCTAGCGGCGTCCCGCTTCCGGGATCTACCGACGACGATCCTGGAACTCTTCGCCGCTGAGTCGATGCTGGCGGCCGAGCACACGCCGACTCTGCTCTCGACGCCTTCGTGGTCGGATGGAACTGTGGAGTTCGCGGACCTGGAGCGAAGGTTGCGCGCCTGCCACGGCACACAGGTCGGCCCGCTCGACGTCTTGCTGGCCCTGCACCGCCTGCGCCCGACGCCGACGGAGGCTCGGATCGACGGACCCGTCGTACGCACCGTGCCCGCTCTGACCTCTCCTGACTCCGATGAATCGTGGGACGTCGTGGCCATGGTCAACACCTGGGTGGCCGGTGGAGGACTACCGGCGCTCGATGTTGAGGTGCAGTACGGAGCGCAACCCGGCGGCGGCGTGCGAATCATCGACCACACCGTCGACCCCATGCCGTTTGTCCTGAGCCGGGCGTACCGGCGAGCCGGACTCGACAAACCATCCAACCTGGCCACGCTCGACCAGATGTTTCTGGCACCACGCTGGGGAGATCGAGTGGGAGCACCAGCGCGCCAGTGGCACTACACAGTCGCCGACTTCGACATCGGCGAACCACTCGGTGAGGTCTCCACGATGACCTTGGCGGCGGGAAACGAGTTGGGACCCGAGATGTGGCGCTTCGTTCGACAGGGGCGCCTGGATCCCGACATCTTCGCCCATCACGCGACGCAACGACTCTTGTCCGCACAGGGCAGACGCGGGCAGCCCGACTTCGTCGAGCCGTGGGTTCGCTCCCTGGTGTACGCCTTCGAGGGCGGTGACCTGAAATGGGCGTGGCCGCTCGCGACGGCGGTCGCGAGGTCGATGTCCCACGAGCCCGCCCTGGCAGCCGCCGCCGGTCGGTTCGACGCCTTGCTCAACGCGTACATGTGCGAAGTCCCTGCTGCAGTTCGAGGAGAGGAAACCCATTGAGCCGATATGCCACGGAATCGACTGCGCAGACCCACGATGCAGAGCACCGGATCGACCTCGCCACTGCTCTGACTCGCACTCCGGACGGCGACGTCGAGCATCCGCTCCTGTTCACCGGATTCCTCACTCGTCCCGATGTCGCGGCGGCCGGGATCCTCGCCGTCGCCGACGTGGCCGGAACCCGTTACGCGGATGTGGGCGCCGGTGCACGGTTGGCCAGCCTCGACCCCGTGATCACCGCCAGCGGTGACCTGATGCGTTTCGAGTCGTTCTCGGCAGACAACGGCGTGCATGCCCGCCTCGATCTGCTGCCCGAGGCCCTCGGCTCCGCCGACGTGGGCTTCGGCACGACCAACGTCGACATCAATCCGGCGACCCGGCTCGCCTTGGCGCAGATCCATCGCGGCGAGGCCCTGCACCTCACGGTCGGAACGAACGGCCTGACGGCGTCGTCAATCTCGAGCACCCATGTCGAGCGCAGGGTCGAATTGCCCGACCGCTGGGTCCGCGCCCTGGCGGAGGTCCCGTCGATGATGGCTCGCATGGAGGTCCGCGCCGACCTCACCAGCCTCGCGGTCCGGCGATTGTTCGCGTCCCTGCCTCGCGTCCAGCCACCGGGACCGGAACTCCACCTCGTGCCGGTGGCGTCCGACGCCCGGGTCGTCGCATCACCGGTTCCCGGCTCGGTCCCGATCCCTGGTGTGACTCGTCTCCGCGGCGCCGACCGCATCCTGCGCCACGTCCGGCGGCTCACCGTGCACGCCGACGAGTTCGGGTCCACCGCCTGGGTCTTCGACCTCGGCGATTCCCGGCTGACGATCGCCCTCACCCCCGGTCCGTTCCGCAGTTTCGCCGGCGAGGGGCAACTGCTCGGCCTGCTGGCCCGCGACGATGCAGCCCCGGCCGGTCGGCGTCTACTCCTGGCGCTTGATTGGTCGCCCACGATCGACCCGGTCGCGCTGGAGCCCCAGACCGGTCTCGCCGAGGACGAGGTCACCGCCGGCCTCGCGTGGCTCGCGGCGTCGGGACGCGTCGGCTACGACCTCACCGACCAGGCGTGGTTCCACCGCGAATTGCCCATCGATGCCGAGCAGGTCATCCGCGACCATCCGCGGCTGGTTGCGGCACGACGTCTCGCCAGGACGGGCGCAGTCGTCGGGCGTGGCGAGTTCGGTTGGACGGTCGCGGGATCGCGCAGACGGCCCTATGACGTTGCACCCGACTTCACGTGCACCTGTGCCTGGCGGGACGCCCACCTGGCCGGCCGCGGCCCGTGCAAGCATGTCTTGGCAGTGCTGATTCTCAACCGGCCATAGCCGCGTCGGAGTGCTGGCCCAATACTCGGACGCAGCGTTCACGATGTCTCTACGCTGAACCCATGTCGTTCTTCGAGCACCTCGAACCGATGCTGCTGCAAGGTGATCTCGAAGGGGCCGACGCACTGCTCCAGGACCTCGCCGACGACCGCTTGGCCGAGGCGAAGCGTTGGTACGGCAGCGCGCGTTCCTACTTCGGCCAGAAGTACTGGGACATCCCCTTCGCCGGTCGGGTGGAGCAAGACCGGGGACGCTACGTGGACGCACTGTGCGCCGTCGCCCTGTGCAGTGGCTCAACCGCCGCCGCCCGGACTCCGTGGCGCTGGTTCAGCGAGTTCGCCGACCGGGACGATCCGCTCGGCCAGGGATTGCTGATCACCCGGCTGGCCGGCGTCGAACGCGACTGGGCCGCCGACTTCGTCGAATCCGTGTCGCACCGACGCGGGGCACTGCCTTCGTGGGCCGTCCCTCCGTTGGCCACGATCGTGCGGGCGACGGCCGAACATCACGGACTGCCCGCGCCCAGCGGAGCACAATTCATGCAGGCATGGCTCGGCGAGGTGCGCCAAGATCTGCGGCCACTTCGCGAGAAGAGCTTTCTCGAACGTCGCACCGCCCAACTGACCACCGATCCGCTGATGCCATCTCTTCTATGGCGTTATCTCAACTCTGGTGAATGCGGACACTCTCCGTGGCTGCCCATGGCCGTCGCCACCTTGATCGCACAGGGGACGATCACTCGCGATGAACTCGCCACCCACCTGGTCGCCGCCATGGCCGGACCGACGCAACGGCCTTCGAGCAGCAAGGTGTTGGCCCAGCTCGTCACAACGGCGGGTCTGAGGGGCACCGACATTCCCGAAGGAAACGCGCAGCTGATCCCGCTCCTGTCCCACCTCCCTGCACCGCTCTATGCGGTTCTGGTGCCCATTGCCCTGGAACTGGCCGATGCCGACGATCTCGTGGAACTGACGACACTCGTCATGGGACGTCCGGAGAAGGCGGTCCGCACGAAGGTGACTCGCGATCTGACACGAGCGGCGGTCGAGACCCAGTGCGGTCGAGCGGCCGTGACGGCGGCGCTCACCATCGCGTCGCATGATGCGGATCAGTCGATCGCCGAACGCGCGGCACAACATCTGAAGAGGCTCGGCGTACCTGCCGCTGTGGCCGAGGAACGGCCCGCGCCGAGCCTTGGTCTCTGGGACCTCCCCCAAGGACCTCCGGTCACCGAAGTCGAGTTGGACCATGTGCTGGCGGAGCCGACTCACCACCTCCGCCCCCATGCGACCGTCGAGAGCTTCGCCCGGCTCGCCACCATCGAGCCCAAGGACGCCACCGAGCAGTTCGAGCGGTTGTTCCTGTCCGGCCGGTTTCGCGGCGCCTGGCCGCTGGCCCTCGAACTGGCCGCTGCTTGGTCTACAGTCGACCGGCTCCCGTCCAGCTTCGCGGGCTTCCTCCGCATGTTGTGCGGCTATGCCCCGGAGGCGCCGCCCACACCACCACCTGCGCCGCTCGTTGAACTTGCCCGGCGACGCGGCAGCACGAAGGCGGTGTCCGAGGCTCGTCGTCTCGTCGAACTCCTGGCACCGGAACGGTCACGGACCTCGGTATCGCCACCACGCCGCTGGGTCAACCGCCCGCCCGTCCCGACCCCCGGGGACGTGCGGGTCGAACCGATGAGTGACGATCCACGTGTCCTGCGCGAATACTTCGCGGATTCCGATTTCACCCGCCGGAACGATCCGCTGATCTTTCCTGAACTGTTGCTCGATGCCGTGTGTCGCGCCATCGGGCAACATGGCCCCGACACGGCCCGACGTTGCATCCGTACTGAACATCTCGGTCGTCGTGGAGCGATGGAATCGGCCATCGTCAGCTGGTTGTGGGACTCGCCCGCAGATGAATCCGCTCGTACGGCAGCGAGTCGACTCGCTGAGCGACGCTCCTCGGAGATGCTCGCGCTCGCCACGGAGAACACTGTGGCTGTCCTGGCGACCCCGACGTGGCACGACGGGACGCTCGACATCGACGACGTGGAGGACCGCCTGGCTCGGAACGCCGGCAGGCGAGTCAGCGCGCTTGACCTCGCCTCGGCCCTGTATCGACTCCGACCCACCGTCCACACGATCGGCCCGTCATCGTGAACGGCACTCGTGACGACGCGAGCAGGTGAATCCCCACGATCGGTCAACGTGGCAACCTTGGTCAATCGCTGGATCGAGGCCGGTGGACTACCTGCTCTCTCACCCAGGCCCAGCGACGGCCGTTGGACGTCTGAGGCGCGAGCGCCACTGCCATGGTCCAGCTTTCCCCTGGCCCCGGCATCGCTGGACGAGCACGGCTTCGGTCTCCCCGAACCCAGGAGCCGCTACGGACGCTGGATGTGGGCACTCGCCGACGATGACACCAATCTGCTGCGAGCCGCGCCGGCCTGGGCCGACCGGCTGGCCCAGACGACACCCGCAGCGACCGGGACCACTCAGGTGCCGCCGGCGGTGCGCCGCCCGTTCGGCCTGCCACTGCACGACCAGCTCTTGGGGGCCATTGCCACGCTCGCATCACCTGAATCGAACCGACTGGCACTCGCTTCCGAGGCACTGGTGGGTGCGGGACGTGCCGGTGCCATCGTGCCCACAACCATGGCCGACGCGGCCGCGCTTCGGAGTCGGACCGGTTCCCTTGAACTGCGCCACCTGTCATCCGTGTTCGCCGCCGCGTTCGATGTCGGCGGACTCTCGGATCTGTGGCATGCGGCCGTGGCCGTCATCGACGGTGCGCTGTCCGTGGACGCACCGACACCCGGTCTCACCGAGTTCGCCGCACTCCTTCGAACCAACCTGACCGCTGTACCCGAGCCAGCACGGCAACGATTCGAGGAACTCGCACCCCTCATTGATGTGGAACGGATGGGATGACCGTTGCACGCAGTCAGCCGCGCTCGCCACGAACACCGTCGACCACGGTTCGGGGACCGGGCAAGCCGCCTTCATGGTCTGATCTGCGCCAGGTCCTGACTCCCGCCAACTCACAAGTAACCGCCCGCTAGGGTTGGGATGTGACCCAGACCCCAGAGGCCCGTCCCCGCGCGGGACGGTTGCCCCGTACCGCTCGTCGGGCCCAATTGCTGGACATCGCTCTCGAAGTCTTCGTCGAGCAGGGCTACCACTCTGCCTCGATGGACGAGATCGCCGAGCGCGCAGGCGTGTCCAAGCCCGTCCTGTACCAGCACTTCCCCGGCAAGCTCGAGCTCTACACCGCTCTCGTGACGTCCGCCGTCGACACCGTCATCGAAGGGGTGCGCGAGGCGCTGGCCTCCACCCAGAACAACGCCGAGCGCGTTCAGGCCACGATGCGCCTGTGGTACGACTGCGTCGCCGACGAGGAGAAGGCATTCCGGCTGGTCTTCGAGTCGGACCTGACCAGCGACCCGGCCGTGCGTGACCTGATCGGCCAGGTCACGACCAAGTCGTCGGAGGACATCGCCGAGGTGATCGTCGAGGACACCGGCCTGTCCAGGGACGCAGCCCAGCTGCTGGCGGCCGGACTCGTCGGCATCGGTCACGTCGGCGCCCGCATGTGGCTGTCGAGTGATTCCGACCTCTCACGCGAAGATGCCGTCACCCTCGCGTCGAACCTCGCCTGGCGCGGCATCAGCGGATTCCCCAAGCCCACCACCGAAGGAGATGACTGACCGTGGAGGTCAAGATCGGCGTCCAGAACGCTGCCCGTGAACTGTCCGTGGAGACCGACGTCGAGCCCGACAGCGTGTTGGCCGCGTTGAACACCGCCCTCAAGGACGACTCGCTGTTCACGCTGACCGACACGAAGGGTCACACGGTGGCCGTGCCGGCCGACAAGGTCGCGTACCTGTCCTTCAACGCCGACACGGGCCGCAAGGTCGGTTTCGGGCTGACCAGCTCCTGAGCGGAGTTCAGCCCTGCAGGTAGGCCAACACGGCCAGAACCCTGCGGTTGTCGTCGGGCGCCGGCGGCAGGTCGAGCTTGGTGAAGATGCTGTGGGTGTGTTTGCCGACGGCTTTCTCGGTCACGACGAGCCGTGCCGCGATCGCGGCGTTGGAGCGTCCCTCGGCCATGAGGGTCAAGACCTCGCGCTCGCGCGGGCTGAGTCGATCGAGCGGCCCGGCCGCGCCGGTCACCAGCGCCGCGACGACCTCGGGGTCGAGCACGGTGCCTCCGGCAGCGACCTGCCGCACTGCCGCGACGAACCCGTCGACGTCGGCCACGCGGTCCTTGAGCAGGTAGCCCACGGCGCCCTGCTTGTCGGCCAGCAGGTCGCGCGCGTACAGGGCCTCGACCCACTGACTGAGCACGAGGACCGGGCGCCCGGGGCGTCCTCGTCGGGCGGCGATCGCCGACTCGAGGCCCTCCGTCGTCCCCGTCGGCGGCAACCGCACGTCCACGATCGCGATGTCGACGTCGTCGCGCAGCAGCGCACGGTCCAGCCCGGGCTGGTCGACGGCCGATTCCACGACCTCGACCCCGCCGGCCTCGAGGATCCGGGTCAGCCCGTCGCGCAGCAGCGCCTGGTCCTCGGCGAGGATCGCTCGGAGGCTGCGCTGGTTCACCGGATCGGGCACGGAATCTCCATCGTCACGACGGTCGGGCCGCCGGCAGGGCTGTCGACGGTCATCGTGCCATCGAAGGCCGCCAGCCGCCGGGCGATGCCGGCGAGCCCCGGCGAGCTCGCGTCCGCTCCCCCACGGCCGTCGTCGCCGACCACGAGTCTCAGGGTCAGCCCGTCGTGGGCGCCGCTGACCCAGGCTCGGTGCGCCGCGGCGTGCTTGACGGTGTTGGCCAGGCACTCGGCCACCGCGAAGTAGGCCGCCGACTGCACCGGCTCGGCCAGCTCGGCCGGCACGTCGACCGCCACCGTGACCGGCAGCGGGATCGGCACTGCGAGCGCCTCGATCGCACCAGCCAGCCCGCGATCGGCCAGCGCCGGTGGATGGATCCCGCGCAGGACCGAACGCAGGTCTTCGAGCGCCCCGATGGTTGTCTCACGGGCCTCGCGCAACAAGGCGGCAACGGCGGCCGGATCCGTCTCGAGCAACTTCTCGGCCAGCCCGACGTTCATGCCGACCGCTGCGATCCGCGCTTGGGCGCCGTCGTGCAGGTCGCGCTCGATCCGCCGGATCTCGGCCGCCGAGGCATCGATCGTCTCGGCCCGCGTCTCCTCGACTTGCTCGACCCGAGCGCCGAGGTCTGCCCGCGACGGGCCGAGGATCGACCGCTCGGCGAGTGCTCGCGCCCGAACGAGCGGTGGCGTGAGGATCCACCACAACGGCGGGCACACCAGGAGGGCGATGGCGAGCGCGAGCCACATCCATCCGCCGAGCACGATCACCAGGACGAGATGGACGAACGGCGTCACGACGACCAGGACGGTGAGGCCGCTCATCACGGCGCCACCGGTCGCCGAGAACGCGAGGAACGCCACGTCGCGCCACCGGTGCGGGTCCCGCATCCAGCCGACCGGGCGGGCGAAAAAGCCCGTCCGGCTCGGTGCGTAGCCCGCGGGGATGTGCTCGCCCAGGACGGTTCCGCTGATCCGCCGGTGCACCGCGGCCAGGCCCTCGACCGCGGGCACGACGAGGTGGGCTGCGGCGAAGCCGACGCCCGCGACACCGAGAGGCACCAGCAGGACGCTCGCGACGAACAGCACGGTGGCGGGCACGAACAGCAGGAAGCAGGCACCGGCCACGAGGGTCATCCGCAGCCGATCCGCGAGGCCCGTCTCGTCGACGGGCCACGGCGCCACCTCGGTGACCGGTCGCATCGATCTCGCCATGGGACCCCAGTCTGGGGTCACGCAGCCGCCCCTGCCAACTCCCGGGGCGGCACCGCGCGCCGGAACGCCGCAGCGGCCGAGCCGAGTGTCACCGCGACGACGGCCACCACGAGCACCGCCGGCAGCCACCATCCGCCGTCCGGCAGCAGACCTTCGTCGCGAGCGATCGCGAACGGCACGATCGACGCGAGCGAGGCCACCAGACCCAGCACGACACCGACGGCGGCCACCACCGCCGCCTCCAGCAGGACGGTGCGACGGACCTGCCGTGGTGTCGCTCCGAGCAGCCACAGCCGGTGCAACTCGTCACGGCGGTGCGCCATGACCGCCGCATACGCGTTGAACACCAGGATCGCGGCGAACAGCGACAGCATCCCCACGACGACGTTGTTGAGGAGATTGATCAGCTCGGTGTCCGCACCCGGGGCGCCCACCAGCGTCCGGCGATCGATGTCGACCAGCACGAGCGTGCCGACCGTGGCGGAAGTGAGCACGATGACAGGCCCCAGGACGCCGCCGAGGGTCGTGGCCCGTCTGCGCGTGGTCAACGCCGCCAGGTGACCGGCCGGGCCACGCAGGACCGGGCGGGCGAGCACGGACAGGCCGCGCAACAGCCACGGCGCCAGGGTCGCCACGCCGACCCCGACGAGGATCGAACTCGACCCGCTGGTCGCCATCGCGTCATACGGATCGGCGCTGTCGGCCGTGACGATGACCGTCACGACCCCCATCGCGACGCCGTAGCCAATCAGCAGCAGGCCGATCAGCAGGCGCCACCACCGCAGGACGCTCCCGCCCGGCCCGGCCTCGGCCGGAACCAGGGTCAGCGGGCCGCGGGTCGCGCGTCGGGCCGTCACGAGGGCGGCGACCGTGGTCGTCAGCAGCACCACGCCGACGGTCGCGCCGAGTGATGCCACGCCTCCGCCGAACTCGACGCCGGTGCCGACCATGCCCACCTCACGCAGCGCGGCGAGCAGGACCCGTCCGGTGACGGCGGCGATCCCCGCGCCGACGACCGCAGCGACCGCGCTGACCGCGAGCACCTCGGCCATGATCAAGCGGCTCGTCTGCCGACCGGTCGCGCCGAGCGTGCGCAACATCGCGATCTCGGTGGCGCGTTGTCCCACCGTGATGCTGGTCGTGGAGGCGACGGCGAACAGGACGATCAGCGCTCCCCAGCCGCCCACGACGGCACCCATGATGACGAGCGCGTCGGCGTCGGCCGACGCGACCGGCCCGGTCGAGGTCTCGACGAGGGTCGCGAACGAACCCATGAGCACCGTTCCGAGCAGCACGGCCGTGACCGTCGCCACGAAGGCCGTCGTACGGTGCCGCAGCGAACGTGCTGCCAGCCCGATCATCGGGCTGCTCCGACGAGGTCGTCGAGGTGGGCGAGCTGGCTCGCGACGGCCTCGGCACTCGGGGCATCCATCCGCCCGACCAGCCGGCCGTCCGCGAGGAACAGCACCGTGTCGGCGTGGGCGGCGGCGACGGGATCGTGCGTGACCATCACGACGGTTGCCCCGGTCTCGTTGACCGCGCCGCGGAGCAGGTCGAGCACCGCGTGCGCTGTCGTCGAGTCCAGCGCACCGGTCGGCTCGTCGGCGAGCACGACGGCCGGGCCGGTCACGAGAGCCCGGGCGATCGCGACGCGTTGCTGCTGACCCCCGGACAATTCTGAGGGCAGGTGCCCGGCCCGCTCGGCCAGACCGACCCGACCGAGCAGTTCGGCGATCCGGCGGCGATCGGGGCGCCGTCCGGCCAGTCGGATCGGCAACCCCACGTTCTCGGCGGCGGTGAGGTACGGCATCAGGTGAAATCCTTGGAAGACGAAGCCGACCCGGTCGCGCCGCAGGTGGGCCAGTTCGGTCGCTCCGAGTGCGGCGATGTTGCGCCCCTCGAGCAGGACCTGGCCGGAGGTCGGGGCATCGAGTCCGGCCACGCACGACAGGAAGGTCGACTTGCCGGACCCGGACGGGCCCATGACCGCGGTGAACGATCCGGCCGGGATCGTCAGGTCGATGCCGCGCAGGGCGTGGACCGTGCGGTCCCCGTCGCCGAAGGTGCGGTTCAGGTCGCGGACCTCGAGGGCCGCGGAGGTGGTGTGTTGCGTCATGGTTCGACGGTATGAATCCGCAGGGTGCCGGCGCGAGGAGTCCAGGACCCATCTTCAGGGTGGGGTTTTCCCCACCCGGGCGTTATGCGTCGAGGCCGAGCCGCGCCATGCGCTCGGCATGGGCTTCGGTGATGCGGGTGAACATCCGGCCGATGGTCGCGAGGTCGAATCCACCGGGCCGGTCGGCCGCGCCGACGACCAGAGCGGTCAGGGCATCGCGTTCGGCGACGACCATCTGGGCCTGGCTGAGTGCCTCGCCCATGAGCCGACGACCCCACAGCGCCAGGCGTCCGGCCACCTTCGGGTCGGCGGCGATCGCTTCCTTCACCTGCTCGACGACGAATTCGCTGTTGCCGGTCTGGCTCATGGTCTCGAGCACCAACTGGCGGGTGTCCGCGTCGAGGAAGGCCGCGATCTCGCGATAGAAGTCGGCTGCGAGACCGTCGCCGACGAACGCCTTCAGCAGCCCCTCGAGCCAGTCGGACGGTGAGGTCTTGCCGTGGAATCGACCGAACGTCTCACCGAACGAGTTCATGACCGCGTACGGGTCCTCGCCCAGCTCGACCAACCGGTCACGCAACTTCACGAAGTGGTCCCACTCGGACGCGGCCATCGTCTGGATCGCGACCTTCGTCGCCAGATCGGGCGAGTCCTGCGCGTCCTGGTTCAGCTCCTCGACCGCGCTCAGTTCGCCGAAGCACAGCAGGCCCAGCAGTTCGACCACACCGGCGCGGTACGCAGGGTCGTCGAGCGGTCCGCCTGGCGTCGATTCGGAGGTCATGAACGGGACTTTATCGCGGCGACGTCGGGAAATGCGCCCCGGAGCGATAGACTGGCCGGGTATTCGCCGATCCTGTCCGCTCAGGATCCAAGCCATCCGAGATCCGCTGACAGTAGATCCACACACAGAAATGCAGACCCCTGACTACTTTTACCGAACTGGGCGTCATGCCCGAAATCGCCGAAGCCCTCGCTGAGAAGGGCATCATCGAAGCCTTCCCCATCCAGGAGATGACCCTCTCGGTCGCGCTCATGGGCACCGACCTGATCGGCCAGGCACGCACCGGCACCGGCAAGACGCTGGCCTTCGCGATCCCCGTCATCCAGCGCACCGTCGCACCACACGACGCCGACTACGACCAGCTGGTCGAGCCCGGCAAGCCGCAGGCACTCATCGTCGCCCCCACGCGCGAACTGGCCATCCAGGTCGCCAAGGACGTGGACACCGCGTCGAAGAACCGCGGCACCCGCAACCTGCAGATCTACGGCGGCGTCCCGTACGAGCCGCAACTCGAGGCACTCGAGCGCGGCGTTGACATCGTCGTCGGCACCCCGGGCCGCATCCTCGACCTGGTCAACCGCGGCGCCCTCGACATCAGCCACGTCAAGGCACTCGTGCTGGACGAGGCCGACGAGATGCTCGACCTGGGCTTCCTGCCCGACGTCGAATCGCTCCTGGCCCGCACGCCCGAGACCCGCCAGACGATGCTGTTCAGCGCCACGATGCCGTCGGCGATCGTCACGCTGGCGCGCAAGCACATGCGCCACCCGATGAACATCCGCGCCGAGTCGGCCGAGGCCAATCAGACCGTGCCGGCCACGAGTCAGTTCGTCTGGCAGGCGCACGACATGGACAAGCCCGAAATCGTCGCCCGCATCCTGCAGGCCGACGACGTCGCTCGCGTCATCGTCTTCACCCGCACGAAGCGCCAGGCCCAGCGCGTCGCCGACGATCTGGCCGACCGCGGCTTCCCGGCCTCGCCGCTGCACGGCGACATGGCCCAGAAGGCCCGCGAGAAGGCACTCGACGGCTTCCGCGAGGGCAAGGTCAAGATCCTGGTCGCCACCGACGTCGCCGCGCGCGGCATCGACGTCGCCGACGTCAGCCACGTCATCAACTACACGTGCCCCGAGGACGACAAGACGTACGTCCACCGGATCGGCCGTACCGGCCGCGCCGGCGCGACGGGCATCGCCGTCACGTTCGTCGACTGGGCCGATCTGCAGCGCTGGAAGCTCATCAACAAGGCCCTCGACCTGCCGTACGACGAGCCGCTCGAGACGTACTCGACGTCCGACCACCTGTTCCACGACATGGGCATCGATCGCAACGTCAAGGGTCGCCTCAAGCCGGCCGCACCCCGCGAGCCGAAGTCCGACGGCGGCCCCCGCCGCGATGGTGGCCAGCGCCGTGACGGCGGGCAGCGTCGCGAGGGCGGTCAGGGCGGTCAGGGCGGTCGCAATCGCACCCGCTCCGGCGGAGACTCCGCGCCCAAGCCCGAGTCCACGGTCAAGGCCACGCAGAACGGCACGGACCAGCCGGCCGGCGAAGGCGGCCAGCGCCGTCGTCGCCGTCGTCGCACGCGCGGCGGTCAGCCCGCCAGCTGACTCAACCGGTGATGGGCCGGCCGACGTAGTTCTCGGCCAGGCCCGTCGCCGCGGCGCGGCTCTCGGCGACCCAGCGCAGTTGTGACGACTGCAGCTGCTCGTCGAACGGGTCGCCCGTCGCGTGCAGCATCGACGTCATCCACCACGAGAAGTGGGTTGCGCGCCACACCCGTTGCGCCGCGCGATCGGGGTACGCCAGCGCCGCCCGCGCGTCGTCGCGCGTCACCAGATCGCCGAGCGCCTCGGCGAGCAGTGCGACATCCGCGATCGC
>CAYYQO010000017.1:15721-28771 GCA_964473845.1 uncultured Aeromicrobium sp.
CGCGCGTCACCAGATCGCCGAGCGCCTCGGCGAGCAGTGCGACATCCGCGATCGCGAGATTGAGCCCCTTCGCACCGGTCGGCGGCACGATGTGGGCCGCGTCCCCGGCCAGGAACAGCCGTCCGTACGCCATCGGCGCCTGCACGAACGACCGCATGCCGATGACGCTCTTTCCGGTGATGGGTCCGGGCTGGAGTTTCCAGCCGTCATGCCCGTGGCCGAGTCGCTCGGCGAGGGCGTCCCAGATCCGGTCGTCGCTCCACTGCTCGACCGCGGTGCCGTTCGGCACCTGCAGGTACAGCCGGCTGACGGAGTCCGACCGCATCGAGTGCAGGGCGAAACCATCCGGGTGTCGCGCATAGATCAGTTCGTCGGTGGACGGCGCGACATCGGCCAGGATGCCCAGCCACGAATGCGGGTACACGCGCTCCCACGTCTGTGTGGCCGCGGCGGGAACGGCTGACCGGCTGGGACCGAAGGACCCGTCGCAGCCGGCGAGGGCACGCGTCTCGACCCGGTGCTGCCCGTGCGCGTCGGTCCACGTGACAGAGGGGCGGTCGGTCAGCAGATCGTGCAACGCCACCTCGTCGACCTCGTAGTGCACGGTTCGCCCGGCGGCATCGGCTGCCGCGTGCAGGTCACGCTGCACCTCGGTCTGCCCGTACAACCAGACACATCGGCCCGTGAGGTCGGCGAAGTCGATCCGGTGCCGCTGATCCGGCCAGTGCAGGTGGATGCCGTGGTGCGGCGTGCCTTCGGCCAGCAGGCGTTCGGCCAGCCCGGCCTCCTGGAGCACTTCGACGGCACCCTGCTCGAGGATGCCGGCGCGGACCCGCGCCTCGACATGCTCCCGCCGACGATGTTCGAGGACGATCGTGTCGACACCGCGCGCCGCCAGCAGGTGGGCCAGCAGCAGGCCCGCGGGCCCGGCACCGATGATCGCGACATCGGTGCGGTGCGTCACGGTCATGTCAGGCCGTCACCACCACGGTGGTGCCGACGGGCGCCCAGTCCCACAGATACTTGGCATCGGACTTCTCCTGCCGGATGCAGCCGGCCGAGAGCGGTTCTCCGAGCTGCTCGACCGTCTGCTCGGGAGTACCGTCGTTGTAGATCGGAATGGCATGGAAGCCGATCGGCGCACTCCAGCCGGTGGTGAAGTGCACGAAGTACTCCATCGTCCCGGTGTAGTCGAAGCTCGTGGCGTGGCGCTGGCGCGACAGCACCTTGAACGTCCCCGGGTCGAGGTTGTCGAAACGGCTGCCCGAGACGAGGTACGTGCGGTCGACGGTGCCGTCGCTCTCGACCAGCCAGACCCGCTGGTCGGACTGGTCGAAGACGATACGTCTGCCCGAGCCCGAGTCGGCGGGGACCGCGGGTGCCGCCTTCTTCGCGGCGGCCTTCTTCTTGGTGGCCTGATCGGCAGCCTGCGCCTCGGCCACGGCGGCCGACGGCAGCGACTCGGTCGCCAGCGTGGCGGCCGCGATCGCAGCCTGCCCCGTCGAGGCGTTCGCGCCACCGCCCGGCACGAGGAACGAGGTGACCGCCAAGGCGAGGGAGACACCGATGGACGCACCGAGCAGCACGATCCGGCCCACATGGGTGCGCGGCGCGTCCTGGCGTCGGTGGCCGACCGGCCGGGTCGAACTCATCGGCTCAGTACCCGCGCGATCTCGCGGTAGGCCTCGGCTCCCTTGTGGTTCCGCGCGGTGGCCAGGATCGACCGGCCGATCGCCGGGGCCTCGGCGAATCGGATCGTCTTGGGGATCGGCGGCTGGAGCACCGTGAGGTCGTACGTCTCACTGATCGCGGCCAGCACGTTGCGGGCGTGGGCCGTGCGGCCGTCGTACATCGTGGCCAGCACACCGCGGATCTGCAGATCGGGGTTGATGAACTGGCGCACGTCGTGGATCGTGTCGAGCAACTGGCCGACGCCCCGGTGCGAGAGGGTCTCGGCCTGCAGCGGGATCAGCACCTGGTCGGCCGCGGACAGTGCGCCGATCGTCAGGACGCCGAGCGCGGGCGGGCAGTCCAGCAGGATCCAGTCGTAGTCGTCGGCGACCTTGGCCAGGGCGACCTTGAGCCGCTGTTCGCGGCCCGTGCGCGAGACGAGGTTCTCCTCGGCCACCGCCAGCGAGACATTGGCCGGCAACAGATCGAGACCTTCGTCGGTCGTGACGATGGCCTCGACGGCCGGCGCCTTGCCCAGCAGCACCTCGGCCACCGTGAGGTCGAGATCCTCCGGGTCGATGCCGAGCGAGAACGTGAGGCTGCCCTGCGGGTCCAGATCGACCAGCAGGACGCGCGCACCCTGCTCGGCCAGCGCGGCGCCGATCGAGGCCACGCTGGTCGTCTTGGCGACCCCGCCCTTCTGGTTGGCGAGTGCAAGCGTCATGGTCACGCTGTCATTGTGCCATTGCGGGCAGCGCGGGCGGCTGCTCCGCGGCCGCAGGGTGATCGGAATCGTCGTACCCGCATGGTCCTCCTTGGTCTGTTCAAAGTGAGGGTAGTCTTACCTATCCATGAACTCCACCTCCGTGTCCCCGAGAGGATCGTCACGGTCGATCGGCGTCGTCGTCCCCGTGTACCGGGTCGAGCCGTTCGTCGCCGAGACAATCGCGAGCCTCGCCCAGCAGATCCGCCGCCCCGACCAGATCGTCCTGGTCGACGACCGCGGCGGAGACGACTCGATGGGCATCGCCCTGAAGGCGGCGGCCGAGCACGGCCTCGTGGTCGACGTCATCGACCACGAGCGCAACCGGGGCCTGGCCGCAGCCCGCAACAGCGGCTTGAACCGGCTCGACACCGACCTGGTGTGGTTCTTCGACTCCGACGACCTGGCCGACCGGCGCTTCCTGTCCGAGCTGGCTGAAGCCGTCGAGCACCACGACGCGTCCTTCGCGATGTGTCGCACGGCACTCGTCGACCCAGCAGGGGCGATCCGCGACGTCGTCGAACCCTCGTGGGCCGACGAGAACACGATCACGGGCGAGGAGTTCGCCCGCCGACTGCTGGCGAACCGGGTGCGCGGATACGCATGCAACAAACTGTTCCGGCGCGACCTGCTCGGCGACGCACCCTTTCCCGAGGGCGTGACGTACGAGGACATCGGGCCGGCACTGCACCACGGACTGACGTCGCGCACGGTCGCTCTGGTCGACACGCCGTTGTACCACTACCGCGACAATGACGCGTCGATATCGCGTCGCTTCGGCGCCCACACGGTCGATCTCCTGGCCGTCGACGGCCACCTGCGCCAGGCCCTGGCCGCCCACGGTCGCCACGACCGGGCCTGGCGCGAACTGGCGACAGTCTTCCGCTACGAGGGCTCCGTGCTGCCGGTCGCCAACATGGCCGCGCGGGCACTCGACGCCGACCCGGATCCCGCGACCGCCGTAGTGGCGCGGTCGGCCGTCGCCGAGGCGCGGGCCATGATCCGGTGGGGCGATCTCGTCGAGCTTGCCCGCGCGAGGGCGTGGCACCTGACGGTTCCGGCAGCGGTCCTGGCCGTGAATGCGGCCCTGTACCGGCGCATCCTGCGCCACCGCTGACGCGACGGAGGTATTCACGGCAACGTGATCCTCGTCATGAGCTGAGGTAAGCCTCACCTTCATCTGATAAAGTCCTGCCGTCTGATCCCCCACGGCAGGAGACCCTGTGTTCACCGCACACCGTCCCGTTCATCCCTCGGTCACGATCGTCGTCCCGGCGTTCAACGAGGCACGCAATCTCGAGATCATGCTCCCGAGCCTCCCCGACGTGCACGAGGTGCTCGTCATCGACGGAGGGTCGCGCGACGACACCGTCGAGACGGTCGCGCGCGTCATGCCCTCGGCCCGGCTCATCCAGCAGACCCGACGCGGCAAGGGCAACGCCCTGGCGTGCGGTTTCGAGGCGGCCACGGGCGACATCATCGTGATGTTCGACGCCGACGGTTCCGCCGATCCGGCCGAGATCGCCGGCATGGTCGACGCGCTCGTGCGTGGCGCCGACTACGTCAAGGGCAGCCGTGCGTTGCCCGGCGGCGGCAGCGTCGACCTGACCCCGATCCGCTCGGTCGGCAACCGCAGCCTCACCGGCACGGTCAACACCTTGTTCGGGACGCGCTACACCGATCTGTGCTACGGCTACAACGCGTTCTGGCGCGACATCCTGGACCTGCTCGACCTTCCGCCGGCACACGGGCTGCCGGCCGGATCGATGGTGTGGGGCGACGGGTTCGAGATCGAGACCGTGCTGAACTGCCGAGTCGCCAGGGCCGAACTCCACATCGCCGAGGTGGCGAGCTTCGAACTCGCCCGCATCCACGGTGCGAGCAACCTCTCGGCCGTGCGCGACGGACTCCGCGTCCTGCGCACCATCATGGCCGAGCGCCGTCGGCCGATGCTCACGAAGGCCGCCACGCGGCGCGAGCCGGTCATGGCGGGCCTCCTGGCCGATCAGTCAGTGGCGTGACGGTGCAGCCCCGGCCCCGCACATCGGTCGTCATCTGCACGTACGACCCACGCCGGTTCGACCTGTTGTCCCGCGCCGTCGAGGCGGTCCGGTCGCAATTGGGCGCCACGGACGAACTCGTCCTGGTCGTCGACAACGCCCCCGCCCTGACGGCGCGCTGCCGGGACACGTGGACCGACCTGGTGATCCGCGACAACGACCTGGGCCGAGGCCTGTCGTCGGCGCGCACCACCGGCGTGAAGCACAGCAACGGCGACATCATCGCGTTCCTCGACGACGATGCGGTACCCCGCGAAGGCTGGCTGGCCGCTCTCGTGCAGCGATTCGCCGATCCGCGGGTCGTCGGCGTGTCCGGGGCGACCCGCGCGGCGTGGCAGGCGGGCCGGCCGACCTGGTTCCCCGCCGAGTTCGGCTGGGTCGTCGGGTGCGACTACCGCGGCATGCCCGGCGACGGACAGCAGGTGCGCAATCCGATCGGCGCCAACATGGCGTTCCGTGCGAGCGCGCTCGACGCCGTCGGCGGATTCAGCGATGCGCTCGGACGGGTCGGCGCCGCCACCACGGGCTGCGAGGAGACCGAGATCGCGATCCGCATCCGCGAGGCGACCCACGGCGTGATCGTGCGGGACCTGGCGGCCGTCGTCGACCATCATGTCCCGGCCGACCGCGGCTCCTGGCGCTACTTCGTGTCGCGCTGCTGGCACGAGGGCCGGTCCAAGGCGCGGCTGTCCGCCCTCGTGGGCACGGGCGACGCCCTGTCCAGCGAGCGCCGGCACGTCCTGCGCACCCTGCCCGCCGGCATCATCGGCTCGGGCCCCACGAGCGGCGCGGCGATCATCGCCGGCACGGCGGTCACGGCGCTGGGCTATCTCACCGGCCGCGTTCTCGTGGACCGCGCGCCCCACTCGCTCACCCACCACGACCCGATCGCCGTGGAACCCACCGCGTTCACGCCGATCGAGGTCCGCGACATCGATCTCGACGACGACTCCACGCCCGCGCCGGCCCCGAACGCCGACGGTCGCATCGCCGTCCTCGGCCGGAGCCGGGGCTGGCCCGTCGGCTTCGCCGTGTTCGAGGACCTCGCCCCGGACACCGACGTCCGCGCCGTGGCCCGCGAACGGTTCGGCCCGGCCGCCGTCGCGCCCGCGCACTGGCCCGCGGACTGGGCGGTCGGCAGCGACACCGAGGTCTCGGTTGTCGTGGCCACGCTGGGCCGCCGCCCCCAGTTGCGATCGGTCATCGCCTCGATCCTGGACCAGACCCACGACCGGCTCGAACTGCTCGTGGTCGACAACGATCCGCGCGCCGGACGCGCCAGCCAGATCGCGGCCGAGTTCGACGACCCGCGACTCCGGGTGATCGCGCAGCCCCGACGCGGCACCTCCGCCGCCCGCAACGCCGGCATCGCCGCCGCCACGGGGCAGATCATCGCGTTCACCGACGATGACGCGATCGCCGATCCCACCTGGATCGCCCAGCTCGCGGCGACGTTCGCCCTGGCCGAGCCGTACGGCCGGTCCCGGCTCAGCGCCACCACGGGACTCGTGCTGCCGCACGGCTTCAGCACCCCCACCGAATGGCACTTCGAGACCGCCACGGGCTACGGCCGCGGATTCACCCCCCAGTTCTGGTCGCTGCATCCGCAGATCGACCCGCTCGGCGGACGGGCCGTCCCCGGGCACCAGGGCCTGGCCTATCCGTACGCGGCCACCGAGTTCGGCTCGGGCAACAACATGGCGATCCGCCGTGACGTGCTCGACCGGCTCGGCGGCTTCGACGAACACCTCGGTCCCGGCACGCCGACCGAGGGGGCCGAGGACATCGACCTGCTGCGCCGGCTGTTGCTGGCCGGCGAGACGATCGTCTACGCGCCCCAGGCGATCGTGCGTCACCACCACCGCAGCACACCGCAGGACCTCGTCGCCCAGATGCGCGGCTACGGTGTCGGCATGGGCGCCAGCCTGACCAAGCTCGTGGTCACCAGCCCGGTGCATGCCGCCGGCCTCGCGCTGCGCGTGCCACGCTCGGCCGTCGAACTGCTCTCCCCCTCGTCGGCCAAGAACACGGCTCGCCGCGACGACCATCCCGAATCCGCCACCCGCGCCGAGGTACGCGGCTACTTCCTGGGCCCGTGGCGCTACCTGCGTGCCCGATGGCAGGCCGGCCGGCCCAGATGAGCGAAACCCAGCAGCGGCGCTTCGAGCGCAATGCCCTGATCCTGCTGGTGTCCTCCGTGGGCACCAGCGCGCTGGGCTTTGCGTACTGGGCCGTGGCCGAACGGCTCTTCAGCACGGCCGACGTCGGGCGCGCCTCGACGATCGTCATGACCGTGACGATGCTGGGCGCGATCGGCGGCATGGCGCTGGGCAGCATGTACGAGCGGTTCCTGACCAGCACGGGTCCCCACCAGCGGCGAGCCGTCGTCATCGGCGCGGCCGCGGTCACCGGCGCCTGCCTGCTGCTGGGCTCGGCGTTCGCCCTGCTGCACCCGGTGCCGAGCGTGCTCCGGACGACGGCCGAGCACGTCCTGCTGCCGCTCGTCGTCGTGGCGTTCGGGCTGTTCGCACTGGCCGACGCGATCCTGGTCGGCCTGCGTCGCCCGCGCCTCGTGGCCTGGAAGAACCTCTCGGTCAGCGTGCTGAAACTGCTCGCGTTGGTGGCCGTCGCCGGCGCGAGTGCCGGTGCCGCGGGCATCTACGGATCGTGGGCCGTGCTGGCCGGCATCGCCGGCATGATCGCGATCGGCTGGGCGATCTTCCGCGGCGACGGACCGGCGCGCGCACGGGCCACGTCCCTTCCACCGTCCTCGGTCCTGTGGGCTCACCACCGCGCGGTGTTCTCGCTCATGCTGGTGGGCTCGGTCGCTCCCACCGTCCTGCCCTTGATGGTGGTCCAACGACTCGGCCTCGAGAGCGCCGCGCACTACAACGTCGCCGCCGTGATCGTCACCGCGGTGGCGATGCTCGACATGGCGATCGCCTCCTCCTACATCTCCGAGGCGGGCCACCCCCAGACCGACACCGCGGCCACGACACGACGCCTGCTGGTCGTCAAGGCCGTCACCGCCTGCGTCACGGTCGTCGCCCTCGCGGGGATCGGCCCGATCATGCTCCGGATCGTCGGAGCGGACTACGCCGAGGCGGCCACCGGGTTCCTGCGCCTCATGGCCGTCGCCGCCGTCGCACAACTCTTCATCGGGACCTACGCGCTGCTGTGCCGCATCGAGAGTCGTCTCACCCTGCTCACCCGGATCCAGATCGTCGCGATCGCCGCACTGATCGGCGGCTGCTGGTGGGCGATGGAGCAGTGGGAGTTGACCGGCGTCGGCCTGGTCTTTGTTACCGTCGACCTGGCGATGGCCGCAATCGTCGCGGTCCCCTTCTGGCGCTCGCTGGGACGACTGCTGAACACCGACGCCACGCGCACCCCACCGCCCGCCCAGGACGGGATCACCGTCACGACCGGCGCGGAGCGATCGTGACACTGCCGCACATCGTGCTGGCGCTGGACGACATCGACACCCTCGGCGGCGTCCAGCGGGTGGTCTGGACCCTGGCCGACACACTCACCGATCTCGGCGCCGACGTGACCATCGTGTCCCTGCACGGTTCGGGCCAACCGGCCATGGCCCACCGCCACGACATCCGCGTGTTCCGGTTACGCGACAGCCCGCCCGGCCTGCGCTACACCCCGCGAGGCCGTTTCGACCGGTTCAAACTGCGCGCGCAGGGCCAGGGCCGCCAAGTGGCATCCCTGCATCGCGACGTCGCCGCGTTGAAGGAACACCTACTGACCTTGATCGGACCCACGAGTGTCGTCGTGGCGATGCAGCTGCAGGTGGCCGAGTATCTCGTCGCGGCCCAGCTCGAGGCTCCCCTGGTCGTCCAGTACCACGGCGCTTTCGAGGCGGCCCAGGCCTGGGATCTCCCCCGTCTGCGCCGGCTCACCGAGCATGCCGCGGAGTTGTTGTGCCTCACCGCTGGCGATGCCGAGGCCTTCGAACGGAGGGGTCTCGAACTGGGACACCAACGCAATCCGGTGGAGTTCACGCCCGCGCCGGACCGCCCGCGCGAACGTCTCGTGGTGGCCGCCGGCCGATTCGACCCCGAGAAGCGACACGACTTGCTGCTCGACGCCTGGCGGATGGTCTGCGCCGAGCATCCGGACTGGCGGCTGGAGTTGTACGGAGAGGGCAGCCGACGTCAGGCCCTGGTCGCCCAGGCCGACGATCTACCCACCGCCCACGTCCTGCCACGGACCGACCAGTGGGCCGAGGTGCTGGCGGGCGCGTCGCTGCATGCCCTCAGTTCACGGCACGAGGGCATGGGCCTGGTGATCGCCGAGGCGATGGCGGCCGGTGTGCCCAGTGTCGCGACCGATTGCGGTGCCGGCGTCCGCACGCTGATCACACCCGGACGGACCGGCCTCGTGGTGCCGGTGGACGACACCGCGGCACTGGCGCATGCGCTGGACCAGTTGATGCGCGACGACGACGCCCGGACGGCCATGGGCCTGCGCGGTCGATCGGTGGTCAGCCGGTATGCGCCCGAGGTCGTCGCGCACGAGTGGCTCGACCGCGCGCACCGAGTCCTCGGCGCGACTTCTGCTGGGCGAACAGCACCGGAGCGAACCACTCGGTGAAGACGCCGATCCCGCCGTCGACACCGTCTGCCTCCATGACGTAGGTGCGGGCCGGAATCGGCTGACGCCGCTTGATCCCGCCGCTGAGCCGTTCGGCTCGAGGCCCGGCTGGCTCAAGTCCCCACGACAACAGCCGGCGGGACAACCTCAGACCGCTGTCGCGCAGTGCCTGACCGATCGGCAGGCCACTCTCGGCCAGCGCGCGGGCGACGCCCGGCGGAATCCGGTCGAGCGCGACCGCCACCGAGGCGGCTCCGTACCGGATCCCGTCCGACCCGCGGTGCACGACCTCGCGCACGAGCAACCGGTCCCCCTCACGCAGATGGAGCAACTCGGTGACGCGGCCGGTGTCGTCCCGCACGACCGGCGGCACGACGCCCGTGTAGTCGATGCCGACGTGGGCCTCGCCCGCGTCGTCCTCGTGGATGCTGAGCACCCAGTGCTCGACGACGTCCATCGTGAAGGTCGCCCCGGTGAGGACCTCCATCGACGTGGTCGTGAGGCCGTCGGTGCGCAGCACGAGCTGTTCGACCCGGCCCAGGCCCGCGATGTCGTCGGTGGCGGCTCCGGACGCTGGCCGGCCCGTCACTGCTCCCACCCGGCGATCGCATCGCGGCATCGGGCGGCCACGTGGTCGACGTGCGGGACCTTGAGCAGGTCGACGTGGTTGCAGGGCAACTCGATCGGCGGGCGGTCCAGCGCGACGACCTGCTGCCACCAGGACCGTTCGTCGATGTTCTCGGCCGTGACGAAGACCTGGTGCGGGCCATCCCAGCGAGTGGGCCGGTAGCGATCGGTCAGCCGCAGGCCGTGCTGGAAGAACACGTCGTTGCGGGTCTGGCCGCGATAGGGATAGAGCCCGGCACCGAGCAGTTGCGCCCGCGTCTTCCACAACTGGGCCCGCGTCTGACCGCGCATCCCGGGAATTCTCAGTTCGGGCGCCTCGTCACCGGACCTCACCGCGGCGGCCGGCGGCAGCACCGTGTCGAGGAAGATCAGCAACGGATCGGGCCGCCCCGCGGCGCGCAGCCGGTGTGCGACCTCCAGCGCGAACAGTCCGCCGAGCGAATGGCCGATGAGGACCACCCGCCCCTCGGGCGCGATCCGGTCGATCTCCCGCACGTAGCGGCGGGCCGCGGACTCGACCGACCAGTGCGGGACGGCGAAGTCCTCCAGGCCGCGGGTCTGCAGCGCATGCACCGAGCGATCGCCCCCGAGCCGGGACGCGAGGTCGGCGAAGAGCAGACCCGTGCCTCCAGCGCCCGCGAAGCACACGACGGGGCTGCGGGTTCCGGACGGCGCGAACTGCATCACCATGGCCCGTCGGCGACGCCGAGGCGTCGCAGCCAACCGGCTGACCTCGGTGGCGAACTCGGCGAGCGTGGGCGCTCCCGCCAGCACGCTGGACGCCAGGGTCGCCCCACATCGATCGTCGACCTGGGCCAGCATCTCCTCGACGGCGAGCGAATCCCCGCCGAGCGCGACGAACGACTCGTGACGCCACACGTGATCGAGGCCCAGCACCTCGGCCCAGATCGCGGCGATCGTGATCTCCCACGACGTGGCCGGGGGTTGGCCCGGTTCGCGTGGCGGCACGGGTTCCAGCGCCTGGCGATCCACCTTGCCGCGCTCGTTGCGCGGGAGTTCTGCCACCAGGACGATGTCGCTCGGCACCATCCACGCCGGCAGTGTCTGCAACAGGTGGTGGCGCAACTCGGCGACCGACGGCGTGCGGCGGCCGTGGTCCACCGCGACGTGAGCAACGAGACGGGGTCGACCGTCGTCATCGCGTGGGGCCACGACGACGACATCGATCACCGCCTCAACCTCGCGCAGCGCCAGTTCGATCTCGGCCGGCTCGACGAGATAGCCGCGGACCTTGACCGCCGTGTCGGCACGGCCCACGAGCTGGAGCGAACCGTCGGCATCGATCCGGGCGACGTCGCCGGAGCGTACGACGATGCGACCGTGCTCGTCGCGACGGAACACGCCGTGGCCGAGGGCTGCCTGGTCGTAGCCGAGCGCCAGATGGGCCGAGGCCACCTCCAGCCGACCGGGCTGGCCAGGCGAACATTCGCGGTCCGCTTCGTCGAGAACGCGGATCACCTTCCCACCCACCGGCCGTCCGACCGGGATCATCCCCGGCGGGGTGGCCGCGCCGGGCGCGAGATGCCAGAAGGACAGGTGTCCGGTCTCGCTCGAGCCGAGATAGTTGACGTACTCGGCCGCGGGAAGGAGCCGGCGTGCGGTCTCGACGTCGCCGGAGTGGATTGGTTCGCCGGCGGTGCTGAAGAGGCGTACGAACGACCACGGTTCGCCGGCAGTGCCGTGGCCCACCACGGCCCGCAGGAGCGACGGCGTGAGGTGCAGGGTCGTGGGACGCCACCGCTCGACCAGTCCGAGCAACGTGCGCATGCCCAGCTCACGCGGATCGGCAGCACACAGTGTGGCCCCGTTCAGCAACGCCATGAAGACGATCTCGTGCCCGGCGGCGAACGCGTAGGGCAGCGACAACAACACCCGGTCGTGCGGAGTCAGGGCGAAGTGCTCGCGCGAGATGCGCGCGCCGTTGACGAGGCAGCCGTGCGACAGCACGACCCCCTTCGGTTCGCCCGAGGATCCCGAGGTGTAGACCACGTAGGCCGGCGCCTCGGCGGGAGCGTCCCACAGCGGTTCGGCGCGCTGCGCCACCGGAACGTCCGCGAGGTCGGTCGGAGCGTGCGCCGCGACGCCGGACCGTCGCTCGGTCGAGGCCAGCACCGTCGTCGCCCCGGAACGATCGAGGATCCGCTCGACCCGTCCGGTCGGCAGTACCGGATCGATCAGGACGAGCCGACGCCCGCTGAGCAGCACGCCCACCATCGCCGCGATGGACGCGGTGGTCGGATCGGAGACGATCGCGACCGGGCCGCGGGAGCGGGCCAGCCAGCCGGCCCAGCGCCGCGCCAGGGCGTCGACCTCGTCGAAGGTGAGCTGGTCGGCCGGGTCGATGACGGCCGGCCGAGAGCCCACAAGATCGACGACCCGACGCCACTGCTGCGCGAAGGGTTGCGCCACGTCGGGGTCCGGTACGTCCGGCGAAGGACCGTCGAACGCCGACGAGATCACATTCGCGGACTCTGTCGACTGCACAACCATTAGCGTAGGCTACCCTTCATCCGATGTTGCCTCGACCGGGTGACTCGTTCGTCACACGACGGATGGGGACGCGTCGCGGCAGACCACCCACGATTCAGGAGAATCATGACCTCGACCACTCCCCTCCGCGGGTTCCGGCTGGCTGCAGCCGGGGCCGCCGCGGCCCTCATGGTGGGCACGGCAGCGTGGATCAGTGCACCGGCCGACGCCGCCGGCTCACCGATCGAGCTGACCGGCGCCGGCACGATGGCCGGCCGCACCCTCACGATCTCCGGCGACGAGTTCACGCCCGGCGAAGAAGTGACGATCAGCGGCACCGGCTGGTTCAAGCACGACGGGACGCACGGATCAGTCGTCGCCTTCAAGGTGATCGAGACCGAGTCACGCAACCAGTTGTCGCGCGTCGCCCCGTACGAGCAGATCATTCCCGACGCGGACACCCGACCCGGCACCCTCGGCGGCACCCCGCTCAGCCTGGGCACCGGCGCCTGGGCGCTGGCCAACGCCGACAGTGACGGCGAGTTCGAGACCACCTTCACCCTGCCCGATGGTTCGACCAGCGGCAGCGACGATTCCTCGAGCGTGGCACTCCAGCCCGGTTCGTACTTCATCCAGGCCCTCGTCGGCAGCGCCGGCGGCGTCGACACCGATCCCGACAGCCCCACGTTCGGCAGCTCGTACGACGTGACCGGCAGCATCGGCTACGGCTTCAACCCGTCGCTGTACGACTCGCGCATCACGATCGTCTCCGAGCACGAACCCGAGCCCGAGCCGACCACGGAGCCCACCGAGGAGCCGACCACGGAACCGACC
>CAYYQO010000018.1:0-28090 GCA_964473845.1 uncultured Aeromicrobium sp.
GACGCGCTGATCGCACCGAACGTCACCCGCCGACTGCTGGCGACCTTCGCCGACCGGACGACGGAGCTTCCGGTCCAGCCCGTCGCCCCGCTCACCGAGCGGGAAGCGGAGGTGCTGGCGTTGGTGGCGCGGGGCCGAACCAACGCCGAGATCGCCGCCGAGCTCTTCATCGGCCTGAGCACGGTCAAGAGCCACGTCGCCTCCCTGATGACCAAGTTGGGCGCCCGCAACCGCGTCGAGATCGCCATGTGGGCTCACGACACCGGACGCGTCTGATCCCCTCGCGGATTCCCTGACCGGGTGATCGGTCAACTCCGGGGGACCAGCCGCTGGAGTTGAGTGACGTGGGCAGGCTCGAGCTCGGCCAGGGAGGCCGTGCCGAGAAGTTTCATGGTGCGGACGATCTCGGTCTCGAGGATCTCGATGGTGCGGTCGACGCCGGCCCGCCCGCCGGCCATGAGGCCGTAGAGGTAGGCGCGGCCGATCATCGTGAAGTTCGCACCGAGCGCGATGGAGGCGACGATGTCGGCTCCGGACATGATGCCGGTGTCCACCCCGATCTCGAGGTCGGAGCCGACTTCGCGCACCACCTCGGGCAACAGGTGGAAGGGGACGGGAGCGCGGTCGAGTTGGCGGCCGCCATGGTTCGACAGCACGATGCCGTCGACGCCGAGGGTGGCCAGATGCTTGGCGTCGTCGACGTTCTGGACCCCCTTGATGACGATCTTGCCCGGCCACAGTTCGCGGATCACGTCGAGGTCCGCGTAGGAGATGGTCGGGTCCATCGCGGCATCGAGGAGTTCGCCGACCGTGCCGCCGGTGGTGGTCAACGACGCGAACTCCAGCTTGGGGGTGGTGAGGAAGTCGATCCACCACCATGGACGGACGGCCGCGTTGAGGACGGTCTTGAGCGTGATCTGGGGCGGGATCGAGAAGCCGTTGCGTCGGTCTCGCAGCCGGGCACCCGCGACGGGAGTGTCGACGGTGAAATGAAGAGTGTCGAACCCTGCCGCAGCCGCGCGGCGGGTCAGTTCGTAGGAGATCTCGCGATCGCGCATCACGTACAGCTGGAACCAGTTGCGCCCATGCGGGTTGGCTGCTCTGACGTCTTCGATCGAGGTCGTGCCGAGAGTGGAGAGGGTGAACGGGATGCCGGCAGCGCCTGCCGCCCCCGCCCCGGCGATCTCGCCCTCGGTCTGCATGAGGCGGGTGAAGCCGGTGGGCGCGATCGCGAACGGCAGCCGCGAGGGACCGCCCAGGATGGTGGTCGTCGTGTCGACCTCGTGCATCGTCCGCAGGACGCGAGGGCTGAACTCGACGTCTTCGAACGCTTGGCGTGCGCGGGCCAGGGACAGTTCGCCCTCGGCGGCACCGTCGGTGTAGTCGAACGCGGCCCGGGGCGTGCGTCGGGCCGCGATGCGACGCAGGTCGTGGATCGTCAGAGCCGATTCGAGCCGGCGGCGTTTCGCGCTCCACGTCGGCTTCTTGAACTTGAGCAGGTCGAAGACCTCGCGCGGGTGGGGGAACTGTCGCTGGACCATCAGGCTGACTCGGATTCTTCTCGGGTGTCGTGGTGGGTGACGAGGTGGTCGCGGGACGCGAAGATGTGCGCGCGAGTGAGTGTCACGGCAGTGACGTCGTCGCCCGCGTGGATCGCGTCGAGGATCTGCTGGTGCTCGGCGTTGACCTCGTCGAGCGAGCGCAGGCGATGCGCCTCGATCTGGGCGATCCCCAGTTCGATCTCGCCCATCAGTAGGCCGTGCATCCGTCGCAGGCGTGGGGAGTTGCTCCCGTGCACGAGCGCGGAGTGGAAGCCGATGTCATCGAGCGTGAAGGCGGCATCGGCCTGCAAGGCGCGCATCGCGAGGTTCCTCGCGAGGGCCTCGTCGGGCACGACCGCGTCAGCCGCCAGCAATTCGACTGCGGCGCACTCGATGGCTGCACGGGCGAAGAAGAGATCGTGGAGGTCGTCACGATCGAGTCGGCGCACCCGGGCAGCGTGATGCGGTTCTCGCACCAGCAGCCCTTCCGCGACGAGCCGGTCGATCGCGATGCGGGCGGTGGGCCGTGCCACGTCGTGGGTCCGTGCCACGAGAGCCTCGGTCACGACGGAACCTGGCGGTAGTTCGAGGGACAGGATCGTGTCCCGAAGGTGGGTGACAACGGCATCGGGCCGGACCGCCGGATCGTCTGGGTGCGCCATGATTGTCAGACAATATCAGATTGTCTGACAATCATGGTCAAGGGCGGGGTCGTCAGCCCGTCGCCGCGACGCCGCAGCCAGTGCGCCACGACGGCGGCGCGGGCCCCGGTGAGGTCATCGACGAGGATCACGCGCGCGCCCCGCACCTCGATCGTGCGATACGCGACCCCGAGCAGTTGCCCGCCCTAACTGGACCGGGAAGAGCTTCGCGCTGCGGCGCTCGACCAAGGGCTCCCAGGCCTTCTCTGCGGTCTGCCGGCGCGACATCGCTCGGGGTACGTCGAGGAACAACTCGGCGAAGACCACGTCGAGGGTCTCGACAAACTCACCGTTGTCGAAGCGATTCTCCGCCCGCCGGATGCCGACCGACTCGGTGAGCTCGCGGTACATCTGCGCGAACACCCGGATCCCGTCGGTGCGGCGTCGTCGACGGATGACGGCGTCGAGGTCGGTGACGACCCGCCCGATCGCCGAGGCGGGGTCGAGTCGACGCGTCGCGGGCATGGCTCACGCTAGGACCGGATGGCCGAGGCGGTCAATGGACCCGGTCAGGACTCCAGGGGACGCTGCAGCCCGACGTCGACGCTCGCGCGGACGTGGCGGCCGATCCACACGGAGACGGTGCGCTCGGGGTCCTGCTCGTCCGGCACCCACTCGGCCGCCCAGCCCGCCAAAGCGGCACACAGCGAGTGGGGCTCGGGACTGAGTCGGTGGACCGTGACGCGCGGGGGCGTCACGAGGTGCAACTCCAGATCGGCCGGCGCCTCGACGAAGACCTGGCCGTACACGTCGGCCGAGAGTACGGCGAGCTCTGCCGCCATGGCGTCGAGGTCGTCGGCATTGCCGGCGATCAGGACGTGCTGGGCGGGGTTGCGGCGACGATGTGACCTCACATGATGAGCATAGCCTTACCTACCTTGTGATGGCCAACGGGGTGATGCCCGGTGCGTCAGGAGGCGATGTGTGCCTGCAGCAGCCAGCGATCCTTCGTCAGTCCGCGCTCGATCTCGATGGCCACGTCCTGGCTGCTCAGGTCGATGTCGTCGAGTCCGGTCACGGCCGCCCGCACGGTGACGAGCACGGCATCGATGAGCGAGACGACCGAGGCGGCCGTCTGCTGCCACGTCTGGAATCCGTCGGGCAGGGTGGGCAGCGTCGACTTGGCGGACACGGTCTCGAGCCGCGCGTCGATCGGGAGGCCGAGGGCGACGATGCGCTCGGCGGCGGTGTCGGCGTACTCCTGGGCGTGGGCGACGATGTCGTCGAGCAGTTCGTGCACTCCGACGAAACTGCCTCCGCGCACGTGCCAGTGGGCCTGCTTGCCGTTGACCACGAGGGCCTCGAGGTCCTGGACGGCGGGCGTCAGGAACTGGGCGACTCCGGCGGCGAGCTCATGGGACGTCGAGAACTCGGTGGGGGTGTCGGTCGTGCTCTTCGGGACGGTGGGCATGCGATCTCCTGGTGCTCGTCGGTTTCGCTTCCGTGCTGCCTTCAACCATCCCCCGCGCGGGCCGCATTCGCAACGAAGACAAGGCTCGCCTCAGGGCGGCGCATGATTCGCGTCGGGAGGGGTACGGGCCCATCATCGAGACGTAGGACGACCGACGAGGAGGCACCACGATGGGTGGGGACGAAGACCAGTTGCAGCCCGAGGACACGTTGGACGATCGCGGGGTCGAGGATGTGCTCGACGAGGGCATCTCGCCGCCCGAACGGCCGCGCGGCGTCACGGCGAAGGGTGTGACCGCCCAGGAGGAACTCGAGGGCGAGACCCTGGAGGAACGCCTCGCCCAGGAGGAACCGGACGTCTTCGACGAGGTGGACGCCGAGCGAGATGCGGACATCCTCGACGGCCCGGTGACCGGCGAGGTGGGCCAGGAGCGGGCCGGGCGATTGATGGCTCCGGACGGCGGGATCGGTGAGGACGACGTGTCGGAGCTCATCGCCGAGGACGAGGGCATCGACGGCGCCGGGGCCTCCGCCGAGGAGGCCGCCGTGCACGTCGTCGATCCGGAATCAGAACTCACGGACTGACGCGGCGGACATCCGGCGCAGACGTTTGGACACCCGCCCCGCCGGGTACAGCAACGATGAACACCTCCAGCGACGAGGAAGGACACGGACATGCCGAAGGAAGATCCCGGACCCAGCGTGAAGGATCCTGAACTCTACGAGGAACTCCGCGACGACGGAGCGAGCAAGGAGAAGGCCGCCCGCATCGCCAACGCCGCAGCGAACAGCTCCCGCTCCGAGGTGGGTCGCAAGGGCGGCGAGGGCGGATCCTACGAGGACTGGACCGTCGACGAACTGCAGGACCGCGCCAAGGAGATCGGCATCGAGGGCCGCTCGGACATGAACAAGGACGAGTTGATCAAGGCCTTGCGCAACCACTGATCGACCGGCTGCCCGACGCTATCGGAAGACGATCACCGCAGCGATGGACAGGCAGGCGACCGCTGAGATACACCCGAGGGCCAGCGTCACGAGCGCCAGTTTGCGCATCCCCGGGGTGTCTCCCGGTGCTCCGGAGTCGCGGGCCAGCATGCGGACCACGCCCATCGGCAGCAGCCAGGCGGTGGCGATGAGCGTTGCGGCCAGGGCGGCATACAAGGTTGTCGTGCTCATGCCCGGGGGGTACCCGATCCGGAGAGCTTGATGCAGGGGATCCACCGCGTGGACGAGGGAGAGACCGATGGTGCGTTTGCGGCGGGTTTCGGCAGGAGACCTCGGCTGGACCCGGCGGCGCGTCGGCCGCGGCTTCACCTATCTCGACGATGAGGGCAACCGGGTCCCGGACGACCACGTGACCAGGATTCGCAGCCTCGCGATCCCGCCGGCGTGGGAGGACGTGTGGATCTGCCCGCGCGAGAACGGCCACCTCCAGGCCGTGGGCACGGATGCGGCCGGGCGACGCCAGTACCTCTACCACCCGCAGTGGCGGGTCAAACGCGACGAACTGAAGTTCGAGCGGGTCATGGAGCTGGGCCGGGTCCTGCCGCGGGTCAGGAAACAGGTGACGCACGATCTGGCCATCGCGGGGATGCCGGATGCGCGGTCCGCGGCGCTCGCCGTGCGGATGCTGGACCTCGGCTACTTCCGCATCGGCAGCGACGTCTATGCCGACGAGCACGGCAGCATCGGCCTGACCACGTTGAGCCGCCAGCACGTGCGGCGACGCGGCGACGCGATCGTGTTCGCCTTCACCGGGAAGTCCGGTGTCGACCACGAGATCGTGATCGAGGACGCGCCTTCGATCGCGGCGATCGCCGACCTGCGCCGGCGGCGCGGCGGCTTCGGCGAACTGCTCGCCTTCAAGGAGGGCCGCCGCTGGCAACGGCTGACGCCCGACCGGGTCAACGACTACATCCGCGAGGCCTCCGGGATCGAGGTGACCGCGAAGGATTTCCGGACCTGGCATGCCACCGTCCTGGCCGCCGTCGCCCTGGCGGCGGACGGGCAGCCCGGGGAGAGCCGCACGGCACGCCGAAGGCGCCAACGGGCCGCGCTGCAGCAGGTCGCCGACTACCTGGGCAACACCCCGGCGATAGCCCGGTCCGCGTACGTGGATCCACGGGTGCTGGACCTGCACGACGAGGGACGGACGATCGCCGCCGCCCTCGCGCATGCGATGGACACCCGCCAGGAGGACGTCGAGCGAGCGGTCCTGCGGCTGCTGGCCGATTAGTCCGTGCGAGGGCCGGTCACGGCGCGCGGAACCACCACGAGGGCCACGGTGACCAGCACCAGCATCACGACGCCCACCACGATCCCGGCCGCGCGACCCGCCACGATGTCGAAGACGAAGAACGCCGTCCCGGCGACGAGCGCGCCGATCAGCAGGAGCACGAGGCGGGCCAGCAGGTGGCCGATTTCGACGAGCCGCTCCTTGCGCTGCTGGCGGAAGATCCGCCGGTGCACCGCGATCGGGACCAGCATCGTCGTCGTGGTGCAGGCGGCCAGCACCACGAGCGCCAGGTAGGTCCCCTTCTGGAAGGGATCCAGGTCGGGGAACGAGGCGTGGAACGGCAGCGTCAGCAGGAAGCCGCTCAGCAGTTGAACGCCCGTCTGGAGCACTCGGAACTCCTGCAACAGGTCGTTCCAGTTCCGGTCCGCACGTTCGTCGCGTGTCTCGTGGCGACCTGGCTCCGGTTCGGTCACTCGGACGGCACCGCCGGTTCGACGTCCGGCGGTTCGTCCACGATCGCCTCGGCGTCGGGATCGGCGAGGTGGGTCGCGGTCTCGGGATCAGGGTCGAGGTGGGCGACGGTCTCATCGTCGAACGGGTCGAGGTCCTCGGCCGGGAACACCGGATCCTCGTCGCGGGGATCCGGCGGATCGGGTAGCTGTGCCATGTTCTCCTCCTCGGGGTTGATCGTCTCTCCATGCCCTTACCCACATCGTCTCCCGACATGCGTTCCCGGGCAGTTCGGGAGCGACCAGCCGCCGGCCGAGTACCGCCCACGACGTAGGTTCGAGGCGTGTCGACTCCTGCGCTGAACAAACCCCTGACCTTTGCCCACGGCCCTGCCTGGCGCAACCGATTCGCGCTGGCGCCGCTCACGAACAAGCAGAGCAACCCCGACGGAACACTCAGCGACGACGAGACGAACTGGCTGGTCGCGCGGGCACGCGGCGGATTCGGCCACGTGCTCACGGCAGCCGCGTACGTCTCCAGGCCAACTTTCCGGGAACCGAGCGGGTCGCCCCGTGGGACGAGCCGGCGAAGCAGACGAGCGCTCTCGCGACGGCGCAGGTCGAACAGGTCGTCGAGGACTTCGCCGCAGCCGCAGTCCTGGCCGAGCGGGCGGGATTCCACGGTGTCCAGGTGCACGGCGCCCACGGCTACCTGATCGGGCAGTTCCTGGATCCTCGCTTCAACGACCGCACCGACCGGTACGGCGGATCGCCCACGAACCGGTTCCGCATCGTGCTGGAGGTGCTCTCGGCCATCCGTGCAGCGACCGGCCCCGACTTCCAGGTCGGCATCCGGCTCACTCCGGAGGGCTTCGGCAAGGTACTCACGGCCGCCGACGCCCAGTGGTGCCTCGACCAAGGCGCCGACTTCGTCGGGGTCGGGGTCGGCGCGATCCTGCACCACGACTTCGCCGCCCGGGTCATCGGGCAGGCCGACTTCACGCCGTCTGCCCTGCCCGTCACCCGTGAGCACCTCGCAGCGCAACACGTCGGGCCGGTGTTCATCGACTACCTCGCCAACCGCTGGGAGGATTTCGTCGCGGCCGAGTGAGTCGTCTTCGCCCTCGTCCTGTTCCACCGGGGAAACAAAGCTGAAATGCTGGCTCCCTACCGTCAGGTGCGACGAGTGTGAATGGAGAGGCTGACTGTGGCTCAACGACTTCGACTGCTGCGACTCGACGACGCCGAGGAGCTCACGGACGTGCTGCGCAAGAATCGCGAGTTCCTCGCGCCGTGGGAGCCGCAGCGCCCCGACAGCTTCTTCGACGTGGACGTCCGGCGGGAAGCCATCCGCGGATTCCTCGAGGAGCACGACGCCGGCCGCATGGTTCCCTTCGTCATCTCCGGCCCCGCCGGCGAGATCGCCGGGCGACTGAACCTGAACGGAGTGACCTACGGAGCCTTCCAGTCGGCCTCGATGGGCTACTGGGTGCGCGGAGACATGAACGGCAGGGGCCTGGCGACCGGCGCCGTCCGTGACGCGCTCAGGCACGCCTTCAGCGACCTGAAGTTGCACCGGGTGCAGGCCGAGACGCTGTTGCACAACGTGGCCTCGCAGCGGGTCCTGCGCAAGGCGGGCTTCCGGCCCTTCGGCCTCGCGCCCGACTACCTGCACATCGCCGGACGCTGGCAGGACCACCTGCTGTTCAACGTGTTCGCTGGGGACCGGATCCCGTCGTGAGCCTCAGCCCAGTCGCTGGGTCCGCAGCCGCAGGGCGTTGCCGATCACGCTGACGGACGACAGCGACATGGCGGCTGCGGCGATCATCGGCGAGAGGAGCACGCCGAAGAACGGGTACAGCACTCCGGCGGCGAGCGGGATCCCGGCCGCGTTGTAGATGAATGCGAAGAACAGGTTCTGGCGGATGTTCGCCATGGTCTTCGCCGAGAGTTGGCGCGCCGTGACGATGCCGGTGAGGTCGCCGTTGAGCAACGTGATCCCGGCCGACTCCATCGCGACGTCGGTGCCCGTGCCCATGGCGATCCCGACATCGGCTGCCGCCAGGGCGGGGGCATCGTTGACCCCGTCGCCGGCCATCGCGACGATCCTGCCGTCATTGCGCAGACGCTGGACGACGTCGGCCTTGTGGTCGGGAAGCACCTCCGCCTCGACCCGGGTGATGCCCAGCCGGTCCGCGACGGCCCGGGCGGTCACGCGGTTGTCGCCGGTCAGCATCACGACGTCGATGCCGGAGTCGGCGAGTGTTCTCAAGGCAGCAGCGGAAGTTGCCTTGATCGGGTCCGCGATGCCCAGGACGCCGGCCGAGCGACCGTCGACAGCCACGTGGATGGCGGTGGCGCCGTCCTGCGCCAGCCGGTCTGCCCGATCGGACAGGGCCCGGGTATCGACGCGTTCACCGGCCAGGAACTTGGCGCTGCCGATCAGGACGCGTCGGCCCTCGACGGTTCCGATGACGCCGCGTCCGACGGGGGAGTCGAAGTCGGTCACGGCAGGAAGGTCCAGGCCCTTCTCGTGCGCGGCGGCGACGATCGCCAGGGCCAGCGGGTGCTCGGAGACCCGCTCGACCCCCGCCGAGATCCGCAGCAGGTCGTCCGCGTCGAATCCCTCGGCGGGAACGACTGCGGTGACCGACGGCCGGCCCTCGGTCAGGGTGCCCGTCTTGTCGACGACGAGCGTGTCGACCTTCTCCATCCGCTCGAGCGCTTCGGCGTTCTTGATCAGGACGCCCAGTCCGGCACCCCGCCCGACTCCGACCATGATCGAGATCGGCGTGGCCAGGCCCAGCGCGCAGGGGCACGCGATGATCAGCACGGCGACAGCGACGACCAGGGCGTGGGCCAGCCGTGGATCGGGGCCGACGAGCGCCCAGACCACGAACGCCACGACGGCGATGGCGATCACGACCGGCACGAAGATCCCCGACACGCGGTCGGCGAGCCTCTGGATCGGCGCCTTCGAGCGCTGGGCGTCCGCGACCATCGCCACGATGCGCGCCAGCATCGTGTCGCGGCCGATCTTCTCGGCCGTCACCACGAGCGCGCCGGACTGGTTGATCGTGCCGCCGACGACGCCGTCGCCGGCGGATTTCGTGACCGGCATCGATTCGCCCGTGACCAAGGACTCGTCCAGCGAGGAGCGTCCTTCCTCGACGGAGCCGTCCACCGGGACCTTCTCGCCGGGACGGACCCGCAGACGGTCACCGATCTGGACGTCCTCGATCGCGACCTCCTCATCGGTGCCGTCCGGTCGGATCCGCACCGCGGTGCGAGGAGCGACCTGCAACAGTGCCTTGATCGCGCCCGAGGTCTGCTCCCTGGCCCGCAGTTCGAGGACCTGACCCAGCAGGACCAGGGTCGTGATCACCGCGGCGGATTCGAAGTAGACCGCGACCGTGCCGTGCTCGCGGAACGCGTCGGGAAAGATGCCGGGAACGAGCAGGGCGACCATGCTGTAGAGCCACGCGACACCGGTGCCCATCGCGATCAGCGTGAACATGTTGAGATTGCGGGTGCGGATCGAGTCCCAGCCGCGGACGAAGAACGGCCGGCCGCTGTAGAGGACGACCGGAGTGGCCAGCGCGGCCTGGACCCACGACGAGGTCGCCGGCGAGATCAGGTCGTGCATGCCGCTCAGGAGGTGGGGTCCCATCTCCAGGGCGAAGACGGGCACGGTCAGCGCGAGGCCGATCCAGAACCTGCGGGTCATGTCGACGAGTTCGTCGCTCGGGCCGGTGTCCTCGGCCGTCACCAGCACCGGCTCCAGGGCCATCCCGCAGATCGGGCACGACCCGGGTCCGGCCTGACGTACCTCCGGATGCATCGGGCACGTGTACTCGGTGGTGTGGACCTCAGGACCTTCCATAATCGACACGATACCCCTATGGGGTATATAGTCCAACCCTGGAAGCGATACCCCCTATGGGTATGCTTGGAGGATCGCTTGAACAGACGGAGGGCGTCATGAACGCAGCGGACGAACACCAGCACCACGCCGGACACGGCTACATCGGGCAGAAGGACGCCTATCTCAAGCGGCTGCGCCGGATCGAGGGTCAGGCCCGAGGCCTGCAGCGCATGGTCGAGGAGGAGCAGTACTGCATCGACATCCTGACGCAGGTCTCGGCCATGACGAAGGCCCTCCAGTCCGTCTCCCTGGGACTGCTCGAGGAGCACCTGGCCCACTGCGTCGTCGACGCCGTGGCCAAGGGCGGGCCGGAAGCCGAGGAGAAGCTCTCAGAAGCCAACGCCGCGATCGCACGGCTCGTCCGCGCCTGATCCCACCGACGACACACATGCACGAGGAGAACTACCGATGAGCGCCACCAGCAACTACACCGTCACCGGAATGACCTGCGGCCACTGCGTCCAGAGCGTGACCGAGGAGGTCAGCGAGGTCGCCGGAGTGACCGACGTGCAGGTCGATCTGGCGTCCGGCCAGGTGACCGTGACGAGCGATGCCCCCGTCGAACCCGCCACGATCCGCGCAGCCGTCGAAGAGGCCGGCTACCAGGTCGCCGGCTGACATGAGCACCTCGCGCGAAGCGGTCTCGGCGGCCGGCCTCGCCGAACTCGAACTGGCGATCGGTGGCATGACGTGTGCGTCGTGCGCGAACCGCGTCGAGCGCAAGCTCAACAAGCTCGACGGAGTCACCGCGACGGTCAACTACGCGACCGAGAAGGCCAAAGTCACGTTCGGCGACGAGGTCGAACCGGCCACCTTGGTCGACGCCGTCGAGCAGGTCGGGTACACCGCGACGTTGCCACGGCCGACGCAGTCGGGGGAGACCTCGGGCGAGGACGGCGAGGACGCGTCGGTGCGCGAGCTGCGCACCCGGGTGACCATCGCGGCACTGTTGTCGGCACCGGTCGTGGTGCTGGCGATGGTTCCCCCGTGGCAGTTCACGAACTGGCAGTGGTTGTCGTTGACCCTGGCCTCGCCCGTGGTCGTGTGGGCCGGACATCCGTTCCACCGGGCGACGTGGACCAACCTCAAGCACGGCACCGCGACGATGGACACGCTCATCTCGATGGGCACGGTCGCGGCCTACCTGTGGTCGCTCTACGCGCTGTTCCTCGGCACGGCCGGGCACCCGGGGATGACCCACGGGTTCGAATTCACGATCTCGCGCACCGACGGGACCGGCAGCATCTACCTCGAGGTGGCCGCGGGCGTCATCACCTTCATCCTGCTCGGCCGTTACCTCGAGGCGAAGTCCAAGCGCCGCGCGGGCGCGGCGCTGCGGGCGCTGCTGGAGCTGGGCGCCAAGGAGGTCTCGGTGCTGCGCGACGGTCGCGAGCTGTCGATCGGCATCGACGAACTGGTGGTGGGGGACCGCTTCGTGGTGCGCCCGGGCGAGAAGATCGCCACGGACGGGCGGATCGTCGAAGGCTCGGCTGCCGTCGACGCCTCGATGGTCACCGGCGAGTCCGTTCCTGTCGAGGTCGCCGTGGGGAACGCGGTGGTCGGTGCCACCGTGAACGCCGGGGGGCGCCTCGTGATCGAGGCGACCCGCGTGGGCGCGGACACCCAGCTGGCCCAGATGGCCCGACTGGTCGAAGACGCCCAGAACGGCAAGGCCCGCGCGCAGCGCCTGGCCGACACGATCTCGGGCATCTTCGTTCCCACCGTGATCGTCCTGGCGATCGCCACCTTCGCGGCCTGGGCGATCGCGGGTGACTCCGTCTCCGCAGCCTTCGCGACCGCGGTCGCCGTGCTGATCGTGGCTTGCCCGTGCGCGCTGGGACTCGCGACTCCGGTCGCCCTCATGGTCGGCACGGGGCGTGGGGCCCAGTTGGGCATCCTGATCAAGGGCCCCGAGGTTCTCGAGACCACGCGCCGGATCGACACGATCGTGCTGGACAAGACCGGCACCGTCACGACCGGGCAGATGACCCTACTCGACGTGGTCGTCGCCGACGGTGAGGATGCCGACCAGGTCCTGCGGTTGGCCGGCGCGCTGGAGGACGCCTCCGAACACCCCATCGCGCAGGCCATCGCGAAGGAGGCCACCGCGCGGGTCGGTGACCTACCGGCCGTCGAGGAGTTCGCGAATCTCGAGGGGCTGGGCGTACAGGGCATCGTCGTCGACGGGGGCCGTCATGCCGTGCTGGTCGGCCGGCCGCGGCTGCTGGAGTCGCGTTCCCAGCAGTTGCCCGCCGAGTTGCGGGCCGCGATGGACGACGCGGGCCGGCAGGGCCGCACTGCCGTCGTCGTGGGCTGGGAGGGAAGGGCGCGCGGCGTCCTGGTCGTGGCCGACGCGATCAAGCCGACCTCGGCCGAGGCCATCGGGAACCTGCGTGACCTCGGCCTGAGGCCGATCTTGCTGACGGGCGACCACCGGGCCGTCGCCACGGCCGTGGCTGCCGAGATCGGCATCGACCCCGGCGACGTGATCGCCGAGGTCATGCCGTCCGACAAGGTGGCCGAGGTCAAGCGGCTCCAGGCACTGGGCAAGCGGGTCGCGATGGTCGGTGACGGCGTCAACGACGCTGCCGCGCTGGCCCAGGCCGATCTCGGGCTGGCCATGGGCACGGGCGCCGATGTCGCGATCGAGGCCTCGGATCTCACGCTCGTGCGTGGTGACCTGCGAGCCGCCGCCGATGCGATCCGGCTGTCGCGCCGGACGTTGGGCACGATCAGGGGCAACCTGTTCTGGGCGTTCGCCTACAACGTGGCCCTGATCCCGGTCGCCGCCGCCGGACTGCTCAACCCGATGCTCGCCGGCGCGGCGATGGCCTTCTCGTCGGTCTTCGTCGTGACCAACAGCCTGCGGCTGCTGTCCTTCAAGGCCGCCGGGTCATCGTGATCAATTGGCATCAGACCTGACGCGGGATGCTGCTGTTCGCGACGCGGTTCTCGGAGTCGATCATCCAGGCGAGCTGCTCGAGGCGCTCGAGCACGGTGTGCAGGATGTCCGCGGTCGTCGGATCCTCGGCGTCCACCTCGTCGTGGATCCGACGTGCGGTGCCGGCCGTGGCGTAGAGCGCGGCGACGATCGCATCGACCGTGTCGGCGGTGTCGATCTCGTCGGCCGGCGGCTGCGGGAGGCTGGTCTGCGCGGCCACGGTCGTCACGCGGGCGTCCGGCGTCGCGTACACGGCGCGCATCCGCTCGGCGATCGTGTCGGTGAACTCGCGGGCGGCGTCGACGACCTCGTCCAGGACCAGGTGCGTGTCGCGGAAGTTCTTGCCGACGACGTTCCAGTGCAGCTGCTTGCCCTGGATGTGCAGGTCGGTCAGGTCGACGAGCATCTGCTGCAGGTGGGCGGCGAGCTGCTTCGAGGCCTGGAAGGCGGGGTGCGCGGTGTGGGTGTCCTCGCGGTTGAGTGTCTGGGTCATGATGTCGTCCCTTTCTCTCGGTTGGTGTCTCCATCTTCCCAGCTTTTCTTGAATCATTCAAGAAAAGCCAGCCTCACCTAACCCCCGCCGTCGGCCGGCGTGGAAGGGTGGAGTCGCGGTCGCTCGACGGAGCCGGGTTAGGTGATGCCTGTCGTGTGACGAAACTGACACCAGGTTCAATCAAAACCGGATCGCTGGCATGAAAGAATGGAAGTCGGCCCGATCTCCCTGAGGCGGGAGGGCGCGGTAGCCCTCAACTCAGATGGGAAGTGATCGGTGTGTCCGGCGCGAGGCCCAAGGCCAAGCTCTGGTCGGTCGACCTCGTTCTCGCCTCCATCGTCAACTTCGTCCTGGCATTCGTGTTCTACGCGTTCATGACGACGATGGCGGTCTACGCCGTCGCGCAGTTCGCCGTCTCGGACACCGCCGGTGGCCTGGCGGCCAGCATCTACGTGCTCGGTGCGACCGCCGCGCGCCTGTTCGCCGGGAACGTTGTGGACCTGGTCGGCAGGCGCCGGGTCCTGGTGTTCTCACTCGTGCTGTTCGTCATCACCTCGCTCAGCTACTTCCTCGTAGAGGACAGCTTCATCGGGTTGTTGACCGTGCGGGCCGTCCACGGCGTGGTGTTCGCGGTCGCGAGCACGGCCGCGATCGCGCTGGCCCAGTCGGTCATCCCGCGCTCCCGGCTGGCCGAAGGTACGGGCTACTTCGCGCTGTCGACGACCCTCGCCGCCGCCATCGGCCCTTTCCTCGCGCTGAAACTCGTGGCGGGGCCCGGATACGAATCGTTGTTCGTCGCCGGTGTCGTGGCGGCTGTCGCGGGCCTCGTGCTCGCGCTGTTCGTGCGCACCCCGGACCTGCCGATCGAACCCGAGCACCGGGCCAGGCTGCGACGCTTCCACCCCACGGACATGCTGCACCCGGCGGTGCTCCCCGCGGCCAGCTTCATCCTCGTCATCGCGGTCGCCTACTCCGCGATCGTCGCGTATCTCCAGTCCTTCGGCGTCGAGCGTGACCTGGTGCCCGGGGCCGGTGCCTTCTTCCTCGCGTACGCCGCCGTCCTGTTCCTGGCCCGGCTCATCGCCGGCCGGATCCAGGACGAGTTCGGTGACAACGCCGTCGTCTACCTGGCGATCGTTGGATTCTCGGCCGGGCTCGCCCTGTTGGCGCTCGCGCACAGCAACCTCGCGGTCGTGATCTCGGGCGGGCTCGTCGGATTCGGGTTCGGCACTCTCGTCTCGGCCCTGCAGTCCGTGGCCGTCGGCAAGGTTCCGATCAATCGTCTCGGTGTGGCGGTCTCCACCTATTTCTTCATGCTCGACCTCGGCATGGGTCTCGGGCCCATTGTGTTGGGAACCCTGCTCGCCGCCACCAACTTCGGCGAGATGTACGGGATCCTGGCCGGCGTCGTGCTCGCCTCCTCGCTGCTCTATCGCGGTGTGCACGGCAAGAAGCACGGTCACCGGCGCAGCATCGCCGCGAAGGTCGAGCAGGCCCACGCCGATCGCAGCGACGTCATAGCGGAGCCTGACCGATCGCCTTGCCCGGGTTGAGGATGCCGTGCGGATCCAGGGCGCGCTTCACGGCAACGTGCATGTCCCGGACCGCGGGAGAGAGCTCACGCCGCAGGCCGCCCTGCTTGAGCAGCCCGACGCCGTGCTCGCCCGAGACGGTTCCACCGAGGCCGAGCGCGAGATCGAGGATCTCCTCGAAGGCCTGGTGCGCCCGGGCGAGGGTGGCCTCGTCACCGGCCGGCGTGATGATGAGCGGATGCAGGTTGCCGTCACCGATGTGCGCGATGTTGGCGATCGTCACGCCGTTCCGACGGGCGACGTCCTCGATCCCGGCGAGGGCTGCGGGCACTGCTTCACGGGGGACGCAGACATCCTCGGTGATGACCGGCCCCGACCTTTCGAGCGCCGGATAGGCGAGCCGCCGGGCGGCGAACAACGCCTCGGCCTCGGCTTGGTCCGTCGACCTGTCGGCCCACGTCGCGCCGGCCTCGGTGAAGCACGCGACCACGCGGTCGGCGATCTGCTCTGCGACCGCGGGCGGGTCATCGATCTGGGCCAGCAACACGGCGTTCGCATCCACCGCCAGGCCCATGTTCTTCCACTCGTCGACCGCGACGAGGCAGTGCCGGTCCACGAGTTCCAATGCTGACGGGACGATCCCGGACGCACCCAGTTCACGCGCCGCGGCTCCCGCGTCGACGACCGAGTCGAAGTACCCCGCCACGGTGATCGCCGGCGGCGGCAGCGGGCGCAGTTTCACCACGATCTCGGTGACGATGCCCAGAGTTCCTTCGGACCCGACCATCAGCCCCACGAGGTCGTAACCCACAACTCCCTTGGCCGTACGACGTCCCAGCCGGACCACCTCGCCGGTCCCGGTGACGACCTCGAGCTCCAGCACGTAGTCGCGGGTCACCCCGTACTTCACGCAGCAGACCCCGCCGGCGTTCGTCGCGACGTTGCCGCCGATCGTCGACCACGGAGAACTGGCGGGATCGGGCGGATACCACAGGCCGTGTTCGGCCACGGCCGCTCGCAGGTCGTCGTTGACGAGGCCCGGCTCGACCACGGCGTAGCGTTCGAGCGCATTGATCTCCCGCACCCGGTCCATCGCCTCGAAGGTCAGGACGATGCCGCCATCGATCGCGTTGGCACCCCCGGACAGGCCGGTCCCCGCGCCGCGCGCGACCACGGGCACGCGGTGCTCGTGGCATGCCGCGACGACGACGCGGACGTCCTCGGTCGAGCGGACCCGCACCACCGCGATCGGAACACCGGCCTCGGCCCAGGCGGCCTGGTCCCGGCTGAGGCCCGCCATCACATCGGGGTCGACGACGATGCGTTCTGAGGCGACTCCCGCGCGGATCGCAGTCAGGACCGGATGCTCGGCGGAGAACGTCATGGAGGCATTCTCGCCGAGTCCTGCAGAGCCGACGACGGCCACCAGAGACAATGACGACATGTCGCAGCACGCATCACCCGCATCGGAAGCCTTCTACCTCCCGCTCGGTGTGCGGCCCGATGCCGAGGGCCATCCGGTCGAGACCTTCACGGTCACCGAGGCCACGAGCAGTCCGTGGGGCCCGGAACTGCAGCACGGCGGGCCGGTCTCTGCCCTGCTGACGCGGGCGATGGACCGATGCCAGCCGCGCGAGGGGACTCGGTTGACGCGCATCACGGTCGAACTGCTGGGTCCCGTGCCCGTGACCGAGGTGCACGTCTCGGCCAGGATCGAACGCCCCGGTCGCGCGATCGAACTGCTGTCCGCGGTGATGCAGGCTCCCGGCCCCGATGGCGAACTGCGGTCTGTGGCTCGGGCCCAGGCCTGGCGGCTGGCCACGAGTGACACGAGCGACGTCGTGCGGCGAACCGAACCGGTCCTGCCGTTCCCGGAACCCGGCGAGCAGGTGCCGACCCACTTCAGCTTCCCCGATTCGTGGGGAGAGAGCGGCTACCTGCGCGCCACAGAGTGGATTCTGGTGAACTCCGGAGGCGCTCCCGGCGATCCGACCGAAGGGTGGCTCCGGCTCAGGGTCCCGGTCGTGGCCGGCGAGGTGCCGACGCCGCTCGAGAAGGCGATGGCGCTCGCGGACTCGGCCAACGGACTGGGTGCTCGGCTCGACCCTCGGAAGTTCGCGTTCCTCAACACCGAGACGACAATCCACCTGCCCGGCGAGCCGACCGGAGACTGGTTCGGGATTCGCTCCGAGCCGTCGTTCGGCTCCGACGGGATCGGCCTGACGGCGGCGGTGTTGCATGCGGAGACCGGACCGATCGGCCGGATCGCCCAGAACGTCCTGGTGACGCGCGTCGGCTGAGTGGCTCGACTCAGCCGTCTCCGTCGAGGAGGTGCTGGACGACCTGTCCGTACCGCTCCCGGACCACGTCGAGATCGGCATTCAACGACGGAGGCTCGAAGAAACGGAGCGCCACCGCGAGGCCGGTGAGTGCGGCCATGGCCAGCTCGGCCCGGAGGACTCGTTGCGACCCCTCCAACACGTTCGCCAGCGGCTCGACATAACCCGAGAGGAACTGAGTTCGCACCGCTTCGGGATCGGGCGCATCGAACTTGAGAATGATGGCGCGCCCCAGGTGCTCGAGTTCGCCACGGCGATGGCGCTCGATCAGATCGGTGACGAGGGCTCGCCCGAGCTGGGACGGCGGGACGTCGGGCAGATCGGGGGGAGCGATCTTCGCGGTGCGGTGGAACAGTGCTCGCTTGCTGCCGCCGACCTTCATGACGAGCGCGGGGGAGGTCCCGGCGCGCGCGGCGATGGCCCGGATCGTAACCTGACCGAACCCCTGACGTGCGAAGAGTTCACCCGCGGCCCGGAAGACGGCGGCATGGGTCTCGTCCTGTCCGGCTGCAGCGCCCGGCTCGGTGGGCCCGGTCATGCCAGTGGTGTACCCAGGACGAGGTCCACGCTGCGCGCGGCTTCCCACACCGTGACGGGGCGGGCGCCGATCGAGCCGGAGGGGGACACGACGCTCAGCACATAGCGTCCGTTCGCCGGGCGAGGGAATTCGTACCGACCCTCGTGGTCCGTACGCGCCGTGTTCACCGCTTCGCCCGTGTGGCGGGTCAGGACCACGAGGGCGCCGCAGACGGGCAGTCCGCCAGTGTCGGTGATCGAGCCCTCGAGGGTCAGCCGGTCACGCAGGACCAGCGGCGGCAACTCCGATTCGTCGTCCAGGGTGACGAGACGCGTCCGGGGTCGCCAGCCATCGGCCGCCGTGACGACGAGATAGTCACCGGGGCCCGGGATGGCAGCGGTGAACCGGCCCTCGGAGTCGGCCTGACCCCAGTCGACGGCTGCCCCCTCGGTCGTCAGGACCGTCACGACGGCGCTGCGGATCGGACGAGACGAGGCATTGACCACGATGCCGCGAACGACGCGGGTGGGCCGGCCGGTCGTGGCGGTGCCGGCACGGTCGGCCTCCGGAGCGAAGTCCTTCAGGCGCAACGTGGGCACGGCGATCGCCGCCGCGCCGAACGCCATCGCCGCGGCGAGCCAGAACATCAGGGAAATCGCGCCCGCGCTCGGTACGGCCTGACCCGAGACGGTGATCGCCGAGGCCGTGGTGACGGCGGCGATGACGGCGCTGGCCGACGACGTCCCCACGGAGCGGAGCAGGACGTTGAGGCCGTTCGCCGAAGCCGTCTCGGTCACCGGGACGGCTCGCATGATCAGGGTCGGCAGGGCGCTGTAGCCGATCGCCGTGCCGATACCGACGACGACCGAACCGATCACGACCTGGGCGAGGTTGTCACTGAAGAAGACCCGGCCGACATAGGCGAAACCCATCACGAGGGAACCCGCGAGCAGGGCGATCTGGGGACTGTACTTGCGGATCAGCCACGCCGAGAAGGGGGCCATGAGACCGAAGGCCGCGACGTTCGGCACCATCCACAGTCCCGCCTCCATGGGACCGATGCCCAGGCCATACCCGGACGCGATCGGCGCCTGCAGCAGCTGGACCGTGAGCAACATGTTCGCGAACATCGCGAAGCCGCTCAGCACCGAAGCGCCGTTCACCAACAGGACCGAACGCCGTGACGCCACGCGCAGATCGACGAGTGGGCTGGGAGTCCTCAACTCCATGGGAGCCCAGATCGCCAACACGACGGCTCCGCCCGCGAACATGCCGAGGGTCGTGGGCGAGCTCCAGCCCCAGTGGGCGCCCTTCGACAGCGCGAGCAGCAGGGCTGTCAGGGCCGCCGAGAGCAGGACGGCTCCGCGGAAGTCGAAGACGCCGCGGGTGCGGACCTCCGACTCCGGCAGGACGACCAGTGCCGCCACGAGCAGCACGATGCCGACGACGCCGGTCAGCCAGAAGATGGCATGCCAGTCCAGGTGTTCGGAGATCAGACCCGACATGGGTAGACCCACGCCGGCCCCGATCGCGAGCGTGGCACTCATCAGCGCGACGCCGAGGGGAATGCGGTCCCGGGGCAGTTCGTCCCGCATGATCGCGATCCCCACGGGGACCACCGCCATGCCCACGCCCTGGAGCGCACGGGCCACGAGCAGCAGCGGAAGCACCTGGCTCAGCGCACCGACGATCGAACCCAGCACGGCGATGCCGAGCGTGACCACCATCATGCGCCGTTTGCCGTACATGTCGGCCAGTCGCGACACCGTGGGCGTGGCGATGGCGCCGGACAGCAGAGTTGCGGTCACGAGCCAGGAGGCGCTGTCCGCCGTGGTGCCGAGCCGGTCGGGCAACGACGGCAGCAGCGGCAGGATCAGGGTCTGCTGCAGCGAGACCACGATGCCGCACAGGGCCAGGGTGGCCACGACGAGCGCCGGGCTGCGCACGGCTCGTTCCACCGGCTTCCGGGACGGTGGACGCGGCGCGGACGCGCTCAAGACGGGACCTCCGGATCCGGGCTGTGAACAAGTGTTCACGGCCTAGTGAATCAGGTGGACGGCGATTCGGCCAACTCGAGCTGCTGTGGTGAACCTGCCGACTGCGCGGACCACACCTACGATGAGGCGATGGCTGCGATGTCGCGGAAAGCCGGCGGATGACGTCGATCTGGTGGATCCGCCGCGACCTGCGATTGGCCGACAACCCCGCGCTGGCAGCCGCGGCCCAGGACGGTCCCGTCCTGCCTCTGGTCGTGCGTGATCCCGGCTTGGCTGCCGCAGGTCGGCCGCGTCGCGGGCGGCTCGAGGCCTCGCTCGCCTCGCTCGACGAGTCGACCGGGGGAGCGCTCGTGGTGCGGACGGGCGACCCGGCCGAGGTCGTGGCCGCCGTCGCGGCCGAGATCGGCGCGAACCGGGTCCACGTCGCCCGGGAGTTCACGCCGTACGTCCTGCGCCGCGACCGCGCTGTCGCCGCCCGGCTCGATGCCGCCGGCGTCGAGGGCGTGGCGACCGGCTCGCCGTACGCGGTCGATCCGGGATCGGTTCTCTCCGGTCAGGGAACCCCGTACCGGGTCTTCACCCCCTTCGCGCGGACCTGGCGCGAACAGGCGTTCGTCCCGCCGACACCCCCGGTGGACGTGCAGTGGGACCGCTCGGTGGACAGCGAGCCATGGGACGAGGACCTGCTCGAGTTCGGTCGCTCGTTCGGTCCTGTCGGCGAGGCCGCTGCCCGCGCGCGGTGGCAGGAATTCCTCGACTCCCACATGGCCGAGTACGCCCAGCAGCGCGACCGCCCCGACGTGGACGGAACGAGCCGGATCTCCGTTCATCTCAAGCTGGGGGAGATCCATCCACACACCCTGCTGGCCGACCTGCAGGACCACCAGGACGCGAACTCCGACGGCGCGGACAAGGTGGTGACGGAGCTGGCCTGGCGCGAGTTCTATGCCGACGTTCTTTGGCACCGTCCCGGTTCGGTATGGGCCGACCTGCGCCCGGAACTGTCCGCGATGTCGTATGACGCGGGACCCGGGACCGAGGAACTGGTGGAGGCGTGGCGCGCCGGTCGGACCGGCTTCCCGTTCGTCGATGCCGGGATGCGGCAGCTGCGTGAGACCGGCTGGATGCACAACCGGCTGCGCATGGTGACGGCCAGCTTCCTGGTCAAGGACCTGCACGTGTGGTGGCCCGTGGGTGCGCAGCACTTCCTCGACCACCTCATCGACGGTGACATCGCCTCGAACAACCACGGGTGGCAGTGGGTGGCCGGCACCGGCACCGATGCGGCCCCGTACTTCCGGGTCTTCAACCCCGTCGGTCAGGGGAAGCGCTTCGACCCCCGCGGTGACTATGTGCGTCGCTGGGTCCCGGAGTTGGCCCACCTGGCCGGGGCGGCGATCCACGAGCCGTGGCGTCATGACGACGCTTACGCCCGGGGGTATCCCGAGCCGATCGTGGACCACGCCGAGGAGCGACGCGACGCGCTGGACCGCTACGACCGTGCGCGGGGCCGGACATGAGTCCCACGACGCAGTCGGACGTCCGCCGCCGGATCTGGGTCGCCGTCACGCTCGTGATCGGGGCCGTGACGTTGGCGTTGACCCTGCGCCTCGAGCCGGGCGACGACCTGTTCCTCGTCGCCGGGTTCGCCCTCGCCGCGGTCTGGGGCGGGGGTGCGCTACTCGCGGGCCCCCTGCCCTCGGGAGGGATGCTGACCGCGCGAGCGCTCTGGATCGGCGCCGGCATCGGCGCCCTCCTGCTCGTCTCGTGCCTCCTGGTGGCGCTGTTCGTGGCCACCGTGCCGGTGCTGCGGGAACCGGCAGAAGAACTGCTGGCGCACGCCGACGGCGGCGCGTTGGTGCCGGTCGTCCTGCTCACGTTCGTGAACGGCATCGGCGAGGAGATGTTCTTCCGCGGCTCGCTCTACGACGCGGTTCCGCGGCGCGCCGCCCTGACCGTCACCACGGTCGTCTACACGCTCACCACGATCGGGAGCGGTGTCGTCCTGCTGGTCCTGGCCGCCGCGATGCTGGGCGGCGTGACCGCCCTGCTGCGTGAACGGACCGGAGGCCTCGTGGCACCCGCCGCGACGCACCTGGTCTGGTCCATCGGCATGCTCCTGCTCCTGCCCACCGCGCTCGCCACCGGAAGGTGATCACCATGTCCGACACTGCACGCACTGCGCTCGTGACGGGAGCCTCGGGGTACGTCGGTGGGCGATTGGTCCCCCGGCTGTTGGACGACGGCTGGCGGGTCCGGGTGCTGACCCGAGGACGGGAATCGCTCGACGGCCGGGACTGGGCCGACCACGTCGAGGTCGTCGAAGGAGATGCCGGCGACGAGACCGTCCTCCGTCGGGCCCTCGTCGACGTCGACGTCGCCTACTACCTCATCCATTCGATGAGTTCGGGCGACGACTTCGCCGAACGCGATCGAGAATTGGCCGAGTCGTTCAACGCCGCGGCCGAGACGGCCGGGGTCGGTCGGATCGTCTACCTCGGTGGCCTCCACCCGGCGGACGAGGAGCTCTCGCCCCATCTGGCGTCCCGGGTCGAGGTCGGACGGGTCTTCCTCGACGGTGGCGTACCGGCGGCCGTGCTGCAGGCCGCGATCGTCCTGGGCGCGGGGTCGATCTCGTTCCAGATGCTGCGTTACCTGACCCATCGTCTGCCCGTCATGCTTGCGCCCAAGTGGCTGTACAACCGCATCCAGCCGATCGCGATCGACGACCTGCTGCACCACCTGGTCGCGGCCGCCGATCTTCCGTCCGAACTCAACCGTTCGTTCGACGTCGGTGGGCCGGAGGTGTTGACGTACTCCGAGATGATCCACCGTTTCGCCGACGTGACCGGGCTCGGGCGGCGCGTCGTCCTCGGGGTCCCGGTCCTGACGCCCGGACTCGCGAGCCGCTGGATCGGTCTGGTTACGCCGCTGGACACGCACGTGGCGCGACCGCTCGTGGACAGCCTCGTCCATGAAGTCGTGTGCCGGGACGACTCGGCTCGCCACCTGCCGCCTCCGCCCGGCGGAGGAACGGGCTTCGACGAGGCGATCGGGCGGGCGATGGCGGACGTCGAGCCCGACCACGGTCTGCGGAATCTCGTGGTGGCGGCCTCGGCGACGGCGGCGTGCGCCGTGGCGGGATCCTTGGCCACGGATCCTTCCTCGCGGTGGTACCGCCGTCAGGACCTGCCGGCCTGGCAGCCGTCGGCCTTGGTGTTCCCGCTCGTGTGGACCGCGCTCTACGCCGATGTGGCGCTCACGTCCGCCGCGACCGTGACCGACCTGGAGCGCCGGTTCGAGCATGCCGCGGCCCGCTCCTACTGGCGCGCGCTCGGGACGAACCTGGTGCTCAACGCCGGATGGAGCATCGTCTTCTGGAGGGCCCGCCGACCGGACCTGGCGACGGTCGAGGCCGCGGTACTGGCGGTGAGCAGCGCCGACCTGGCGCGCCGGGCCGGCGACGGCAGCCCCGGCCGGCGCCGTGCCCTGGTCCCGTACGCCGCCTGGTGCGCGTTCGCGACTCTCCTCTCCGGCGCGATCGCCCGTCGCAATCGCTCTCGGTAGGAGTCCACGTCGTCCGGAGGCGGTGGGTGCGGGTCGGGGCTAGCGTGACGCTGAACAGCGTGGAGGTGCGTCGTGGGAGAGAAGCCCGATCCGTCGGTGCAGGTGTCGACGCTGTCCGGGGTCGGCGATCCCGGACAGGCGAGACGGTCGCGCCGGTGGCGCCGGGCCGGGGTGGGGCTCCTGCTCGTCGTGGTGGTCGCGGCGTGCCTGGGCTGGCTCGGACCGCGCGACGCGTCGGCGAGCGACCACGGTGTGACCGTGACGTTCCCGCAGGTGACGCGCGCGGGCATGGACAGCACGATCGAGGTCACTCTCGACCAAGCGGCCGCCGGAGCGGTCGTCATGGAGATTCCGAGGACTGTCGTCGACCGGCTGGGGATCGAGACGATCTCGCCGCAACCGTCGAGCGAGGTGTCGGTGCGCGACTCCGTGCGGCTGACCTTCGAGGAACCGGAGGGTGGGTTCACGGTTCAGCTGTTCGGCCGGCTGCCACCGCGAGCCGAACTCGGCACCTTCGGCTACGTGATCCGGGTTCGTGCGGCGGAAGCGCAGCCTCGTGAGGTCTCGGCACGGACGTGGGTGCTGCCATGAGCATCGTTCTGAGCGCCACCGCGGTCTTCTTCCTGGTCTGGATCGTCGTCCGGGTCGTGGGCAAGCGCGAACTGAGCGAACTCGCGCCGTTCGACTTCGTGATCCTGGTCGTGATGGGTGACCTGATCGCCGAGGCAGTCATTGCCGAGGACACCTCGGTGACCGGCGCCGTCATCGCGGTCGCGACGTTCGGCTTGTTGACGGTCGCGGTCTCGTGGCTGTCGTGGCGACTGCCGAAGCGGCGTTCGCTGTTCGAGGGGGTACCGACACTGCTGATCCGCGACGGGGAGGTGCTCGACGAGGCGATGCGGATGGAACGGCTGAACGAGGAAGACCTGCTGACGGCGGCCCGACAGAACGGGATCGGTGATCTCGCCGATGTCTCGTGGGCCGTCCTCGAGCCGGATGGCAAGTTCTCGTTCTTCACCCGCGTGACGTGAGCCGTAGGTGTAGGGCCCGCGGATTCGGGTACGCACCAGTCAGACCGTGAACTCCGACTGACGAGGTGGGACATGTTGGCCGTGACCTGGCAGGGCAAGCGTGACGTACGAGTCGAGCAGGTGCCGGACCCGACGATCCAGCAGGACACCGACGCGATCATCCAGGTGACCACGTCCGGACTGTGCGGTTCGGACCTGCACCTGTACGAGGTGCTCGGGCCCTTCATGACGGCGGGGGACATCCTCGGTCACGAGCCGATGGGCATCGTCGTCGAGACCGGCTCGGGGGTCACGAACCCGGCGGTGGGCGATCGCGTGGTCGTGCCGTTCCAGATCGCGTGCGGTTCGTGCTGGATGTGCAGCCGCGACCTGCAGACCCAGTGCGAGACGACCCAGATGCGCGAGACCGGGATGGGTGCGGCGCTGTTCGGTTACAGCAGCCTCTACGGGGCCGTGCCGGGCGGGCAGGCGGAACTGTTGCGGGTGCCGCACGCCGACTACGGTCCCATCAAAATCGAGTCCGATCTGGACGACGACCACTTCGTCTACCTGTCCGACGTGTTGCCGACCGCCTTCCAGGGTCTGGAGTACTCGGCCGTCGGCGAGGGCGACACGCTGCTCGTGATCGGACTGGGGCCGATCGGCGACATGGCGGCCCGGTTGGCGCTGCATCGTGGTGTCCGGGTGATCGGCGCGGACCTCGTTCCCGAACGGCTGGCGCGCTCGGCCGCACGCGGTGCCGAGACCTACGACGTGACGAAGGTCGACGTCGCCGAGATCGTCCGCGAGGCGACCGAGGGGCGCGGTGCCGACGGTGTGATCGACGCGGTCGGGATGGAGGCCCATGGTTCACCCGTGACGCAGTTGGCCCAGACGGCGGTGGGATTCTTGCCGGACTTCCTCGCCCGCAAGGCGATGACCACCGCGAGTGTCGACCGGTTGGCGGCCCTGCACCTGGCGATCGATGCCGTGCGCCGCGGCGGGATCATCTCGCTCAGCGGTGTCTATGCGGGGACGGTCGATCCGCTGCCGATGCAGGTGATGTTCGACAAGCAGATCCAATTGCACATGGGCCAGGCCAATGTGCGGCGCTGGGTCACGCAGGTGCTGCCGTTGGCCGAGGACGCCTCGGACCCGCTGGGACTGGCCGACTTCGCGACCCACCGCGTGCCGTTGGCCGAGGCGCCCAACGCCTATTCAACGTTCCAGGACAAGACCGACGCGACCCTGAAGGTCCTCTTCAAGCCCTAGTGCTGTTGGTGGCGTAGGACGCAGAACTCGTTCCCCTCGGGGTCGCGCAGGACCACGAAGGGATCGTCGGGGCGCAGGTCCGGGTGGTTGCGATTCTTGACCGTCTTGGGAGAGCCGGCGTGCTGCAACCAGACGGTCGGCGTTTCCGGTGGCGCGGCGGGCTGGGGGATCAGGTGGCAGGTCCCGTCCCCGTCCGAGGCGATGCGGTATCCGAGCGCGCCGGACCAGGAGGCGGCCATGAGCTCGAGGTCGTGGACGTCGAGGGTCCACTGGCGGATGGAGCACGTCATCGGGAACCTTTCGTCCGGTGGTGGGGGTCGGTGCGCCGGATCAGGTCGGCCATGACGGCGTCGAGATCGGCTGGATTCCCGGCGACCGCTCGCTGGCGCGAGGCGCCGTTGCCCTGCGTCAGCAGTCGGTGGACGCCCTCGCGGAGCCGTGCGGTGGTGCCGAACTCGTCCGCGGCCGGGCGCACGGTCGTCAGGAGCGAATCGAGCGCCTGCTCGGCGGGGACGAAGCTCCTGGTGAGCGGGTCCAGCAACGTGCCGTCGAGGCCGTCGTGACGGGCCCGCCAGCGCGCGCCGCGCAGTAGGTCAACGCGCCACTCGCCGGCATCGTGGTCCTCGGCGATGACGGTGATGACCAGGGCCCGGGTCAGTTCCGCGAGTAGCAGGGCGTCCTCGACCTCGGTGCAGACGTCGGCGACCCGGACTTCGACGGTGGGGTAGTTCTCGGCGATGCGCGCGTCCAGGTAGACCATGTGCTCATCCATCGCGGCGCCCGACTCGATCGCTGCCTGCACCATGGCGCGGTAGGTCTTGCGGTCGCCGAACGGCTCGACGGCGCCGGCGGTGGGCCACGTGTCCCATTGGTGGCCGCGCCAGCTCGCGTGGTTCGTGTCTCGACTGTGGAAGAAGGGTGCGTTGGCCGAGAGCGCGCTCAGCATCGGGGTCCACGGGCGCAGGGCGTCGAGCACGCGGATGGCGTCGCGGTCGGCCACCTCGACGTGCACGTGCATGCCGCAGATCAGGCCGTTGCGGGTGATCTCGCCGTATCGCTCCAGCATCCGTGCGTAACGCGACTCGGGCGTGGGGGCAGGCTCGGTGTCGCCCAGGACGTCGACCGGGACAGCCACGAGATAGAGGCCGGCGGCCCGCGCGGCGGCCACGGCGGACGCGCGCTGGTTGATGAGGTCCTCGCGCAGTTCGTCGGGGTCCGTGTGCGCCTCCGTCTGGAGTTCGACCTGCTGCAGGAACAACTCGTGGTCCAGTTCATCGCCCGGTTCGAGCCGCCGGTGCGCGCGCAGCACCGCCTCGGACTCCGTGACGAGGCGACCCTCGTCGTTGACGACGAACAGTTCTTCTTCGATACCTACTCGGTGCACGGCCGGGAGGTACCCCGGGCAGGGCGGATCAAACCGGGGCGGAGCACGCCCGGTCAGGACAGGTCGGGAACTCGCAGCACGGTCACGGCGAAGTCGGACCCATCGGTGAACGGGTCGAGGTGCCACGTGGCGAAGCGGTGCTCGACGCGTGCGATGCCCCGGCTCTCGAGATTGGCCAGGTCGGCGTCGTACTGCTCGAACGGGTAGGTGTCCTCGCGCCGAAAGCCGATGGCCACACGGCCGCCCGGGCGGGTGACGGAGCACAGATTCTCGATGACTTTCGACTCGGTGCCGGGGCCTACGAAGACCATGACGTTCCCGGCGCAGACCACCAGGTCGACGGGTTCACCGCCGACGTCGGCCAGCGTGAGTTCACTCAGGTCCGCGACCGCGAACGACGGCCCTGGATGGTCCGTCTCCGCTGCAGCGATCAGCTCCGGGTCGACGTCGACCGCGTGCACCGTGTGCCCGGCCGCGTGCAGGGCGCCGGCGATGCGGCCTGCCCCACACCCCGCGTCGAGGATTCTCGACCCGCGATCCGCGAGCAGGTCGGCGAAGCGGGCCTCGCCCAGCAGATCGGCACCCTCGGACTCCAAGGTCCGGAACCGTTCGATGTACCACTGGGCGTGCCCGGGCTTGGTGTCGGTGAACCAGCGTGGTCGGGGCGTGGAGGTCATGGGTCCATCTTGCGCTGGCGAGACCCGAAGGGCATGAAATGACGGGGATTCCGGTGGCTGTGGGGTTGTCGGTGGGGTGCTCTAGTGTCGGTTTCATGG
>CAYYQO010000019.1:0-27615 GCA_964473845.1 uncultured Aeromicrobium sp.
GCTACAACCTGCCGCTCGAGGCGCTCTACACGATCGCCCCGGTGATCGTCGTGGCCGTGTTCTTCTTCCACGTCGTGGATGCGCAGAACAACGTCCTGCGTGAGGTCGAGAACCCCGACCACACGGTCGAGGTCGTCGGCAGCAAGTGGCAGTGGACCTTCAACTACCTCGACGGCGCGCCCAGCGGCGAGACCGTCTTCGACCAGGGCGACACCGCGAACCTGCCCGAGTTGTGGCTGCCGGTGGACGAGTCCGTCAGGTTCGAGCTGGTCTCGCCCGACGTGATCCACTCCTTCTGGGTGCCGGAGTTCTACTTCAAGATGGACGTCGTCCCGGGCAAGATCCCCGGCAAGGACGGCAGCAACGAATTCACGATGACGCCCAACCGCGAGGGCACCTTCACGGGTCGCTGTGCGGAGCTGTGCGGCGTCTACCACAGCCGCATGCTGTTCAAGGTCAAGGTCGTGTCCAAGGCCGAGTTCGAGGACCACTTGGCCGAACTCGAGGCAGCCGGCCAGGTCGGCCGCCCGCAGGGCCCGTCCGTCGCAGACACCGTCGCCGGTCTCGGGGGACACGGCGAGAACGAACCGGAGGACTGATGGCGACCGCAACGTTTGACGCACCGCAGGACCGCCCGGTCCGCAAGGAGCGCTCCTTCGGAACGAAGGCCTTCACGCTGCTGACCACGACCGACCACAAGGTCATCGGTCAGATGTACGCCGTGACGACGTTCTTCTTCTTCATCTTCGGCGGCATCCTGGCGCTCATCATCCGCGCCGAGCTGGCCCGCCCGGGCTCGCAGATCGTCGGCGACGAGACGTACAACCAGCTGTTCACGATGCACGGCACGATCATGCTGCTGATGTTCGCGACGCCGCTGTTCTTCGCCTTCGGCAACATGATCATGCCGCTGCAGATCGGCGCTCCCGACGTCGCGTTCCCGCGCCTGAACATGTTCAGCTACTGGCTGTACCTGTTCGGCTCGCTGATCGCCGTCTCGGGCTTCATCGTTCCCGGCGGCGCGGCCAGCTTCGGCTGGTTCGCCTACCTGCCGCTGTCGGACTCGATCCACACTCCCGGTATCGGTGGCGACCTGTGGGTCATGGGTCTGTACATGTCCGGCCTGGGCACGATCCTGGGTGCGGTCAACTTCATCACCACGATCTTCTGCATGCGCGCGCCCGGCATGACGATGTTCCGGATGCCGATCTTCGTGTGGAACACGCTGGTCACCAGCATCCTGATCCTCATCGTGTTCCCTGTGTTCGGCGCCGCACTGCTGGCGCTGGGTGCCGACCGGATGCTCGGGGCGCACGTGTTCGACCCGTCCACGGGCGGGCCGATCATGTACCAGCACCTGTTCTGGTTCTTCGGCCACCCTGAGGTCTACATCATCGCTCTGCCGTTCTTCGGCATCATCACCGAGGTCTTGCCGACCTTTAGTCGCAAGCCGGTCTTCGGCTACATCGGCCTGGTCGGCGCGACGCTCGCGATCGCGGTGCTCTCGGCGGCGGTGTGGGCTCACCACATGTTCGTCACGGGCGCGGTGAATCTGGCGTTCTTCAGTTTCATGACGCTGTTGATCGGCGTACCGACCGGGGTGAAGTTCTTCAACTGGATCGGCACGATGTGGGGCGGCTCCGTCTCCTTCGACACCCCGATGCTGTTCTCCCTGGGCTTCCTCACGACCTTCCTGTTCGGTGGTCTGACCGGCATCGTCCTGGCCTCGCCGGCACTGGACTTCCATGTGTCGGACACCTACTTCGTCGTGGCGCACTTCCACTACGTGGTGTTCGGCACGGTCGTGTTCGCGATGTTCGCGGGCTACTACTACTGGTGGCCCAAGATCACGGGTCGGATGCTCGACGAGAAGCTGGGCAAGATCCACTTCTGGCTGCTGTTCACCGGCTTCCACCTGACGTTCCTGGTCCAGCACTGGCTGGGTGTCGAGGGCTTCCCGCGCCGCTACGCCGACTACCTGCCGACGGACGGGTTCACCCGGCTCAACGAGATCTCGACGGTCGGTGCCTTCCTGCTCGGTGCCTCCACACTGCCGTTCATCTACAACGTGTGGAAGTCGCGCAAGGCCCCGCTGGTCAATCAGGACGATCCGTGGGGTTGGGGCCGCACCCTCGAGTGGGCCACCTCCAGCCCGCCGCCGCGCCACAACTTCGTGTCGCTGCCGCGGATCCGGTCTGAGAGCCCGGCCTTCGACCTGCACCACCCCGAGGTGGCGATGCTCGAGATGATGGAGAACCCTGGCGCCAACGATGCGATCGCGGACACTCCCGACCTCGAAGGTCGTGGAGCGGCGATCGCCGACGGCGAGAACAAGAACGGTGGTGAGTGATCGATGCGTAAGGAATTCTGGCTGTTCCTGGGCTGCGCGATCTTCTTCGTGATCGTGACCCCGGTGTACTGGGCCGTGGCGCACGAGGTCACCGGCACGGTGGCGCTCGTCATGGCGATGCTGCTGTTCTTCATGATCAGCTTCTACCTGTACTTCGTTACCAAGGCGATCCCCGAGCGTCCGGAGGACCGCTTGGACGGCGAGATCGTCGAGGGCGCCGGCGAGCTGGGCTTCTTCCCGCCCTACAGCTGGTGGCCGCTGTTCGCCTCCCTGGCGTTCGGTCTGCTCGTGCTGGGCGTCGTCTTCGGCTGGTGGATGTTCATCATGGCGATTCCGATCGGCGCGATCTGCGTGATCGGTTGGGTCTTCGAGTACTACCGCGGAGCGCACGCTCACTGAGCCGTCCCGCGATCTCGACACGCCCGGTGCTTCGGCACCGGGCGTGTTGCATTGCCGGATCGTCGGGTCGGTCTGCCTAGACTTCTCACGTGATGTCTGTGGGACGCAAGATCGTGACGATGGCGGTCGCCGTGCTGATGCTGGCGGCCTGCACGGCGACGGACGGCGGCAACCCGATCGACGAGATCGTGACCAAGGACCCGCTGACGATCACGCCCAGCATCCCCGACGGCACTCCCAACGTCGAGGTCGACAGCCTTGTCCACGTCGACGGGTTCGACGGCCAGCTGACCGACGTCACGTTGGCGTCCAAGGATGGCAAGGAGACGGTCCCCGGGGCGGTGCACGGAATTCGCTGGACGGCCGAGGGTTTCCTCGAGCCCGCGACCGAGTACGTGCTGACGGCCACCGGAACCGGTGACGACGGTGACCAGGTCACCTCCACGACGACCTTCACCACCCGTGCGCTCACCCTGGACGAGCAGACCTACCCGGCGGTGGCCCCGCTGGAGGGCGAGACCGTCGGCATCGCCATGCCGGTCATCGTGAGCTTCGACATTCCGGTCACTGACCGCGCAACCTTCGAGAAGCGGATGTCCGTCACGGCCCAGCCCGCCACGGAGGGCGGCTGGTACTGGCTCAGCGACAACACGGTGCACTGGCGACCGAAGAGTTTCTGGAAACCCGGTACGAAGGTCTCGGTCGACCTGGCGCTCAACAGTGTTCCTGCCGGCAACGGGATCTACGGGCAACAGGACCAGCATGTGAAGTTCACGGTCGGCCGTTCGGTCGTGACGGTCGTGAACACGCGCAAGCACACGGCGACGGTCAAGATCAACGGCAAGAACACCCGGACGATCCCGGTCTCGACCGGTGACGTCGATCACCGCAGCCGCAACGGCATCAAGGTCATCATGGAGAAGCACGCGTCGATCGACATGGACGCCGCGACGACGGGCGTGGACTCCGACGATCCGGGGTACTACAACCTCAAGGGCGTCAAGTGGGCCATGCGGGTGACGAACTCCGGTGAGTTCCTGCATGCCGCGCCGTGGTCGGCTGCCGCCCAGGGCAATGCCAACGTCAGCCACGGGTGCGTCGGCATGAGCACGGCCGATGCGGCGTGGCTGTACCAGCAGAGCAAGCGCGGCGATGTCGTGAAGTACGTCGGCAGCCCGCGCAGACTGGAGCCCGGCAATGGCTGGACGGACTGGAACCGGTCCTGGGACGAATGGCTCGAGGGCTCGGCGTTGGCGTCGGACGCCGAGTCCGGCGCCTGACCGCTCAGCGCTTCTTCGCGGCCTTCTGCTCGCGCTTGTACTCGCGCACTTTGGCGAGTGACTCGGGGCTCGTGATGTCCGCGACGCTGCGGTGTCCGGGCTGGCCGTAGTCGCCGGCGGCCTCGCGCCAACCGGCGCCGTCGTAGCCGTACTGCTTCCCCAGCAGCGCCAGGAAGATCTTCGCCTTCTGCTCGCCGAAGCCCGGCAGCGACTTGAGCCGCTTCAGCACCGTGGCACCGTCGGTGGAGCCCTGTGTCCAGATCGCGGAGGCATCGCCGCCCCACTCGTCACGCACTGTCGCGGCCAGCGCCCGAACCCGACCGGCCATGGATCCGGGGTACCGATGCACGGCCGGCGTCTGGCGGAAGACGGCCTCGAACGCCTCGGGATCCTGGTCGGCGATCTCGCCCGGCTCCAGTGTCCCCACCCGCTCGCGGATCTTGGCCGGCCCGACGAACGCCGTCTCCATCGCGATCTGTTGATCGAGCAGCATTCCGCACAGGAGGGCGAAGGGATCGTCGGTCAGCAACTGGTCGGCGGCCGGGTCCCCGGTGATCGAGATGCTCATGGGTCCATCTTCGCCCCTGCGACGGTGCGGGTCCATTCACCTCTGTACCGACTGACACCACGTGTCACCAGAGGCAAGGTTTCCTGTCACCGATGGTGGGAAGTTTCCCTTGGGTCGTGACGGATTCCCCGGTTGACCGGGGAAACTTCGCGTCCGGTGCCGAAGCGCCGTCCAGCGTTCACGGGACGTTCACCGCAGACGCCTCGGGCGGGGGTGTGGTGAGCCTAGATTGCTGCCGACGTCATCGGGGATTGACTACCTGGAGGTCGTGTGTCGACTGTCCTGCCCACCGGTGTGTCCACTGGTGCGCCCGACACTCCGCGTCGGCTGGCCGGTGGCCATGCCGGCGCGGATCGCGTCTTCGTCGTGGCGATGCGGGCCACGGCGACGACCGTCCTGCTGATCACCGGCGGGATCGGTGTCTTCCTGGCGATCCAGGCGGTTCCGACGCTGCGGCACTACGGCTGGTCGTTCTTCACCGAGACCCAGTGGGAGCCCGATGCGGACGTCGTCGGGATCGGTGCCGTGCTCGTGGGGACCTTCTCGGTGGCGGCGGTGGCCCTGGTCATCGCGTTCCCGCTCGCGCTGGCCACGGCGCTGTACATCAGCGAGTACGCGCCCGAGCGGTTCAAGGGCGCCCTGGTGTCGCTCGTCGACCTGATGGCGGCGGTCCCGAGCATCATCTACGGCCTGTGGGGATTCTTCCTGCTGCAACCCCATGCCAGTGCGGTGGCGCACTGGTTCCACCAGCACCTGGGCTTCCTGCCGTTCTTCCGCGTCGACGCGGACCCGGACGCGGCGATGTGGGAGCAGAGCAGGTACACCGCTTCGGCCTTCATCGCGGGCATCGCCGTGGCCATGATGGTGATCCCGATGGCCTGTGCCGTGATGCGCCAGGTCTTCAGCCAGGCGCCACTGGGCGAACGCGAGGCGGCCTTCGCGCTCGGCGCCACGCGCTGGGGCATGGTGCGCTCGGTCGTCCTGCCGTTCGGTCGCGGCGGGATCATCGGCGGCACGATGCTGGGGCTGGGCCGGGCCCTCGGCGAGACGATCGCCGTCCTGCTGATCATCTCGCCGGCCTTCGACCTCAAGATCCGGGTGCTGGAGATCGGCACCAACACCGTCTCCGCGCTGATCGCCGGTCGCTTCGGCGAGGCGAATGGCGGCCAGCTCGCCGCGCTGCTGACGGCCGGATTCGTCCTGTTCGTCATCACGCTGGTCATCAACACGTTCGCGGCGATCATCGTCGCTCGCAGCCGATCGGGAGCGGGGACCGACGCATGAGCCCCACCACCACGAATCCGACCATCGTGAGCACGACCGTGACGCGGCCGGAACTGCCCACACCGCAACCGCCCACCGACACCCGGCCACTCACGACCACGACGGCGGAGGACCGGTTCGTCGAGAGCGGGGCCTGGGTGTGCGGCTTCGCCGTGGCGTGGATCGTCAACGACCGACTGTTGCCGTGGACCGGGGCCCTGCCACTCGTCCTGACCACGGTCGTCGCTGGCCTCGTGGTCCTGTCCGTCGTGACGGCCATGACCGAGCCCCGGCCCGTCGTCGTCGATCGGGTGACGGGTGCCGTGATCCACCTCGCCGCGTTGACGGTGGCCTTCGCGTTGCTCTCGACGCTCGTGTTCATCCTGATCCGCGGGCTGGAGGCGCTGCCGCACCTGGCGCTGCTGACCCAGGACATGACGGGCGTGGGCCCACGCGACGACTTCTCGCGAGGCGGGATCCTGCATGCGATCGCCGGCTCACTGATCCAGGTGGGCATCGCGATCATCGTGACGATCCCCTTGGGCATCGGCACCGCCATCTTCATGACCGAGGTCGGCGGCCGGTACGCCAAGGTCGTGCGGACCGTCGTCGAGGCGATGACGGCGCTGCCCTCGATCGTGGCCGGCCTGTTCATCTACACGACGCTCATCGTCGGACTGGGCATCGCGCGGTCCGGTTTCGCGGCCGCGATGGCGCTGGCCGTCATGATGCTGCCGATCATCGCGCGGGCTTCCGATGTCGTCCTGCGGGTCGTGCCCGGCGGCCTGCGCGAGGCCAGTCTGGCGCTCGGCGCGTCGCGCTGGCGCACGGTGTGGCACGTCGTCCTGCCCACCGCCCGCCCTGGCCTGGCGACCGCGCTGATCCTGGGCGTCGCCCGTGGCATCGGCGAGACCTCGCCGGTGCTGCTGACCTCCGGTGCCGCCTCGTTCCTCGTGGTCGACCCGACCGACGGTGTGATGAACTCCCTGCCGCTGTTCATCTACTCGACCGTGCGCAGCGGCGAGCCGATGTACATCGCGCGCGCCTTCGCGGCGGCCACCGTCCTGATGTTCATGGTGCTGGCCCTGTTCGTCGTGGCCCGCCGGCTCGCTCGTCCACGCTCCACCCGACCGAAGAGAAGGGTCTCCCGATGAACGCCCGCCACCGCCTGAGCAGCTGGAGCAGGATGACCCTGCTGGGAGTCCTCGCGGCTCTGGCCACGATGACCTTCATCCGTCCCGCCGAGGCCGCCTACGCCCAGATCGAAGGATCGGGCTCGACGTGGTCCGAGGTCATCGTCCAACAGTGGATCGCCGACGTGAACGCCAACGGCATGAAGGTCGCCTACAGCGGCGGCGGCTCGTCGCAGGGTCGCAAGGCGTTCGCCCAGAACGTGACCGACTTCGGCATCACCGAGATCCCGTACCAGGGCAAGGACGAGTACGGCAACGCCGACACGGCGGGCTCCCGTGACTTCGCCTACATGCCGATCATCGCCGGCGGCACGGCGTTCACGTACCAGATCAAGGTGGGCGGGAAGCTGGTCAAGAACCTGCGTCTCTCCGGTGACACCGTCGCCAAGATCTTCACGAACACGATCACGAACTGGAACGACCCCGCGATCGCCAAGGACAACAACGGCCGCAAGTTGCCCTCCCTGAAGATCATCCCCGTGGTGCGCTCGGACGGCTCGGGCACCACGGCTCAGTTCACCCGGTGGATGGACGAGCAGCACCCGACCGTGTGGCGGGGGTTCTTCGGCAAGTCGGGACTCACGTCGTACTACCCGCGCAAGGGCAGTACGATCGCCGCGGCCGGGTCGGACCAGGTCATGAACACGATCGCCGGCGCCGCCGGCAACGGCACGATCGGCTACGTCGAGTACTCGTACCCGGTCAACAAGAAGTACCCGGTCGTGAAACTGCTCAACAAGGCCGGCTACTTCGTCGAACCGACCCAGTACAACGTCGCGGTGGCGCTGACGAAGGCCAGGATCAACACCGACACGTCCTCGCAGGACTACCTGACCCAGATCCTCGACGGCGTGTACAACGCCAAGGATCCGCGCGCCTACCCGATGTCGTCCTACTCGTACATGCTGCTGCCGACCGGTTCGGCGGACCGGCGCATGACCACCGCGAAACGCCAGACACTGGCCGACTTCATGTTCTACTCGCTGTGCGAGGGGCAGAGCAAGGCGGGCGCCTACGGCTACTCACCGCTGCCGCTGAACCTCGTGAAGGCCGGCTTCGACCAGCTCAAGAAACTCAAGACCGCCGACCCTGAGGTCGAGATCGCTGGCCGTGACGTGGCCAAGTGCAACAACCCCACGTTCGTCGCGGGCAACCTGTCGAAAAACAAGCTGGCCGAGATCGCGCCGAAGCCGGCCGATTGCGACAAGATCGGCGCCGGACCCTGTGACGGCGGTACCGGCTCGGCGCCGACGACGATCGAGGAGGCCGAGAAGTCGAGCGGCTCGGCGGACCAGTCGACGGCCCCCGCGGCCTCGCCCGACACGGGAACGACCCCGGCGGACGGGTCCGCCGATCCCACGGTTCCCGAATCCTCCGAGGTCGATCCGGTGACCGGCGAGGCGGTCGTGGCGGCGGCCGCGGCGGGCGGAGCGGGTCAGGCGATCCCCATCGAAATGGCGTCGTCGCGGCCGGGTGACTCCCGCGTCTTCGGCACGGTGGCCGTCCTCGAACTGCTGGCGATCATCCTGATCCCCGGCATCGTCACAGTGCTGCTGCGACGTCGTCCCCACGGAGGCTCCCGATGAAGCGCTTGCTGATCCTGACGATCATCGCGACGGTCGCCGTGACGGTGCCCTCCGGGGTGGTGTCCTCGCCCGCCGCTGCGGCCGGGACGGCCGTCACCGTGACGAAGAAGGTCGACCGCACCTTCGAGGAGGACGGCCAGACGCTGACGGTCGACGAACGTGACGTGAAGGTGACCGTCGACCACACGACGAATCTGCGAGGGCGTGAGCGGGTGCGCATCACGTGGGAGGGCGCGCATCCCAGCGGCGGCCGGGCGGCCAACCCGTTCGGAGCCAGTGGGTTGCGGCAGGAGTATCCCGTCGTGATCCTGCAGTGTCGCGGCCGCGACGACGCGAAGCTGCCCGCCGCTCAGCGGATCTCGCCCGAGACCTGCTGGACGACGACGGCCCAGCAGCGATTCCGTTCGGGTCCGGAGCGTCAGGCGATCTGGCGCCGTGATCCTCACGCCGCTCCCGGCGATGCCGAGCAGAAGAGCGGGCTGGCACCGGAGGCGTTCGCCGACTGCGACGACGTGCCCGAGTTCTCGGCGCACGCCGTGCCGTTCGTGGCCGCCAGCGGCAAGGTCTACCCCTCGTGCAGCGCCGACACGATGGCACCGGAAGCGGCCGTCGACGCCGCCCTGCCCGCGGCCGAGCAGGCGGCCTTCACCGACACCGACGGCCGCGGCGCCGCGAGTTTCGAGGTGCGCACCGCCACCGAGAACGAGTCGCTCGGTTGCAGCGACACGGTGGCGTGCTCGATCGTGGTCATCCCGATCCAGGGCGTCAGTTGCGTCGAGGGCGACACCGAGTGCCGGCGCACCGGCCGCTTCGCACCGGGCTCGAGCAATTTCGCCGGCGAGGGCGTCGACGACGCCGTGTCGGCGAGCTACTGGTGGGCCGGCTCCAACTGGCGCAACCGCATCACGATCCCGGTGACCTTCGGCACCGCGCCCAACGTGTGCGACGTGCTGGACTCGCGCGCACCCACGGCGTTCTACGGCTCGGAGTTGATGTCGCAGGCCGCGTTGCAGTGGGCCCCGGCGTACTGCCTGTCGAAGCAACGGTTCAAGTTTCAGCACAACCGCATGTCCGACGAGGCCGCCTTCGCCCTGGTAGAGAAGGGGGGAGCACCGGCCGCGCTGGTCTCGGGAAGGCGGGAACAGGACTCGACCGAGCCGGTCGCCTATGCGCCGACCGCGGTCACGGGTTTCGCCGTCTCGTACGTCATCGATCGACCCGAGAACGCGGGGGAGCAGGCTCAGTTGCGCCTCACCCCTCGACTGTTGGCCAAGTTGCTGACCCAGTCGTACACCGGATCGGCGTACGGCGCACAGCATCCCGGCATGGCGGCCAACCCGAAGTCGATCAACCAGGATCCGGAGTTCCGGGCGCTCAACCCGGGCCTGGACACCACGGCACGTGAGGCGGCCGCGACGTTGCTGTCGCTCTCCGAGTCCTCCGACGTGATCTCCTCGCTCACGTCCTACCTCGCCTCGGACGCGGACGCCAAGGCGTTCATCGCGGGCAAGACCGATCCGTGGGGCATGGTCGTCAACCCCAGTTACCGCCGGATCGCCTTACCGGTGTCCGAGTGGCCCCTGTTGGACACGTTCGTCCCGACGTACGACCTGGACTGCCAGCAGCAACTCAGCACGCCGTACTTCACCCAACTGGCCGCGCCGGTGTCGAGCCTGCGCACGATCGCCGAGGCCGTCCTGGATGGTTGGCCCAACGTCCAGACGAAATGCGATCGCGCCTCGAGTTCCGACCCGTACAAGTTCGGACGAGCGGACCGCCAAGGCGTGGGCTCGCGGTTCATGCTCGGCATCGTCAGCCTCGGGGATGCCGTCAGGCTCGACCTGAAGACCGCATCCCTGCGCACGGCCAGCAACCGCTGGGTCGCTCCCGACGAGAAGTCGCTGGCCGCTGCGATCTCGGTGGCGAAGCCCGAGCGCAGCGCCACGGGAGCATTCGCCATCACGCAGGCGGCACTGGCGAAGAAGCCGGCTGCGTACCCGGGCACGATGATCGTCTACACGACGGCCCGCACGAGCGGCTTGCCGCGGGCGGACGCGAAGCACGTGGCCCAGTTCATCCGCGTTGCGACCACCGAGGGCCAGCGTCCCGGCAGCGCCAACGGCACCCTGCCGGGCGGTTACCTGCCGATCCGTGACTCCGGGGTGACCAAGCCGCTCTTCCGGGCCGCCCAGCACAGTGCCGACCTGATCGAGACGCAGGCCGAGGAGCCCGTGGCGGAACCGAGACCGGAGACGTCGTCGTCGGCCCCTGTGCCTGTCCCGGCGCCGGCCGACGATGCGGTCGCCGCCCCCGATGCGCAGGAGCCCGCCCAGAGTGACGTGAAGGCGGCGAATCGGACGACGGTGACGTTCATCGAGACCGCTCCGACGGCAGCGACCTCGTCGGGCCCGGCGCGACTGGTGGTGCCGACCCTGCTGATGCTCGGCCTCGCCGCCGGAGTGCTCGGGCCGCTGCTGCGCAGGGCAGCGCGAATGGCGGCGTCGCGATGACGACCTGGACCGTTCGGATCCCCGGCCGACGGGCGAAACCGCGAGCTGTCAAGGCTGAGCCGGCGGTGGCTGTCCCGGCCGAGGTCTCGCTCGTGAGTGAAGCCCTCACCGTCGTCGCGATCGGCTGCGGATGGCTGCTGCTGCAACTGCTCGTGCTGGGCGGAGTCTCCTACGAGCGGTCGCAGATCGTGCTGTACGACGAGTTCCGGACCGATCTCGCGGCAGCGACGGCGCCGGTGGGCGGAATCATCGAGCCCGGCGCCCCCGTGTCGACCGTGGAGATCCCCGCGATGAATGTGAGTGAGGTCGTGGTCGAGGGGACGTCGTCCTCGCAGACCCTGCACGCGCCCGGCCATCGGCGCGACACCGTGCTGCCCGGACAACCGGGTACGGCGGTCGTCTACGGACGCGCCAGCACGTACGGTGCGCCTTTCGCGAAGCTCGCTGATCTGCGGAAGGGCAACCGCATCTCGATGACGACCGGGCAAGGCGAGTCCGTCTACGAGGTCAGTGGACTCCGGCGGGCCGGCGATCCACTCCCACAGCCGCTCACGCCGGGGGCCGGTCGGCTGACGCTCGTCGGGGCGGAAGGAGAGGGACGCCTCGCAGCCCTCGCGCCGGCGGCAGTGCTCTACGTGGACGCGGAACTGGTCTCGAAGCCCTTCGACACCGGTGCCGCGAGGTTGCCCGCCGTGACCGTGGCGGAGCAGCCGATGGGACGCGACCTGGGCGTGTTGCCCCTGCTGACGCTGGCACTGGCCGCCTTGGCGGGCGCGGTCGTGGTGGCCGCCTTCGGCGCGAGACCGCTCGGGAGAGCGCGCGCCTGGGTGCTGATGGCGGCCCCCGTGGTGGCCATCACGTGGGTTTCGACCGACCTCGCCATGGGCCTGTTGCCCAATCTGATGTGACCGGCGCCGAATGGACCCTCGACCTTCATCTGGCGTTCACCGCAGGCCCTCCGGAACCGGCGGTCGAGGTCCTAGCGTCCGGAGCGTGAGCCGGTGCTCCACCGGAATCACGACCAGATCGCAGTCCTGAATGCAGTTCCCATCCGAAAGGCAGTCCCCCCATGAAGCGAAACCGTGTGTCAGCCCTCACGGCCGGAGTGGCCGTGGTGGTCGGCTCGGCGCTGACGTCCGTGGCGCCGGCAGTCGCCGCCGACGCGAACCCCTACGACCCGACCTTCGTCCCCGCCGCCTCCGACGTGGTCGGTGTCGGCTCGGACACGACCCAGATCGTCACGCATGACATCGCCCGGGCCTACAACCAGGGCCGCGCGACGGGCCGACTGGCCTCCTTCGCCGCTGACGGCGCGCCCGCGACGGTCACGTTGCGGGCCGGTGCTGCCGCCATCACGCGCCCGAACGGATCGGGGGCGGGCAAGAAGCTGCTCTTCGGGACGGACAACGACCCGAACGTCAGCTTCGCGCGCTCGTCGTCCTCGCTGTCCGATGCCGAGATCGCCGGTGGCCTGAAGCAGGCGGCCTTCGCGGTGGACGGACTGCAGATGGCCGTCAACGCGGGCAGTACGAACGCGCCGGCCAGCCTGACGATCGCGCAGATCCTCGGCATCTACAAGGGCGACTACACGAACTGGAGCCAGGTCGGAGGCAAACCCGGCACCATCAAGGCGCTCATCCCGCAGTCCGGCTCGGGCACCTTGAGCTTCTTCACCTCGCAACTGGCAGCCGCGAACGGCGGCATCTCCTTCACCCCGGTCGCCACGTCGACGCAGGAGCACAGCGCGGCCGACATCGCGGGCAACCCGAACGCGATCGCGCCGTTCTCCAGCGCCCGCGCCTCGATCAGCCCGACGGTCCGGTTGGCCGGCGGCTGGAAGGCGACCCGCGCGGTCTACAACGTCCTGCGTACGTCCGATCTGTCCAACGGGACGCTCGGCCCGGTGCTGGGGAGCATCTTCGGCGAGAACGGCTGGATCTGCGGACCGGACGGCCGAGCCGTGATCGAAGCGGCCGGCTTCGACCAGCTCGCCTCGACCGAGGACGGCGGTGCCTGCGGTGAGCTCGTGACCGATCCGGTCTCGAACCTCAAGACCGCCAGCGAAGTCGCCGCGGACACCACGACCACGCTCACCGCCGCCGCACCTGGCGGTCGCAAGGTTGTGCTGAAGGCGACGGTGAAGGGCGGCTCGAGCTCGCCGGCCGGCAAGGTGGAGTTCTTCGAGGGCGGTACCAAGGTCGCGACAGCGTTCGCGTCCGGTGGCGTCGCGACGGCCACGCTGACCGGCGTCTCCGCGGGTGTTCACCGCTACGTCGCCACGTTCGTCCCGAACAACGTCGATGACTTCGCGCCGTCGACCTCCGCCGCCCAGACGGTCACGGTCAAGACGGTCGCCTCGGTGGCGGTCAGCGTCAGGACGGCTCCGTTCGGCAAGGCCAAGTCGGTCACGGTCAAGGCGGTCGCCGACGGCAAGGCTGCGGCCGGCGCGGTCTCGGTCAAGGTCGGCTCCGCTGCGGCCAGGTCGTACCGGTTGACCGCTGCCGGCACGGCCACCGTGCCGGTCGCGGCGAACACCCGCGCCGGTTCCCACCGGATCGTCGTGACCTTGCCCGCCAGCGCCACGGCTGAGGCCGCCTCGGGCCAGGCGACGCTCAAGGTCGTCAAGGCGCGCGCCTCGGTGGCAGCCAAGCTGTCGAAGAAGAAGATCAAGGCGAAGCAGCGCGGCGTGGTCGTCGTGCGGGTTCCCGTCGCCGGCACGGCCAAGGGCATCCAGGCCTCGGGCCGGGTCACGATCAAGTCCGGCCGCAAGGTCGTCGGCACGGCGGTCGTGAGGAACGGCAAGGCGACGATCAAGCTCAAGAAGCTCAAGAAGGGCACGTACAAGCTGGTCACCACGTATGGAGGCAACGCGAACGTGCTCGCCGCCAAGGGCAAGACCCTGACGCTCAAGGTCACCAAGTAACGCCCATCACCCGGGTGCCGGGGCGGCTCGCGCGTGCGGGCCGCCCCGGCGCACCCCGATCCGAAGGAATGTCGATGACCGTCACCGAGACCACCGTGATCCCCCTCGTCGAGGCCGAGACGACGACGATCCCCGCCGTCCCGGCCGGCACGCCGTCCGAGCTGGTCGCCGACTCCGTCTCGGCGTGGTTTGGGCGTCACCATGTGCTCGACCGGGTCAGCCTGCAGATGCCGGCCGGCCGGATCACGGCGCTCATCGGCCCGTCTGGCTGTGGCAAGTCGACGTTCCTGCGCACGCTCAACCGGATGCACGAACTGGTCGACGGGGCGCAGTTCGCGGGGGAGGTGCGCCTCGACGGAGAGGACATCTACGACTCCCGGCGCAAACTCATGGACGTGCGTCGCGGCATCGGCATGGTCTTCCAGAAACCGAACCCGTTCCCGGCGATGTCCATCCGCGACAACGTGCTGGCCGGCCTGCGCCTCACCGGGACCCGCGCCGGTCGGTCGGAGAAGGAGGAACTCGTCGAGGCCTGTCTCGTGCGTGGCGGCCTGTGGAACGAGGTCAAGGACCGACTGGATGCCCCCGGCGGTGGCCTTTCCGGCGGCCAGCAGCAGCGATTGTGCATCGCCCGTTCGCTCGCGATCAAGCCCAACGTCCTGCTGATGGACGAGCCGTGCTCGGCGTTGGATCCCACGTCGACGCGCGTCATCGAGGAGACCATGGTCGAACTGGCCAGGGACGTCACGATCGTCATCGTCACCCACAACATGCAGCAGGCGGCACGCGTCTCGGACCAGTGCGCCTTCTTCCTCGCGGCCGAGGGCACGCCCGGGGTGATCGTCGAGCACGGTGACACCGAAGCGATGTTCTCGTCGCCGCAGGACCGGCGCACGCACGACTACGTCAACGGCCGCTTCGGATGAGAGCGGGCCGCCGTGTCGCCCTCACGGGGCTGGGCCTGCTGGGGGTCGGCGGGCTCGTGGCCGGGTCGGTGGCCGCGGCCGCGGCGCTCACCGGGGGAGTGGCGCAGGAAACTGTTCATGCGCCCGTCCTCGTGCGGGTACCCGTGGCCGAGGAGCCACGCCAACACGACGCCGGATCGTCCGTGGACCCGCGGTGGGTCGCGGCCACGGCACGCGCGACGGGTGTCCCGCCCGTGGCGTTGCGAGGGTATGCCACCGCGACCTTGAGGCTGGGTGAGGAGAGTCCGCGGTGTGGGCTCGGGTGGACGACGCTGGCGGCGATCGGTGCTGTCGAGTCCGGACACGGCACCCACGGCGGGACCACGCTGATGGCGGACGGACGGCCCAGGAACCCGATCATCGGTCCGGCATTGGATGGCAGCCCCGGTGTGGCCGCGATCGCGGCGGACGCCGCGTCGACGGCGCGCCATGGCGACCTGAGGTGGGACCGTGCGGTCGGGCCGCTGCAGTTCATCGGCTCGACGTGGCAGCGATGGCAGGCCGACGGCGACGGAGACGGGGTCGCGGACCCGCAGGACATCGACGATGCCGCGCTGGCGGCCGGGCGATACCTGTGCGCGGCCGGTGGGGACCTGCGGACCGGGCCGGGTTGGACCCGAGCGGTCCACGCCTACAACCACTCGGACGACTACGTCGCCGCGGTGCTCGCGACCGCCTCGGGTTACGTGCGCTGAGCCAGTCCCCGCATGTGGCCGACCAGGTTGTCGAGCCAGGCCCCGACATTGATGCGCGCGACCGGCGTGTCCGGGTAGCGGCACCGAAGGTGCACGCCGGCGTCGTCGATGATGAACCACAGCATCACGCCGTTCGTCGAGATCGCGGCGCTGACGTACTGGGCGTCCAGCCCCGCGGTGTCGACCTGGACGGGAAGCCGGCGCAGGTCCAGCCACGACACCGCGAACATGCCGGGCGCCTCGGGCATGCCACCCCAGGGGGCCATGATCTCGGCGAGCGGCCAGGAGCCCAGCCGGATGGCCTCCTTGACGGCTGCCGCGCAGGCGGACGGGGCCGCATCGCTCGATTCGAGCACGGAGTTCGTGATGAACCAGCCGACCGAGTCGTGCCACCGCTCCTCGTAACGACTGTGGACGGGAAACACCGTCCGCAGGGCGGTGCCGGCGAGTTCTCTGGTCGTCACGGTCATGGCGGAGACCGCGAGGGCCAGGGTGGAGACGCCCTCGCGCGAGGCCGTCGCAGAGAACGAGGCCAGGGCTTCGAGATCGAGCACGTCGCGGATGACGACGCGCTCCGGTTGCAGCGCCGGGTCGCCCAGGGGCAGGGGGAAGCGCGGCATGGCTCCGCCGCCGGCCGCGATGACCTCGGCCCAGCGGCGATGGATCTCGTCGGGTGCCGGCGACCGTTCGGCCAGGGCCCTCGTGTGGGCGGCGAAGGCCGGGACCTGGGCCGGCACCGGGGTGCGGCCCTCCCGCAGCTGGTCGAGTGCGGTGAGGACGTCGCGGGCGATCACGAGCATGGACCACATGTCGACGTGGGCGTGGTCGGCCGCCACGACCAGCGTCGGGCCGTCGGAGGTCTCGATCACGCAGAAGCGGTGCGACGGACGGGAGTAGGGGGTGCACCCGGTGTCGAGCACCGCACCCAGCGCGTCGTTCATGGCCTGCCCGGGACCCACCTCGTGGATCGTCCAGTCGCCGGACTCGACCGCCACCTCGCGCAGGACGGGACCGTCGTCGCCCGGGACGAAGACCGACCGCAACGTGCCGTGGGTGGCGACGACCGTACGCCAAGCCGCAGCCAGATCGGCCCGTGACACGGGGCCGGACAACCGCATCGTCAGGGCCATCCACGAGCCGGGTCGGTCGCCGGCGCCGACGTGCCTGGCCTGGTCGAACGACACGGGCAGGGTGACGCCCGGTTCGGACATGCTCAGGTCGTGGCTGAGCAGCGGGCCGAACGGCAGGCGCAGGTGCGCGACGTGCGTGAGTCGCATGCCAGTAACCTAATGCCCTCGACCTCACGAGCAGAGCAGGAGCCGACGTGCACAGATTCGCGGTGCCCGACGCCGAGCTAGCCTGGGCGTTCAGTGACGAGTCCGGGCCGGCCGTCGTCCAACTCCACGGCCTGACGTCGAGCCGCTCCCGCGATCGCGTCCTGGACCTCGACCTGGGCCGGGGGCTCTCCGACACGCGGTTGCTGCGCTACGACGCCCGCGGGCACGGCCACTCGTCGGGGCGACCTGTTCCCGAGGATTACCGGTGGCCGAACCTGGCCGAGGACCTGCTCCGGTTGCTGGACTTCTGGTTCCCCGACGATCAGGTCCACGGAGTCGGCCCGTCGATGGGGGCAGCGACGCTCCTGCACGCGGCCGTCCTCGAGCCGGAGCGCTTCAGCGGCTTCACGCTGCTGCTGCCCCCGACAGCCTGGGCCACCCGCACGGCCCGGTCAGGTGACTACCTCCAGTTGGCCGACGTGATCGAACAGCACGGGATCGAGCGGTTCGTCGCCGAGACGCGATCGGAACCTCGGCCGCCGGCGACCGTGGGGCACCCGGACACCGTGCCCCACGTTGCCGAGAAGCTGCTGCCGTCGATCTATCGTGGGGCCGCCCTGAGCGATCTTCCGACCCCGGAGCAGATCGCCACGATCACGGTTCCGGCCAGGGTGCTCGCCTGGGTGGGAGACCCGGCCCATCCACTGTCGACGGCCGAGGCGCTCGTGGACCTGATGCCACGCGCCACTCTGCAGGTCGCCGAGACGCCTGAGGACGTCAGCCGCTGGCCGGGAGTATTGGCCGAGGACATCGCCCTCCACGCGCCGTGAAACCATCCTGTTCAGGAATGCCGCTGGTGGGTGGAAGATTCCCCGGCTAACCGGGGAATCTGTCACTTACCGTGGGAAGTTTCCCATGTTACGTGACAGGAAACCCGCTGAACCGGGGAATCTTCGAGCCCGGGCATGACGAAGGCCCCCACCTCGGTGGGGGCCTTCGTCATGAGGCGATCAGTGAACGCGCGGGACACCGGTCTCGGAGACGCCTTGGAAGTCGTCGCCCAATTCGACCGGGTGCTCGCCGCCACCGGCCAGGTGCTCGGCAGCGTGCTCCATGTCGTGGCCGGTCGGCTTGTCGACCGAACCGCTGAAGTAGAACGCCCGCAGCTTCTGGCGCAGGGACTGCTTGCGGTAGTCCGGGTTGCGGACTCCGTAGGCATCGTTCTTCTGCGGAACCTCGGCCTCGACGTCGGGGAGACGTTCGCGGGCCGCGGTGAGCGCGTATGCGTCGGCGTCGGGCAGCGGGGCATGACGTTCGGCATAGCCACCGTCGGGGGAGCGGTCGATGACACCGGTCTCCCACCCATGGGTGAGCGTCTCGTTGTCCTTGCGCTGCAGCGAGATGCAGATCCGCTTCGTGACGATGAAGGCGATCACCGGGAACACGAAGATGCCGATGCGCAGGACCCACGTGATCGCGAAGATGTCCAGGCCGAACTTCAGCGCGATAATGTCGTTGCCGCCGGCGATCCAGCCGCAGCCGTAGGCGGTCATCGCCGCGACGCCGAGTGCGGTGCGCACCGGAGCGTTGCGCGGACGCTCGAGCAGGTGGTGCTCACGCGTGTCGCCGGTGATCCAGCGTTCGATGAACGGCCACAACGCTAGTGACGTGAAGACCACGCCGAGACCGCCCACGCCGGGGATGAACACGCTCCAGGTCCAAGTGCGGTTGAAGAAGGTGCTCTCCCATGCGGGCATGAGTCGGACCAGGCCCTCGGACAGACCCATGTACCAGTCCGGCTGTGAACCTGCCGTGACCTCGGACGGGTTGTACGGACCGTAGGCCCACACCGGGTTGATCTGGATCAGCGCACCCATGACCGCCAGGAAGCCGAACACGATGAAGAAGAAGCCGCCCGCCTTGGCCATGTAGACCGGGAGCATCGGGTAACCGACGACGTTCTCGTTCGTACGGCCGGCGCCGGGCCACTGGGTGTGCTTGTGGTAGACGAGCAGCAACATGTGCGCGCCGATCAGGCCCAGCAGGAGGGCCGGGATCAGCAGCACGTGCGCGATGTAGAGGCGCGGGATGATGATCTCGCCGGGGAACTCGCCGCCGAAGATGAAGAACTCGACGTACGAACCGACCAGCGGGACCGAGCGGATCATGCCGTTCACGAACCGCAGGCCCGTGCCGGACAGCAGATCGTCGGGCAGCGAGTAGCCGGCGAAGCCCTCGACCATGCCCATCGAGAGCAGGCCGACGCCGATGAGCCAGTTGATCTCGCGCGGTTTGCGGTACGCGCCCGTGAAGAACACGCGCAGCATGTGGGCCATCATCGCGGCCACGAACAGCGCCGCCGCCCAGTGGTGGATCTGGCGCATCAGCAGGCCGCCACGGATGTCGAACGAGATGTTCAACGTCGAGGCGTACGCCTCGGACATCTCGATGCCGTACAGCGGCTTGTAGGAGCCGGTGTACTCGACCAGGCCCATGCTCGGGACGAACCACAAGGTCAGGAAGACACCAGTGAGCAGCAGGACGATGAAGCTCCACAGAGCGATCTCGCCGAGCATGAACGACCAGTGTTCGGGGAAGACCTTGCGCAGGTTCTTCTTGCCGGCGGCCGCGAGGCCGAGGCGGTCGTCGAGCCAGCCGACGGGGCCGGCGAGCTTCTTGCCCGTCGGGGAATCCTCCACCCGGGTGAATGTGCCGTTGCTCATGCTTCACCGCCGAACTTCTCGTCGAGCTTCTTCTGGTCGGGCGCGAGTTCGGGGTAGCTCGGCGCCACGATCTCGGGGAAGTCGCTGACCGCGATCAGGTAGCCCTCGCTGTCGACCGCGAGGGGCAACTGCGGGAGTGGACGGTAGGCCGGGCCGAAGATGACCTTGCCGTTGTCGGCCAGGTCGAACGTGGACTGGTGGCAGGGGCACAGCAGGTGATGCGTCTGCTGCTCCCACAGGCTGATCGGGCAACCGACGTGGGTACAGATCTTGGAGAAGCACAAGATGCCGTCGACGCCCCAGTTCTCGCGACCCTTGGCGGGCGTGATGTCCTCGGGGCGCATCCGCACCACGATCACGGCGGCCTTGGCCTTGGCGGCGATGACTTCGTGACCGTGCATCACGGGATGACCGTGATCGTCGGTCTCGAAGAAGATCGCGGGCTCGGCGTTGACGAGCTGGCCGACCTGCAGGTCGGAGGGCTTGATGGGCGTGCCGGCGACGTCGTTGACGACGCGCATGCCCTTCGTCCAGACCGTCTCGGACTGGCCGTGGGGCAGCGGTCCAAGGTCGCGCAGCAGCACGATCGCGGGCAGGCCCATCGCACCGACGGCGCCGAGCAGGCTGTTGCGGATCAGCGGACGGCGGCCGATGCCGCTCTCCTGGATGCCGGCGTTGATGTCGGCCATGACCGCCGAGCGGTCATCGTCGCTGGAACGAACCGCGTGCCGCTGCTCGACGATCTCCTCGTCGCCCATGAGCTTCTTGGCCCACTGGATGATGCCGATGCCGATCAACAGCAGTCCGCCGCCGAGGGTCAGGCCGAACGCGAAGTTCTGGGCCGACCAGCCGCCGAAGGCATTGCCCTCGTTCGGGTCGCCGAAGGCGAAGACGCGGACGTCGGAGCCGATCGTGAAGTAGGCGACGCAGAAGCCGAGCAGCAACAGCGTGGCAATGCCGAACATCGCGGCGATCTGGCGCTCGGTGCGACGCTCCTGATCGACGTCGACGTCCTGCGGCCGGTAGTGGTGTTCGGGGAGTCCCGGATCGGCGACCGGATCGCCGGTGGATTCGATTTCCGTCGTCATCGCTTCTTCGACCTCGTTCCGTGCATGCCGATCCAGACGGCGAAGCCCGTGAGGCCGCCCATGCCGATCAGCCAGACGAACATGCCGTCGACGACCGGGCCGAGCCCGCCGCCGCCGATGCCGCCGTCGTTGCCCTGCTGCTGGACCGTCTTGACGTAGGCGATGATGTTGCGCTTGTCCTCGGGGGTCAGCACCTCATCGGAGAACACGGGCATCTGCTGCGGTCCGGTCAGCATCGCCTCGTAGATGTGGATCGCGTCGACGCCCTTGAGTGTCGGCGCGTAGCGGCCGCTCGGCAGGGCGCCACCGGCGCCGACCGAGTTGTGGCACGCGGTGCAGTTCGTGCGGAAGAACTCGCCGCCTTCGGAGATGCCCTCGGGACCGACGCTCTGCCAGTCGAGGTCCTCGTCGGTCGGACGGGCCGGGCCGGGCGCGAGCGAGGCGACGAAGGTGGCGATCTGGTCGATCTCCTCCTGCGTGTACTCGATGTGCTTGCGCGGAGCCTGCGGCGCCGTCTGGGCCATGGGCATGCGGCCGGTCTCCATCTGGAAGCCGACGGCGGCAGCGCCGACGCCGATCAGGGAGGGGCCGTAGTTGCCAGCCTCGTCGTCCGTACCGGATGTCGTGATGCCCTCGGCGTTCATGCCGTGGCAGCTGGCGCAACCGACCAGGAAGAGCTGGCGACCGGCCTCGATCTGCGAGACCGACGAGGTCTCGGCCGTGGCCGGCTTCGGAGCAACCGCCGCGTACGCCGCGCCGGTCAGCAAGAGTGCCAGAGCCAGTAGCGCGAGTAGCGCCATCGGATGCCGGCGCCGTGTCGACAGTTTCCGCACCGAGAACCTCGTTCCTGAAGATCGTTCGTGAAGGACCAGGGGAGGGCACCTCAGCGGCACCCCCGACGTATCGGGCCCATGCGTTCGCCTCAGAGTAGCGAGGGCCGGGCTCAGGCTGTGTAGTTAGGCTCGCCTATCCCCAGGGGGATCAGCGGATGATGTAGATGGCCGCGAAGAGGGCCACCCAGACGACATCGACGAAGTGCCAGTAGTACGACACGACGATGGCCGAGACCGCCTGCTCGTGGGTGAACTTGCGGGCCGCGTAGGTGCGCGCGATGACCAGCAGGAACGCGATCAGGCCGCCGATGACGTGGATGCCGTGGAAGCCGGTGGCGAGGTAGAAGAGGCTGCCGTACGCCGAGCTCTGGATCGTCAGACCCTCGTGGACGAGTTCGGCGTACTCGGTCGCCTGACCGCCGATGAAGATCGCGCCCATGACGAAGCTGATGATGAACCACTTGCGCAGGCCGGCCGCGTCACCCTTGGCCGCGGCGTAGACGCCGAGCTGGCAGGTGACGGACGACAGCACCAGGATCGTGGTGTTGACGGTGGCGAACGGGATGTTCAGGAGCTCGGTCTCCTGGGCCCACAGTTCAGGCGCGACGCTGCGCACCGTGAAGTAGGCCGCGAACAGTGTCGCGAAGAACATCAACTCACTGGACAGCCACACGATGGTGCCGACCGTCACATAGGACGGACGGCCCTCGACGCCGTGGAGCCGGGACGCGGGGATCGCTGAAGTAGTTGCCACGTGCTCATTATGTACGATGCGAACGTGAGCCAGCACCAGCCCCTACGTGTCCTGCTGTACAGCGACGACCGCGACGTCCGATCCGCCGTGGTTGCGGCACTGGGGACGCGTCCGCACCCGGATCTGCCACCCCTGGAGTTCGTCGAGTGCGCGACCGAGCCGGTGGTGTGGCAGCAACTCGATGCGGGATCGATCGACCTGGCCATTCTCGACGGTGAGGCCGTGCCCGCTGGTGGCATGGGCATCGCCCGGCAGATGAAGGACGAGCTGTACGAGGGCCCGCCCAGCCTCGTGCTGACGGGGCGCTCGCAGGATGCCTGGCTGGCCACGTGGTCGCGCGCCGACGCCGTCGTGCCCCAGCCGCTCGATCCGTTCCGGCTCGCCGAGTCGGTCATCGAGCTGCTGCGCAAGATCGCACCCGCCAGCGCATGAGCCACAGCTGGCCCAGCGTCCTGACCGATCTGATCGCCGGACGCGACCTCGACGCTGCCGCGACGCAGTGGGCGATGGGCGAGATCCTCGCCGGCGATGCCACCGACGCGCAGATCGCGGGCTTCGCGGTCGCCCTGCGGCACAAGGGCGAGACCGCGGCAGAGCTGCGCGGTCTGGTGGACGCGATGTACGCGAAGGCGACGACCCTGGAGTTGACCGACCGGGTCGTCGACATCGTCGGCACTGGCGGTGACATGGCCAAGACGGTGAACATCTCCTCCATGTCCGCGGTGGTCACCGCCGGTACGGGAATCGGCGTCGTCAAGCACGGCAACCGCGCGGCCTCCAGCGCGTCCGGGACCGCCGACGTGTTCGAGCGGCTCGGCGTGCGCCTCGACGTCCCGGCCGACAAGGTCCTCGACGTCTACCGCGAAGCAGGGATGACGTTCTGCTTCGCGCCGGTGTTCCACCCGTCGATGAGATTCGCCGGACCGGTGCGCCGCGAACTCGGCATCCCCACGTTCTTCAACTTCCTCGGTCCGTTGACCAACCCGGCCCGCGCCGCGGCGTCCGCCATCGGCTGCGCGGACGCGCGGATGGCGCCGTTGATGGCCGAGGTCCTGGCGGCGCGCGGTGCGGACGCCTTCGTGTTCCGCGGCAACGACGGGCTCGACGAGATCACGGTGACCGATCGCACCCGGTTCTGGGTCGTCGCCGGTGGACAGGTCACCGAGGAGGTGCTCGACCCCGCCGATCTGGGCGTCGAGCTCGCGCCGGCCGATGCCCTGCGTGGCGGAGAGCCGGCGTACAACGCCGAGGTGTTCCGGCAGGTTCTCGCCGGTGAAGCCGGCCCGGTTCGCGACGCGGTCCTGCTCAACGCGGGTTCGGCGATCGCGGCCCACCAGGCCGTGGCGGGCTCACTCGTCGACCGGCTGCGCGCCGGGATGGACCGTGCGGCCGAGTCGATTGACTCCGGTGCCGCCGCGGCCACGCTCCAGCGCTGGGTCGAGGCCACGGCCCGTCACGCCGCCTGACCCGGGTGTCAGTCCAGCCCGATGCTGAAGGCGTCCTCGAGGTCGTGGCGGCTGAACGCCCGGAAGGCGATCTGGGTCTGGGTCGACAGGACGCCGGGCACCTTGTTGACGCGATCGGCCACGACCGTGGCGATCTCGTCGTGGTTGCGCACGCGCACCATGGCGATGAGGTCATGGTCGCCGGTGACGGAGTAGACCTCGCTGACGCCCGGGATGTCGGCGATGGCGGCGCCGGTCTCGGGGATGGAGGACACCTCGGCCTGGACGAAGACGATGGCGGTGATCACCCGGCCAGCCTAGCGGCGGGAGCGTTCGACGTGGGTCATCGCCAGATCGACGTCGAACCGGTCCAGGTGCCGTGCCGCTGCCGGCCAGGGGGAGTGCCACGTTCCGCGCACCATGCGGACGCCGGGTGATTCGAGCCACCGCAGCAGGGCCTCGGTCTCCTCGACGAGTGCCGACGGCATGGGCCGCGAAGCGGGTTCGACCGTTTCGGCGGTGGACAGCAGCGAATCGACCCAGCCGGGGGTGGCACCCGGCGTGATGGCGACCTCGCGCGGCAGGATGGCCGCCGCCGCGAGACGGCCATGACGGACCACGTGGACCTGCCAGCCCTGCGGATGCGGCGACGCGGCGATGACCTCGGGTTCGCTGCCCAGCGAGTCGAGCCGTTGCGAGCGACGCACCGCCCTGATCAGGCTCGCGGCACGATCGCGCAGGACGGCGGCGTCCTCGAACCGCTGCGACTCGGCCAGGTCGACCATCCGCTGTTCGAGGTGCGCGACGACGTCGACCGGATCACCCGTCATGGCCACCCGGACCCGGCTGACCTCGTGGAGGTAATCGGGCGCTGAGACGGCGCCGTCGCACGGCGAGAGGCACTGGCCCAGTTCGGCCAGCACGCAGGCCGTGCGACTCGGCGCGATCGGCAGCCGACCCGCGCACTGCCGGATGCGGAAGGCATCGTGCAGGGTCGCGAGCGCCGCCTCGGCCTGGCGCCGGCTGCCGAACGGACCGATGTGCGTGGCGGGACCCTCGGCGACGCTGCGCACGATCGAGATGCGCGGCCAGGGCTCGTCGGTCAGGCGCAGCCACATGGATCGTTCGGGGAACTTCGAACGTCGGTTGTACGGCGGGCGGTGCCGGTCGATGAGCCGCAGTTCGCGGACGCGGGCCTCGGTGTCGGTCGCGCACACGACGGTCTCGACGCGTTCGGCCAGGGCGATCATCTCGCCCATCCGGCTGCGGGTCTCGGCCTTCGTGAAGTACGACCGCACGCGGGTGCGCAACGACTTCGAAGTGCCGACGTAGAGCACCTCGTCGCGCGCGTCGCGGAACAGGTAGACACCCGGCGCATCGGGCAGGCCGTCGGCGAGATGACGCTTGCGGCGCTGTTGCGGGGTGACCTTGGAGGTGAACGAGGCGACGTCCTCGACGGTGGCGACGTTCCACGTGCCCAGCCGCTCGAACAGGGCGTGTAGCACGTCGACCGTGGCCCGGGCGTCGGTGAGCGCCCGGTGATCGGGCTGGACGGGGGAGAAGCGCGCGGCCAGGGTCGCGAGCTTGACGTTGGGCACCTCGTCGCGCAGCAGGACCCGGCGCGCCAGCACCGCGGTGTCGATGACGTCGAAGCCGGGCCAGTCGATCTCGAGTTCGCGGGCGGCGTGCTTGAGGAAGCCCACGTCGAAGGGGGCGTTGTGGGCGACCAGGACGCTGCCGTGGGCGAACTCGAGGAAACTGGGCAGCACCTCGGCGATCCGTGGGGCCTCGACGACCATCTGGTCGGTGATCCCGGTCAGGACCGTGATGAAGGCGGGGATGAGCTGGTCGGGATTCACGAGGGTCTGGAACTCGCCCAGGATCTCGCCGCCGTGCACCTTGACCGCCCCGAACTCGGTGATCCGCGAACCCTTGGCCGGCGATCCGCCCGTCGTCTCGAGGTCGACGACACAGAAGGTCGTGTCGTGCAGCGGACGGCCACCCCAGTCGAAGTCGGGGTCGTCGAACGCGGGTTGGTGCAGGGCCATGGACGAGACGCTAGGCGGCGGGTCCGACGGTTCTGCGCAGGCAGCACCGGCGATCTGCCGTCGCCCGAAAACTGTCGGAGCGTGCGCCTAGCGTCCGAGGCATGAACCAGATGGAACCTCAGGCACCGGTCGTCGTCGACTGTGACAGCTGCCTCGTCCGCTGCCCGGCCGTGTGCGGCGACTGTGTCGTCTCGGTGCTGCTCGGCCCGCCGGGCGAAGTCGCCTTCGACGATGACGAGCGTGTCGCGCTCGACCTGCTCGCCGAATCGGGCCTGGTGCCTCCGTTGCGCCTCGTCGTCGGTCAGCCCGATCCCCAGACACACCTCGATGCGAGTTGATTGCGCAACTACCGGGAACTACAGTGAGGTCTTGTGTCGCCGACGGCGGCACCGCCGAATCGCCGGTGATCGGTCACCTTGACCGAGTGAACGGCGAACCGGGGAACCAAGTACGTGGGGTGAATCGACCGGCTTGCCGGTCGTAGGGCAAGACCGAGGCCCGAATCCGTCAGCTCACCTGGTAGGCGTCGAGGTACTCAGGAGTTTTCGTGCGCTTTCGCACCATCGCGGCCACCATGGCCGCTTCGGCCTTTGTGGCCGGTTCGTTCGCCGTGTTCTCGCCCGCCCAAGCCGTTCCCGAGGTCACGCAGGCCGATGTCGAGAAGGCCTTCGATGAGGCCGAGGCCGCCAACGAGCGTCTCAACGGACTGACCGAGGACGCCACGGCGCTCGACCGTCGCATCGACGAGGTCACCGCCGAGATCCGCAAGATCCGCAAGACCTACACGGTCCAGCGCGACGAACTGGGTGCGGACATCGTCCAGCAGCAGCTCGAACAGCCGCTCGGCCCGACGGTGGGACTGCTGGGCAGCCAGGATCCCGATCTGTTCATCGAGGGCCTCAGCGCCATCGATGCGCTGAACTCCACCCGCGCCGACGCGCTCGAGTCGTTCACCCGGACGCGCGTCGAGCTCGAGAAGCGCCAGGCCCAGCTCTCCGAGCACCAGAGCGCCCTCGACGCGAAGCTGGCCAAGGCGAAGAAGACCGAGAAGAAGCTGGCCGCGGCCTACCAACAGGCCAAATCCGACCTGGCGCTGCTCACCGCGGCTCAGCAGTCGGCGATGAGCGACAGCGACGTCACGGCAGTGCGCAACGCCGGCTCCGGTGCCGCCAAGAAGGCGATCGCCTTCGCTATGAACCAGCTCGGTGACCCGTACGTGTACGGCGGGACCGGCCCCAACGGTTGGGACTGCTCCGGTCTCGTGATGAAGGCCTACGCCGCCGCAGGCGTCTCGCTGCCGCGTGTCGTCGGCCCGCAGATCTCGGCCGGCCGCAAGGTCTCGGCCTCCGAGCTGCAGCCCGGCGACCTGGTCGCCTACCCGAGCATGTCGCACATCGGCATCTACCTCGGTGGCGGCAAGGTCATCCACGCCCCGCGTCCCGGCAAGAGCGTCGAGATCACCAGCCTGTCCTCAGGCTTCGGCGTCTACGCCCGCGTTTCCTGACCGAGGCCGGCAGGGTTCTCGCCGGACTCGTGATCTCCTAGGGATCTCTCTGGGTTCGCGCTGGTGGGCGGGCGTGGCGTGGGTCCGGCCTTTCAGACGGGCATGGACCACGGTGTGCTCCGGTGGCGGTGAGTCATCAACCGAACCCCGTCGGCAGCGGTGGGCCATCAACCTTCTCGGCTCGGTGTCGGTTGACAGGTCACCACCCACA
>CAYYQO010000020.1:0-2253 GCA_964473845.1 uncultured Aeromicrobium sp.
CGGCCTCGACCTGAGCGGGCTCGCCCACGATCGTGACTCCTTCGGCCTCCAACAGGGCGGCGAAGGCGCGCGCCGCGTCACCGGCGGGATCGGTCGAGCGCCCCATCCCCACCCGGCCACGATCGACCGCCAGCGGGCTCACGGGTGCCACCACGCCCCCGGAGACGTAGGTCTTCTCCCAAGCCGGACTGGCTGCCGGGCCCGAGAACAGCGAGACGTCGTAGCCGACGGCGATCGGTCCCGCCCCGACCTGCTTGGCCGCGGCGGCCGCGAGCGTCGCCAGATCGGCCTTCTCGACCGGCGAGGACTTCGGCTTCTTCGCCGTCAGGTACGGATCACCGCCACCGACCAACACCAACCGGTCGCCGTCACGAACGACGGAGGTCGTGAACGTGGCGTCCGGTCCCCACTGGTCCAGCACTGCGGCGGCCGTCAGCACCTTCGTGGTCGACGCCGGGACGAAGGGCGCGTCGGCCTGGTCGACCAGCACGGAACCGTCGCGTGCATCGAGCGCCACCAGTGCGGTGCGACCGCCGAGTTCATCGGACGCGAGGGGCCCGGCGACCGCAGCAGTCAACTGATCGGCATCGATCCCTCCTGTGCCGACCTCCGCCGCCTCGGCCGCGGCCGGAGCCGCAGTCACGAGTCCGACCGGCGGGGTCACGAACGGCGCGTCACATGGACCGTCGCACAGGATGGGGTTCAGGTCACCGCGCACGTAGAGCCAGCCGGTGGCCACCAGCGTCACCAGCACGAGGACGGGCAACACCCATGCCACATACGCACTGTCCCCCCTGCGGGAACGCTTTGCCATCACGTGCGTCAGACTATGTGACACCCACTATCAGCCAAGCCGGAGGAACCGTGTTTTTCGACGTCACCGTGGAGATCCCCAAGGGCGAGCGGAACAAGTACGAGCTCGACCACAAGACGCACCGCATCCGGCTGGACCGCACGCTCTTCACGTCGATGCAGTACCCGGCCGACTACGGGTTCATCGACAACACCCTCGGCAACGACGGTGACCCGCTCGACGCGCTGGTCATCCTGCCGTTCCCGACCTTCCCCGGTTGTGTCATCGAGTGCCGCGCGATCGGCATGTTCAAGATGACCGACGAGGCCGGCGGTGACGACAAGATCCTGTGCGTTCCGGCGGGCGATCCGCGTCACGACCACACGCAGGACGTCGGTGACGTCTCCGATTTCGATCTCCAGGAGATCGAGCACTTCTTCACGAGCTACAAGGACCTCGAACCGGGCAAGTCCGTCGAGGAAGGCTCCGAGTGGGTCGGCCGCGCCGAGGCCGAGGCCGAGATCGTCGCGAGCCAGCAGCGCTTCGAGGCCAACGGCGGCTACTGAGCCTCGGCCTGCTCGCGGCGCGGACGGACCAGACCGGCCAGCACGTCCCCGAAGACGTCCATGTTGATCTTCGGGTCGAGGGACCGCAGACCACCCAGGCCGGCGCCCAGCGCCAGCATCGCCGTGGCGACCTGCTCGACCGGGATCGTGGTCTCGAGGCCCGCATCGTCGACCGTGGCCGAGATCAGTTTGGCGATCAGTCGGCGCACCTCTCGGTGGCGCTTGACCAACTCGGAGGCGACCCACGGGTTGTGGCGGGCCACGGCGGCGAACTCGACCTCGAGCGAGGTCCACTGCGGTTCACCCAGACCCGAGCGCGACCATTCCACGAAGTTCTTCAGTCGCGCCTCGATCGACGTGTCCTCGGAGAACACCTCCAGCACCAGGCGGATCTTCTCGGCATGGATCTGGTCGAGGACCGCCATGCAGAGTTCTTCCTTGCCGGCGAAGTTGGAGTAGACCGCACCCTTGGAAAAGCCTGCCTCGACGGCGACCTTGTCCAGCGACGTGCCGGCGTAACCCACGGCGAGGAACATGTCGCTGGCGACCTCGATGAGTCGCTCACGCGTCTGACGTTGCCGTTCCGCACGGCTGACCTTGGCTGATGTCATGGGAGTCCATCCTTCGCTTTCGCATACCGATGGTATCTGAATTGTGGGCCATGTCTCCCATGATTCCGAAAACGGCTGCTGACTATGGTCGTCGCATGACCTCACGACAGTTCTGGAAGGCCATCGACAGCATCCACGTCGGTGTGTACTTCACCTCCGACGTGACCGCTCGCTACGAGGCCGTCGGCCTGAAGGGCTACTGGATGGGCTACTTCGCCAGCCGTTCCGCCGCGCTCGGAACGCCCGGTCCCGAACTCGTGATCGCCACCTTCCACGGCTTTGC
>CAYYQO010000020.1:2353-21707 GCA_964473845.1 uncultured Aeromicrobium sp.
GAGTACCGCGGCGACTGCCACCTCGCGGTGCTCACGTCCGCAGGCCTGGGAGGTGCCGAGGCCAACGCTCTTGCCGTGGCGACCGGCTGGGCCAAGTTCCCCAACCAACGCGAGCTGCGCGGGTGGACCGAGGAGGAATGGCAGGACGCGATCGACCGGCTGGTCACTCGCGGCTGGGTCAACTCCGACGGCACGGCGACCGACACCGGCATCGCGGCCCGCAACCAGCTGGAGGATGCCACGGACCGCGTCGTGGCGGTAGGGCTCGATCGCGAAGCGACCTCACGACTCGTCACCCTGGAGTCGGCCGTGATCGAACTCGCCGAGACAATGAGGGCATGATCACCGCTCCTTCCTCGTCTGCCCGCGAAGCCGCCCTCGAACGCCTGGCGGCCCTGGCCATCCCTGGCGGTGCCCTGGGGCGCTTGGGCGAGACGGCCGTGTGGTGGTCATCGGTGCGCGGCGAGGCGACCCCCCCACCCCCGACGAACGTCCGGGCCGTCGTGTTCGCCGGGGACCACGGAGTCGCGGCCCACGGCGTCTCGGCCTATCCGTCCGCCGTCACCGGGGCCATGGTCCGGGCCTTCGTGGCCGGGGTGGCCGGGGTGTCGGTGCTGGCCCGCCAGCACGAGGTCGCCCTGCGCGTCCAGGACCTGGGCGTGGACGGCGACTTCCCCGACCTCGATCCGGCCGTCAGCGCGTTCAAGGTCAACCGGGGCAGCCAGCCCATCCACCTCCACGATGCCATGCCCGCCACCGAGACCCAGCAGGCGCTCGACGCCGGCGCCCGGATCGCCGCCGAGGAGATCGAGGCCGGCGCCGACCTCCTCATCGGCGGCGACATGGGGATCGGGGACACCACGACGGCCGCCACGCTCATCGCGGCGACGCTGGGGCTCGGGGCCAGCGAGGTCGTCGGCCGGGGAACCGGGATCGACGATGCGGGTCTCGCCGTCAAGACCAAGGTCATGACGGCCGCCCTCGATCGCACTCGTGGGCGTACCGATCCGGTCGACCTACTAGCCGCTCTCGGCAGCGCCGACATCGCCGCCCAGGCCGGCTTCATCGGTGCTGCCGCCGAGGCTGGCGTCCCGGTGCTGCTCGACGGCATGATCTCGCTCTCCGCCGCGCTGCTGGCCGAGCGGCTGACTCCCGGCGTGACGCCCTGGCTGGTCGCCGGGCACCGCTCGACCGAGCAGGCCCAGTGGCGGGCTCTCGACGCACTGGGTCTGACGCCCCTGCTCGACCTGGACATGCGCCTGGGCGAGGGTTCCGGCGCGGTCACGGCCGTGCCGCTCGTGCAGTCGGCGGCGCTGCTGCTGGCCCAGATCGCCCGGCTCGACGAGGTGCTGTGAGCCGCTTCGGCGATGCCGTCCGGCTGTCGATCGGGACGTTCAGCGCCGTTCCGGTGCCGGCACCGCGAGAGGTCGACCGGACCACCGCCGGGATCGCCGTCACGATCGCCCCGCTGGCCGTCCTGCCCGTCGGCCTGCTGGTCGTGTTCGTCGCGTGGGGTGCCCGCGAACTGGGACTCTCCGCGATCGTCGTGGGCGCACTCGCGGTGGGCGCTGGCGCCTGGGCGACACGGGGATTCCACCTCGACGGACTCGCCGACACGGCCGACGCCCTGGCGTCCTCGTACGACCGCGAGCGCGCGCTGACCGTCGCCCGGACCGGCGATGTCGGACCGGCCGGGGCTGCCACGGTGGTGCTGGTGCTCGTCCTGCAGGTCGCTGCCGCAGGCTCGGTCGCCCAGCTGTCGTGGGGTCCGGTGGCCGTGGGGGCGCTGTGGTGCCTGTCCCGCTCGGCCGGGACGATCGGCCTGAGGCGTGGAGTACCCGCCGCTCGGCAGGACGGCCTCGGAGCCACGTTCGCCGGCAGCATCGGACCGATCGCCTTGGCAGCCGTGTGGCTGCTGACCCTGGCGGCGGCCGTGGCGCTGGCGCTCCCGGCCGACGTTCCCGTGCTCCAGGCCGTGGGCGCCGTCCTCCTCACGCTGATCGTCGTCGTCGCGCTCGTCACCCATGTCGTGCGCCGGCTCGGCGGGATCATCGGCGACGCCGTCGGCGCCTCGATCGAGGTCGCCCTGGTCACCCTCCTGCTCGGCTTCGCCGCGATCCTCTGAGCTCACCACCCCGCGACCCAGCTCCACTTTTGGTGAGGGATCGACCCAATTTCGCTGGGCGAACGTGGATCCCGTACCAAAAGTGGAGGGCGGGGCGGGAATGGCGGGCTCAGAGCCGCAGCACGCGCCCGGAGACGATGAGCAGGACCTCGTCGCACTCGATCGCGAAGCGTTGGTTGACCTTGCCCAGGAGATCGCGGAACAGCCGGCCCGAACGGTGCTCGGGGACCACGCCCCAGCCGACCTCGTTCGTCACGACGATGACGTCGTCGGCGTGGGCCGTCATGGCCTGGACGGCGCGTTCGACCCGCACCCAGAAGTCCGGTTCCCAGTCGTCGAGGGTTTTGTCCCACCCGTCGAGCTCACTGATCAGCGCCGTGACCCACGTGCCCAGGCAGTCGATGAGGACCACGCCATCAGCCATTGCGATCGCGCGTTCGAGATCGATCGTCTCGGCCGTCTTCCAGTGCTGGGGGCGCCGCTTTCGGTGGGCCGCGATGCGCGCGGCCCAGTCGGGGTCGAGTTCGGCGTCCGGCGCCGGGCCCGGTGCCACGTACGTGACGTCGGGAGCGGCGATGACGAGCGACTCGGCATGGAACGACTTGCCCGAGCGCACGCCTCCGGTGATGAGCGTCCTCACGTTCGCAGCCTAGTCCCGTCTGCGGCGACCGTGGCCCCGACTGGCCGTCGACCGGCCGGGGCCCGAGGTGTCAGTCCCGGCGACGGCGCGCGACGACGAACGCCGCGGCAGCGACCAGGACGGCCGCGATGATCGCGATCGGGAGGGCGAACTCGGCGAACGAGGAGTCGGAGTCCTCATCGGCCTCGGTCGCATGGTCGGCGGAGTCGTCGGCGCCGGGAACGACGGCGTCGGCGCGAGTGTGGGCATCGGCGGCGGCCTGGACCGGGACGGTCTCGCCGTCGGCCAGCAAGTGGTAGACGAGCGCCACGAAGTCTCCCTCGGCCAGCTCGTACTCCTGCAGGCCGACCGCGGCGTAGCCCCAGTCCTGACCTTCCTTCGCCACCAGGAACGCCCAGTATCCGGCGCCGCTCAGCTCGTTGGCGCAGGTCTCGTCTGCCGGAGCGGGAAGCCCCTCGATGCGGCACACCATCGGCATGGCGCCGGTGGTCTCGTCAGTCTCGACACCTGCGTCGTGCAGTGCCTCGATCGCGGTGGTGCCGGCCGAGTGCTGGGCACACAGGATCCGGTCCTCGCCGTCGAGCGTGCCGAACTCGATCACGACCGGGATGTCCGCGGCCGAGTCGCACGTCGCGTGGGCCGTGGCAGCCGACGGCACGGCGACGACCCCGGCGGCCAGCATCACGGTGGCGGCGAGACGGACGAACAGGCTCTTCATGAAGACTCCTTGGACAGGTAACGGGCGCGCCGGGCGGCGCGCCTCAAGGTGGCCAGGACGGCCGGGCCGAGCGTCACGATCAACAGCACGTTCGTGATGGCACGTCCCGTGTCCCAACCCCAGAACGACGTCAGCAGCGTGAAGACAAAGAAGCGATGCAGGTTCTCGAGCACGGCGTCGCCGGGCACCATCGCAAGCGAGTCCTCGGCACCGGGGATCGCGATACCCAGCGTGAACGGCCACGACGACAGATTCATCAACAGCCCGTAGCCGTACGCCGCGATGACGGCATAGACCGCCAGCATCGCGATCTCGGAGCGACCCGACGGTCGCCGCGGCAGGAGGCCCGCACCCATGCCCACCCACGCCGCGCACAGCATCTGGAACGGCAGCCACGGCCCCACTCCCGAGGTCAGCAGAGCCGAGGCGAACAGACTCGTGCAGCCCAACACGAAGCCGAAGCCGGCACCGAACACCCGCCCACCCAGGATCAGCAGGAAGAAGACCAGCTCGACTCCCGCGACACCGGCGCCGAGCGGTCGGACAGCGGCGTTGATCGCGCTGAGGACGCCCAGCATCGCGAGCGCCTTCGAATCCAGCCCACCCTCGGACAGCTCGGCGACCACGACCAGGACGACGACCGGCATGAGCGCCATGAAGATGAACGGCTGGTCGACCCGGGTCTGTCCCTCGGCCGGGGTGATCAGCAGCGGCCACAGGAACATCACGAGCCCGGCGAGGCTGGCGGCCGTGAGGACGAGAGCCGAGCGCCGGGTGAGCGGCACGGCGACGGGCGAGCGAGGCGGGGTCATCGCGCCACCTCGGCCGGTAGGGCGGCAGCGACTTCGCCGACCGTCAGCCAGTCCCGCCCGAGCACCTTGGACACCTGGGGCGCGAACGCCGGCGACTCGGCGAGCACCTCGCGCACGGGACCCGATGAGACGACCTCGCCCTCGGCCATGACGACCACGGTGTCCGCGACGGTGGCGACGAACTCGACATCGTGACTCGAGACGATGACACCCCGGCCCTCGGCGGCCAGGCGGTGCAGCATCTGGGACAACGCGGCCTTGCCGGGATAATCCAGGCCGCGGGTCGGCTCGTCGAGGGCGATGACGGCGGGCTGCGCGGTCAGCACGACCGCCAGCACGAGCGCCAACTTCTGACCCTCGGAGAGGTCGCGCGGATGCTGGTCGCCGGGAATGCCGGGCGCGAGGCGGTCGAGCAGTCCTCGGCACGTCCCTCGGTCCACCCCCGACTGGTCGTCGGCCGCCGCGCATTCGCGGTCGACGGTCTCGAGGTACAGCAGGTCGGCGGCCGTCTGCGGTACGAGCCCGACGAGCAGGCGCGCCTCAGCCGGCCGCACGTCGCCCGGATCAGTCCCCGCGACGTCGACGGTGCCGGCGACCCGCTCGCCGGTGCCCTGGACCGCCCACAGCAGTGAGGACTTCCCCGACCCGTTGCGACCCATGAGAGCGACGATCTCGCGCTGTCCGACCTGCAGGTCGACTCCGTCGACGGCCGTGAAGTTCCCGTAGCGGACGGTGATTCCCCGAGCGGTGAGCGCCGGCTCGTGCGTTCCGTCCGAGGCGACGGGCGGCGTTCCGAGCCGCGACGCCAAGGGCGCGATCCGGCGCCGGGCCTCACGCACCGAGAGCGGCAGCGGATGCCACCTGGCCAGCCGGCCCAACTGCACGAGCGGTGGCGCAACCGGCGAATCGACCAGCAACTCGGCAGGCGGCCCGTTCCGCACCAGGCCGTCCTGCACGATCACGAGTCGATCCGCGAAGGGGATCACGCGTTCCATCCGGTGCTCGGCCAGGACGACGGTCAGGGCGAGGTCGTCAACGAGCCGGGCGATCGTGGCCAGCACGTCCTCGGCGGCCGTGGGGTCCAACGCCGAGGTGGGCTCGTCGAGCACGAGCACGCGCGGATGCATCGTCAGGACCGACCCGATCGCGACCCGCTGCTGCTGACCTCCGGAGAGGGATCTCACGGACCGGCGGCGCAGGTCGGCGATCCCGAGCAGGTCCAGCGTCTCCTCGACCCGACGACGCATCGTCCGGGGGTCGAGTCCCAGATGCTCCATGCCGTAGGCGAGTTCGTCCTCGACGACATCGGAGACGAACCCAGCGAGCGGATCCTGCGCGACGTAACCCACGAGATGCGCCAGCTCGCGCGGAGGACGCCCGAGGATCGAGTCGCCCGCGATCTGGATGTCGCCGCCCAGCGTGCCGCCGGTGAAGTGGGGAACGAGCCCGTTGAGCATCCCCAGCAACGTGGACTTTCCCGATCCGGTGCGTCCGGCGACGAGCACGAGTTCACCCTCGTCGACCTCGAGATCGACGCCGCTGAGCGTGGGCACGTCGGCGCCGTCGTACCAGAACGACACGTGGTCGAAGGCGATCATGCGTCGTCACCTCCGATCTGGTCGTGTGCCACCGGCGCCTGTGGCGCGACGAAGACGGGCAGGATGCCGACGGCCACGACCAGCAGGGACAGCGCGCTGACCGCGGGCCAGCCGGGGACCTGCGGATAGAGCACCAGGATCTGGTGGGTCGACAGCAGCTTGAGGCCGACGGCGACCGCGATGCCCGACCCGGCCGTCAGGTACTCGGCGGCGAACCAGCGCGGCGGCCGGTAGCGGGTGCGGTGGACCCGGCGACCGGCCGAACGCAGCGCCAACACCGCGAACACGAGTCCGAACGCCAACATCGGGTACGACAGGAAGACCGGGGCCGTGCCGTCGAGGTAGCCGTAGCTGCCCACGCTGAGACCGAACAGTCCCAGCAGCATGAGCACGCCGGTCGTGAAGCGCTCGCGCGCCGTCGCAGCTCCGGTGCGGCCGTAGCCACGCGCGTCCATCCCGGCCGCCAGGGTCATCGACCGGTCCAGCGCATCTTCGAGGACCGGGATCACGATGCGGTGCATCGCGCCCGTGCCGCGACTGGCGTCGCCGCGCAGCTTCCTGGCCCGGTTCACGCGCCGCACGCTCTCGGCCAATTGGGGGAACACCGAAACGGCCACGACCAGAGCTGCGCCGACCTCGTAGAGCGCCGGAGGCGCCGAGGCGAGCAGCCGCTTCGGGTTCGCGAGTGAGTTCGCCGCCCCGATGCAAATGATGAGTGCCGCCAACCGCATGCCGTCGTAGAGGCCGACGAGCACCTCGTTAACCGTGACGTCGCCCAGCACCTGGATGCCTCGCGCCACCTCGGGCAAGGGAATCTCGGGCAGGTGCACGAGGACGGCATCACCGGGCATCGAACCGCCGCCGAGCAGGATGCGGAACACGACGCGCATCACGACGATGACCAGGCCGAAGAAGAGGTAGTAGCGGAACGAGAGCGCCCACGGCGCGTCACCGCGGCAGGCCGCGACGACGAGCGCAGCGATCGCGACGATCACGGCCAACAGGATCGGGTTGAGCGTGAACGAGGCCCCAGCGCCGAGGCCGAGTGCCCACAGCCACCAGGCGCCCGGATGCAGTTCACGGCGCGCCCGCCCGGAAGATCGGGTCCGTCCGGCGGGAACGGGGTCGGCGATCGCGGTCATCTCGTCCCCTTCCCCGCGGTGCGGGGGCGAGTGCCCCGGAGGGGCGGTCACCCACCGACTGTTGCGCGACATCGTGTGGTGGCCGTCAGGTTCGGGTTCCCGGCTTGCCCCTGCTCACTTCGCAGTGGGGCTGACGGTTGCGGCACAGCACCGGAATTGCACCGGTTTCCCCTGCACCAGACGGTGGTCCTACGGCCGTGAGTCTACCTTTCGTCCCTGGCTCAGGCGCCTTGACGTCGACGCCACACGACCCCGCCGGCCAGCCCCAGCACGAACAGCACGACCAGCGCGGCGATACCGGCGGCAGGGCTGAGACCGCCGGAACTGTCCGCCGACGTCGGGGCGGGATCGGCCGAGGAGGTGGACTCCCCGGCCGCCACGGTGGCATCGGCAGTGGGCGTCGCCGAGGCCGTGACCGTGGGCTTTACCGTCGGGATCGTCGTGGAGGCGCTGGCTCTCGGCGTCGGGGCGACCGACGATGCGCTGGCCGACGGGACCACGACCGGCGCCCGAGTGACGCGCGGCTTCTTCGCCTTGGTGGCGCCGGGCACCTTGGGCTTCGCCTTCTTCGTGGGCGTCGAGCCACCGGAACCGGTCGTCGGCTGCGGGGAGGCGACCGGTGCCGTGGGCGCGGCCACGGACGGCCACGTCTTCGTGCCGGAGTTCTGGAACACGAAGGCGACTCCGCCGCCTGCCGGGACCTTGAGGGCGCCGACACCGAGGCTGGAGTAGACCCACTTTCCCGACGTGCCGTCGGACCAGAACAGCGCCCAGTACGCATCGGACGGTGAGGCGTCGGTACACGGGTCGGCGGCGGGATACCCGTCGACCCGGCACACGAAACCTGCCGACCGGCTGGCGAAGCTCAGTTGGTGGCCGGCGTCAGAGAAGTTGCTGGAGGCCCGCCCGCCACCGTCGGCATCGCAACGGACGCTGGTGTTCACGACCACCGTGACACCAGTGCCGGCCGGGCATGCCGCGGCCTGCGCCGGAGCGCTGAGACCGACGACGACGACGGCCCCGAGCAGGGCTGCCGCCAGCAGTCGAACGAGCGGACGAGTCACTTGACGACCCGGAAGGTCTTCACTCCCTTGCGGTTCGCGTAGGCGCCGTAGACCGTGACCTTGGCCTTGCCGACCTTCGTGCCGACGCGGAACCTGTACGCGAAGTTGCCCTTCGATGAGGCGACACCCCGCTTCACCAGCTTGCCGCGGTAGTACACGCGGACGGGTTCGCGCGGCACGAATCCGCGCACGACGACCCGCTGGACCTTGCGCTTCTTGACCTTCTTCTTCGCCACCTTGGTGGACAGCTTCTTGGCCGCCAGCACGCGAACCTTGGAGGTCGCAATCTTGGTACCTGCGGCATTGGTGACGGTGATCGTCCGGGTCGCCGTGCCCTTGGGCAGCCGGAGGTTGAAGGTCACGCGACCGTTGCTCGGCACGACCACGGTGGCCGTGGACCCGCCGGGAACCGTGGCCTTGGACTTCCAGCCGGGTTCGAGACCGTAGGCCCTCACCTTGACGACGCCACCCGATCGGGCGAACTTCGGCAGCGCCACGGTGGCCTTGGTCGGAGCGATCAACGCGAGCGCAGGAGCAGCCTGGGCGGTGGCACTCAGCCACTGGCCGAGGTCGGGCGCCTCGATGCCGGATCCCGCGCCGGCCGTCAGAGCAGCCTGGTTGTAGGCGATGGCGCCCGCGTGACCCGCGAGCTTGCCGGTGGCCGTGGCATCGGTGAGTTGGTGCTTGGCGATCCACCGGGCCGCCTTCGTGGCGGCGGCGGCCTTCCCACCGATCGCCAGAGCCTTCGCCGCGAGGCCGGTGGTGTTCGCATTGGGCCCGAAGTACTCGGCGGTGTACGAGCCGTCCGACGCCTGGGCCTTCAGCAGCGCATTCGTCGACGACGAGATCGCACCGTCGAGGCCGGATCGGCCCAGCTTCTTCGCCTCGACGAGCGCCTCGAGCGCCACGGCGGTCGTGTCCACGTCGATCGCGGTCGGGCACTGGGCATCCCAGGTCTTGAAGCCTCCGTCCGCGCACTGCTGCGCGAGCAAGGACGTCAGTGACTCCTGCGCTTCGGCGCTGTCGGCCTGGATCAGGACACGAGTCACGAACGCGTGAGAGAAGCCGGAGGTCGCTCCCGTGGTGACGCCTGCCTCGGTCTGGTCCTCGATCTCCTCGACGAGGTTCACCCCGGCGACGCTCGTCGGGTCGCCGCCCTGCCCTGAAACGGCGAGCGCCAGCTTGGCCGCCCGGCCCGCGCTGACGGGTGATCCCAGGAATTCGGCGGACTTGCCGACGACCGCGTCGAGGATCTTGGTCTGCAACGCCTGCTTCGTGCCGAGATCCTTCAGCGACTGGAGGATGTCGAGGCTCGTCCCGTAATCGGGCTCGACGGCGCCGGTCCAGTTCTCGAAGACGGCGAGGCCGTCGACCAGTTGGTGGTCCAGCCAGCGAGCCGCGGCGACTTCGTTGCTCGGGGAGGCCGAGGCGACCGGGGAGACGGCGACGGCCGTGGACAGGGCCACGGCACCGCCGGCGATGACGGCCAGTGCGCGATGGCGCAGGGATGACTTCATGGGGGGGATCCTTCCCGCTGCAAGAACAGGAAGCGCCGATCGTCGGCTCCGCCCGTTGTAGTTCCTCGACAACGTGTGGTCGGTTCCGCCAGGCAGGTGCTCCGGCTCGTCCTGATCGGGAGGATCGGGACTCACGGTTGCGGGTCAGCGCCGGATTCGCACCGGCTTCCCCTGACACTGCGGAAGGTGTGTGGTTCTCGGGAGCAGGCTAACAGGTGCGATAGACATATCCCTTGCGATGCCGGGGAACGAGATCACGGTCGCGCAGCAGCACCGAGATCCTCGAGCCGCGCGCCCGGCAGGCTCGCCTGAAGGCTGTGCGCCCGTTGTCGGTGTACTCGATCTCGATGACGCGCCGGCCGTACATCCGCACGTATCGCCCGCACTCACGATGAACCTGGCACTCCTCGGCCACCGCGAAATCGAACCCGAGCCTCCGCCCGTTCAGTTCGACCGTGTTCTTCTGGGCGATCGCCAGCCCTTCGGCGTGCGCGGCGCGGACCAGCCGGGTGGCGTGGGCCTTGGCGTGTGAGCGACGCATCAACTTCTTCGAACGCGTCCACGAGTCGAGGTTGTCCGGTTCGACCGCCTGGAAGCCGCGCCGTGCACAGTCGGCGAACCACCGCCGGGTGATCCCGGCGACCGTCGCGCGCTTTCGCGCCGTGCGCAGGTCCAGCAGCACCTCGTCCGGCCAGTCGGCGTCACGGACCAGACGTCCCTGTCGGTCGCGGAGCAGCAGGTCCGGATGCTTCTTCTTCCACCAGCGAAGCGTGCCCGGCTGGGTCTGGAAGGCGTTGACGTAGCAGATGGAGTACACGCCGCGGACCGGTTCGGCGGTCCTGTCGCGCACGACGATGTCCACCTTGGCGGCTGGGCGGTACGCCCCACCGAGTTGGTAGTCCGCCGTACCGCCGGCAGGCGGAAGCGTCACGCCGGTGACGGCAGTGACCACCGCGAGCAGCACGGTGACGGCGAAAGTCATGGTTCAAGAGGTACCAGCCGTTCACCGCGGACGGCTAGCCTGACTGACATGAGTCTCGGTGAGGAACTTCGACGGTCGATCGACGGCAAGTGGCGGCATGTGCGTGAGGAGAGCCGCACCGAACTGGCGAAACTCGATCTGGCCTACGACCATTCGCTGAGTCTCGACGAGGCGCGCGAGCGCGTTCTGGGCCAGATGAAGCAACTCATCACTACCGGCATCCCCGCCGCCGGATTCCGTACCGAGAACGGCGGGACGGGCGATCCGGGCATGGCCGTCACGGGCATCGAGATGCTGGCCCAGTTCGATCTGTCGCTCATGGTCAAGGCTGGGGTCCAGTGGGGCCTCTTCGGCGGTGCGATCGAGAACCTCGGCACCGAGAGGCATCACGAGGCGTACATCGCGCCGTTGATCAACCTGGATGTCCTGGGTTGTTTCGCGATGACCGAGACCGGTCACGGCAGCGACGTCCAGAGCCTCGAGACGACCGCCACGTACGACCAGTCCACGCGCGAGTTCGTCATCCACTCCCCCACCGCGTCGGCCCGCAAGGACTACATCGGTGGCGCCGCGAAGCATGCCCGGGTGGCGGCGGTGTTCGCGCGGCTGATCACTTTGGGCGAGGACCACGGCGTGCACTGCTTCGTCGTGCCGATCCGCGACGAGACGGGCGAGGACCTGCCCGGCGTCACCACCAGCGACTGCGGCCACAAGGGCGGCCTCGGCGGCGTCGACAACGGTCGGATCATGTTCGACGAGGTCCGCATCCCCCGCGAGAACCTGCTGAACCGTTACGGCAACGTCGACGAGGTGGGCACGTACACGTCGCCGATCGACAGCACGAACGCCCGCTTCTTCACGATGATCGGCACGCTGATCCGGGGCCGGGTCAGCGTGGGCGGCTCGGCTCGCGCGGCCGCCGAGGTGGCGCTCAGCATCGCCACCCGCTATGCGCTGGAGCGCCGCCAGTTCGAGGGCAGGCCGGGCGAGGAGGTCGTGCTGCTCGACTACCGGATGCACCAGCGACGCCTGCTGCCCCTCGTGGCCGAGGCGTACGCGCTGCGGTTCGCCCAGAACCAGCTCGTGGCGCGGATGCATCGCCTGCAGACCGAGGCCGAACCCGATCCGCAGGCGCAACGCGAACTCGAGGGCCGGGCCGCCGGCCTGAAGGCGGTCCAGACCGAGTTCGCGACCCGGGCGATCCAGGAGTGCCGCGAAGCCTGCGGCGGCGCGGGCTATCTCGCCGAGAACCGGCTGACCACTCTCAAGGGGGACAGCGACGTCTTCACGACGTTCGAGGGCGACAACGTCGTCCTGCTGCAGTTGGTCGCGAAGGAACTGCTGACCTCGTACGCCAAGGAGGTCACGGGTCTCGACCCCGTGGGCATGGTGCGGTTCGCCGCCGGCACGGTCGCCGACACCGTCAAGGAACGCACGGCCGCGGCCCAATTGATCCAGCGCCTCATCGACGCGCGCCCGAAGGGTGACGAGCACGACCTCCTCGACCGCGGCACCCAGTTGGACCTGTTCGAGGATCGCGAACAGCACGTCATCGAGACGGCCGCCAAGCGACTGCGCCGGGCCGGCAAGGACAAGGCCCAGGCCTTCGAGGTCTTCAACGCCGCACAGGATCATGTGGTCAAGGTCGGCAAGGTCCACATCGACCGCATCGTGCTGGAGGCCTTCACCGCCGGCATCGCCCGCTGCGAGGACGACGAGGCCGCCGACCTGCTGCGCGACGTCTGTTCGCTGTACGCGCTAACCGTGATCGAACGGGACAAGGCCTGGTTCATGGAGCACAACCGGATCAGCGACGATCGGGCCAAGGCCGTCTCGCGCGAGATCAACAGCCTGCTGGACAAACTGCGCCCCCACGCGCTCACCCTGATCGAGGGACTCGGCGTTCCCGAGCAGACCCTCGACGCTGTGATCCTCGACTGAGGCCCACCCGGACCTCAAGATATGTAGGGTTGCGCACGTTTTGGAGCGATAAAAGGTGCGCAACTCTACACATCGCGCCTCGGGCCTTTTCACCAAGCCCCTAGGTCTTTGGAGCTATGCCGTCATAGTCGTGGCAGACTACTGCTGCCACATCAATCATCGTCTCGGGGAGAACCATGAACCGACGCATCACCAAGGTCGCGCTCGTCGCAGCGGCCGCCATGACCATGTCACTGGCTTCGCCAGTCACCGCCAACGCCAGCGAGTCGACCGGTTTCGCCGCATCGCGCGATGCTGCACCGACCCTTTCGCGCTCCGCCGCCTCGGTCACCCCGTCGGCCACCGTGGCCAACGCGCTCGGCCGGTTCTCCGTCCGACACGGCGTCATCAGCCGCCGTGGCAACAATGCGGTCACCGGCACGGTCGCGCCCGCAGTCGACGGCTACGACTTCAAGGCCGACGTGTACGTCAACCGCAAGAAGCGTGGAACAGTCGACCTCTACAGCGGCGGTTTCTACTACCCGAGCACGTGGCGCGCGGGCGCCGTGCGCCTCGGCCCGGTCCACTACACCGACGCGAGCGGCACCCCGCAGGTCGTCAACCAGTACAGCAACTACTTCCGTATCCGCCAAGCCGTGAAGTGGAACTACAGCCCGATCACCAAGCGTGGATCGAAGCTCACGTTCAAGCTGCGCGGCTTCAAGACCTTCAACGGCACTCACTGGGTCTCGGTGAAGCGTGTCAAGTTGCAGGTCAAGAAGGGCAAGAAGTGGAAGACCATCAAGAACGTCAAGGTCAACAAGAGCGGTAGCAAGAAGTTCACGCTCAAGTCCAAGAAGAAGCGCGCCTACCGCGTGTACATTCCGACGACGACCCGCATCAAGGGCTCGGTCAGCCGGGCAACCAAGATCTGACTCACGCAGAACCGAACGCCGGTCCACCTTCGGGTGGGCCGGCGTTTCGCATTCACGGCCGCGCCGGATGGGCTACTCGTCCCAATCGTCACGGCGTAGCGGGGTCAGCAGTTCGTGGATCGTGCGCTGCTGATCGGTCGACAGCCCGCCGAGTCCGAAGTCCAGCTCGGTCAGCGCCGCGGTCGCCTCGTCGAGGACCTTCCGGCCCGCCGGGGTGAGGGACGCCAGCACCCGACGGCGATCGCTGGGGTCGACGTTGCGATCGACCAACCCGTCGGCCACGAGTCGGTCGATCAGGTTCGTGACCGAGGTCGGGTGGACCATCAGTCGCTCGCCGATCTTCGACAGCGGCAGCGATCCGGAGGAACTGAACGACAACAGCCGCAGCACCTCGTAGCGGGCGAACGTGATGCCGAACTGCTTCATCGCACCGTCGAGTCGCGACAACAGGATCTGGTGCACCCGCATGATCGAGGTCGCCAGGCGCATCGAGGTGGCGTCGCCGATCCGCTCCTGCCAGAGTTCGCCGGCGCGCTCGAGCGGATCGAAGTCCAGTCCGGGCATGACCCCACCGTACCGGCGCATGATTCGCGGGCATGACGAACCACACGTGCACGAGACGCGCGCCTTAGCGTAGGCTTACCTACGCCCAACTCTCGTCTGAAAGGCACGCTCGTGCGCCTTGCCCCCATGCTCGCCGCCGCGACACTCGCGTTCGGCCTCGCCGCCTGCGGCTCGTCCTCCGATGACACCGACAGCAACACCGCCGCGTCCGGCGAGGGTTTCCCGGTCACCATCGAACACGCCTACGGCGAAACCGTGATCGACAGTCAGCCCGAACGCGTCGCCACCGTCGCGTGGTCGAACCAGGACACGGCCCTGGCCCTCGGCGTGGTCCCGGTCGGCATGCCCAAGGTGACGTACGGCGACGACGACACGGACGGCCTCCATCCCTGGGTCAAGAACAAACTCGACGAACTCGGCGGCGAGGCCCCGGTCCTGTTCGACGAGACCGACGGCATCGACGCCACGGCGGTCGCCAAGACCGATCCCGACGTGATCCTGGCGCCCAACTCCGGCCTGACGAAGGAGGAGTACGAGACCCTCAGCAATGTCGCCAAGGTCGTCCCGTACCCCGACAAGGCCTGGGGAACGACGTGGCGCGACGCGATCACGCTGACCGGTCAGGCACTCGGCAAGAACGACGAGGCCACCGCGCTGATCACCGAACTGGAGAAGCAGATCGCGGACGCCGCCGCGAAGCGGCCTGAGCTGGCGGGCAAGACCGCGGTCATGAGCTGGATCGATCCGGCCGACCTGAGCAAGGTCGGCTTCTACACCGCCTTCGACACCCGCGCACAGTTCCTGAACGATCTCGGCCTCGCGACGCCTGACTTCGTCACCGCGGCGTCGGAGAAGTCCGACCAGTTCTTCGTCGAGGTCAGCGCCGAGGAAGCCGACACGCTCGACGGCGCAGACATCTTCGTCGGCTACGGCGACGACCAGGCGCTCAAGAAGGCCCAGGCCGACTCGCTGCTCGGCAAGGTCCCCGCAATCGAGCGCGGTTCCGTGGCACTGCTGGCGGACAACACGCCACTGGCGGCCGCCGTGTCCCCCTCGGCACTGTCGATTCCCTGGATGCTCGACGACTACGTCGCCCTGCTCGGAGACGCGGCAGCGAAGGTGAAGTGACGACGACCACCGACCTGACCCCAGTGGGCGCTGTCCGATCACGGCGCCTGCTGGGGTGGTTGCTGTTCAGCGTCGTCGCCCTGGTCGCCGCGATCTTCGTCTCGATCGCGCTCGGCGCGCGAGTGGTCAGCCTGCACGACGTGTGGGTGGCGCTGACGACCGACAGCGACACCGTCACGTCGGCTGCCGTCCGATCGCGCGTGCCACGCACGATCCTGGCCATCCTGGTCGGCGCCGCCCTCGCCCTCGCGGGCGCGGTCCTGCAGGCCGTCACCCGCAACCCACTGGCCGATCCGTTTATCCTCGGCATCAACTCCGGCGCGGCCCTCATGGTCGTGATCGGCATCGCCTTCTTCAGCGCCGCCACGATGCCGCAGTACATCGTCTTCGCACTCGCGGGCTCCGCGCTCGCCGCCGCCTTCGTGTATGCCGTGGGGTCGCTGGGCACCGGCGGTCCGACGCCGCTGAAGCTGGCCCTGGCCGGAGCGATCACGACCGCCGCCTTCACCTCGCTGTCCAGCGCGATCCTGCTGCCGCGCATCGACGTCATGCGCGTCTTCCGCTTCTGGCAGGTCGGCAGTGTCGGTCGCGCCGAGAACCACGACACGTTGATGGTGCTGCCGATCCTCGCCCTGGGCGCGGTCATCTGCCTGTGGGCGGCGCGCTCCCTGAACATCCTCGCCCTCGGCGACGAGGCCGCCGCCGGTCTGGGCGTCGAGGTCGTCCGGACCCGCTTGGTCTCCGCTGCGGGTGCCATCATCCTGTGCGGCGCCGCAACCGCGCTCGCCGGACCGATCGGCTTCGTCGGCCTGATCGTGCCGCACCTGTGCCGCCAACTGGTCGGAGCCGACCACCGGTGGCTGCTGCCGGTGTCGGCCATCGTCGGCGCCAGCTTGCTGACCTTCGCCGACGTCGTCGGTCGCGTCGCGGGACGTCCCGGCGAGATCGACGTCGGCGTCGTCACCGCGCTCATCGGCGGACCCGTCTTCTTGTGGGTGGTCCTGCGCAAGACGGGGAACGGCGCATGACGGCCGTCGACACCGTGCGCGCCGCTCGGGTCCGGGGCGCCCGGCGGGCGAACCTCACCGTCATCTCGCTGGCCGTCCTCCTGGTCGTCCTGTTCGTCGCCGCACTCGCCGCCGGCGATCCCGCCTACCCGCTCGGCGAGGTGTGGCGAGTGCTGATCGGACAGGACGTGGGCGGAGCCAACTTCATCGTCGGCGACCTGAGGCTTCCCCGGGCAGTGCTGGCAGTCCTCGCCGGCGCGGCCTTCGGGCTGGCCGGGATCACGTTCCAGACGATGCTGCACAACCCGCTCGCCAGTCCGGACATCATCGGCATCACGAACGGCGCCAACGCAGCTGCCCTGTTCGCGATCGTCGTGCTCGGCGCGAGCGGCCTGGTCGTGTCGCTGGGCGCCGTCGCCGCAGGCGTCCTCACCGCCGCCCTGATCTACGGTTTGGCCTCCAGCGGAGCCGCCGTGGGCACCCGGCTGATCCTGGTCGGTATCGGCATCGCCGCGATGCTGCACAGTGTCACGGCCTACCTGCTCGTGTACGCCAACGAACTGGATCTGCAGCGCGCGATGCGGTGGCTGAACGGCAGCCTCAACTTGGCGTCGTGGAACAGCGTGGCGCTCGTCGCGATCCCCTTCGCAGTGCTCGCCCCGGCGCTGCTCCTGCTCGGTCGCCGGTTGTCACTGTTGCGGCTGGGTGAGGACCTGGCTGCGGGACTGGGGGTTCCCGTCGAGACCACTCGACGGCTGCTCGTCCTGGTGGCCGTCACCCTGGCCTCGTTCGCGACCGCGGCCACCGGACCGATCCTGTTCGTGGCATTCATGTCCGGCCCGATCGCCACACGGCTCGTGGGACACCGCGGCTCGCTCATGCTGCCCTCGGCCCTCGTGGGCTCGACCCTCGTACTGGCCGCGGATCTGATCGGCCAGTACGCCTTCGGCACCCGTTATCCCGTGGGTGTCGTCACGGGCGCGCTCGGCGCACCGTTCCTGATCTACTTGCTGATACGCACGCAACGCACCGGAGGTTCCCTGTGACCACCCTGAGCACCGAGTCCTTGACGCTCGGCTACGGCGACCGGCGGATCGTCACGGACCTGAGCCTGTCGCTGCCGGCCGGCAAGATCACGACGATCGTCGGTGCGAACGCGTGCGGCAAGTCCACCCTCCTGCGCGGCCTGGCCCGGCTGCTTCCCGCCGAGTCCGGGCGGGTCCTGCTGGACGGCAGCGACATCCACTCACTGCCCACGAAGCAGGTGGCGCGCCGGCTGGGCCTGCTGCCCCAGTCACCCATCGCGCCCGAGGGCATCACCGTCACCGAACTGGTCGCCCAAGGCCGGCACCCGCACCGCCGGGCCTTCGCTCGCTGGACGACGGACGAGGACTCGATCGTCGCCGACGCGCTCGAGGCGACCGGCGTCCTGAGCCTGGCCGATCGTGTCGTCGACGAACTGTCCGGCGGCCAGCGCCAGCGGGTCTGGATCGCGCTGGCACTGGCCCAACAGACCGAGATCCTGCTGCTGGACGAACCCACGACGTTCCTCGACGTCAGCCACCAGGTCGAGGTGCTGGACCTGCTGACCGACCTCAACCGATCGCGCGGTACGACCATCGCCATGGTGCTGCACGACCTGAACCTGTCCGCTCGTTACGCCGACCACCTCGTCGCGGTGAGCGAAGGACGCATCCATGTCCAGGGCTCGGCCGAACAGGTCCTGACCGTCGAGACCGTCAAGGCCGTCTTCGGTCTCGACGCCCGTGTCGTGCCCGACCCCACCAGCGGCCGCCCCATGATCCTGCCCCTGGGCCGGCACCACGTGTCCCACTGACCACAGGCCGGTCCCCGGCGCTGACGTCCACCTCGACGCCTCGCAAGGGTGTCACTCGCGCTCACTCGGAGCGCACATGTGATGGGGGGAATTCATGCGTCATACCGTCCAGCGTGTCCTCACGCTCTCGATCCTGGTGACCCTCCTCTCGAGCGTGGCCGTTGCCGCGCCCGCAGAGGCCAAGGTGAACAAGCACGGAGCCTGGGTCCAGGTCAAACTGTTCATTCCGCAGAAGCGGATCAATGCACCGATCAAAGGCTGCGACTACGGCACCAAGTACCAGTTCGGCGGCGACAGCCGCGGCTACTCGGCCACCAACACCAGAACACGCGTCACCTTGACGGCGAACCTGCGATTCGACAAGAACAAGCCTCGCCTCACCGGCTCGAGCAAGTCCATCGGTGCCACCACCGTGTACCGCAAGTCGACGGGAAGACTGGTGGCGAAGAAGACGGCCTCCGCATCGCGTGTCACCGTGAAGCAGTTGCCTCTCACGGACAAGAACAAGCTGGATCTGCGGTTCAGCATCCACGCGAGCAACCCCTTCTGCAAGGTTGGCGCAGCCTCCGGTGCCTTCACGATGACCGTCTTCAAGGACGGCCGTTACGTGATCCGGTCCGGCGCGCACCGCCAGGCTCCGAACTGGGAGATCTATGCCGGGTGGATCAACGGACCCGCCACCACCGTGTACCGACGCAGCATGGCCAACATCGCATGCCTGGTTGCGATGGTCTGTTCGGAGGCACAGATGGGCGGCTACTCGGGTAAGTTACGCGGGTGAACACTTCTCGTCCGGAACCACGATCGCTCGCCGGTCGTGTGGTTGCCACGGCCCTGATCCTGATGCTCGCAGCCATCGCAGCGATGACGGCCTACACGGTCGTCGTCGCGGCAGCGTGGTCCGGCACGGCCGCATTCGTCGCCGCGATCGTCGCCGTACTGGCCGTCCTGGCCGTCGCCGCGGTCGCCGCCACCCGCGTGTCCCGCTGAGCCACACGTTTCGGCACGAGTTCGGCTGATTCTCGTGCCGAAACGTGGGACTCGGCGGGCCGTGCGGTCAGGACCGCCGGGGGAACTGGCCGAAATCCGGGGTGCGCTTCTGCTTGTAGGCATCGCGGCCCTCCTGCGCCTCGGGCTGGCCGTAGAACAGCAGGTTCGCGTCGTGGGCCAACTGCTGGATGCCGGCATAGCCATCCTCGTGCGCATGGAAACTGAGCTTGGACAGCCGCATCGCCCACGGTGAGAGGGCCAGCATCTCGCGGCACCACTTCAGCGTCTCGCTCTCGAGGTCCGCGAGCGGGACGACCGTATTGACCAGGCCCATGTCGCTGGCCTGCTGCGCGTCGTACTGACGGCACAGGAACC
>CAYYQO010000020.1:21717-27595 GCA_964473845.1 uncultured Aeromicrobium sp.
CAGATCTCCTTGGCCTTCTTGGGGCCGACCAGATCGGACAGGATGCTGGCGCCGTAGCCACCGTCGAACGAGCCGACCTTGGGGCCGACCTGGCCGAAGCGTGCGTTGTCGGCCGCGATCGTCAGGTCGCACACGAGGTGCAGCACGTGACCTCCGCCGATTGCCCAGCCGGCGACCATCGCGACGATCGGCTTGGGGGTGCGTCGCATCTGCACGTGCAGGTCCGTGACGTCGAAACGACCCGTGGCGCCCTCGTCGGACTTGTAGCCCGAATCGCCGCGTACACGCTGGTCACCGCCCGAGCAGAACGCCTTGTCGCCCTCGCCGGTCAGGATGATCACGCCGACCGACTCGTCATCGCGTGCGAGCGTCAGTGCCGCCGAGATCTCGCGGATCGTCTGGGGGCGGAACGCGTTGTGGACCTCGGGATCGCCAAGATCACGATCTGTCGCCCCGTCCTGCGTCGTCTCGTAACGGATGTCGGTCCAGTCGCCAGCAGCGGTCCATTCAGTCATGGATCTCACCTTAGGGTGGGCCGTGATGCATGATGATCTCGGCTTCGACGTCGCTGTGCCCCGCCGTGTCCGCCGGATCGTCAGTCTCGTGCCGTCGCTGACCGAGGCCATCGCGATGACCCACCCCGGGGCGCTGGTCGGCGCGACCGATTGGTGCACCCACCCGGCCGGCCTGGATGTCCGCCGTGTCCGGGGCACGAAGAATCCCGACCTCGCGGCGATCACGGCGCTCTCCCCCGATCTGGTGATCGCGAACAAGGAGGAGAATCGCGAGCTCGACGTCCGCCGGTTGCGCGACGCCGGCGTGCCGGTGTGGGTCACGGACATCGAGACGCTCGACCAGGCGTTCGCCTCGATGAGGCGACTGTTCGACCAGGCGTTGGCGTGGGGAGTTCCCGACTGGCTGGTCGAGGCCGAGCGCGTGTGGTCAGAGCCCGTTCCCGCCACGGGCCGGCGCGTGGCTGTCGCGATCTGGCGCGATCCGTGGATGGTGGTCGGGCGCGACACCTTCACCGGCGATCTGCTGACGCGACTGGGACTCGCACACGCGTATGCCGATGCGGACGGCCGTTATCCGCACGTCGATCTCGCCGAACTCGATGCAGGAGACCTGGACCTGGTGCTGCTGCCCGACGAGCCCTACGTGTTCACCGCGCAGGACGGGCCCGAGGCGTTCTCACGGACACCGACCGCGTTGTGCAGCGGCCGGGCGCTGACCTGGTACGGGCCGTCACTCGTGACCGCGCGTCAGGAACTGACCGCGCTGCTGTGACCGTCAGGCGCGACGGGTCAGCGCCCGATCTCGTCGATCGTCTGCTGGGCGACGGCCTTGCGGACCTGGGCCTTCTTCGAGATCGCCTTGCGTGCCGACTTCTTGGCCGGCGCCACCTCGAACTCGTTGCGCGAGAGCACCTTGGGCTCGTGCGCGATGACGTAGGGGGTCTCGCCGACGATGGCGTTGTGACTGCGCCACAGCAGGTACTTCAGGGACAGGTTGGTCATCGTCGCGAACCGGTTGCGGTTGCCCAGCAACAGCGCCACGTGGACCGTGACCCAGATGAACCACGCCGGGAAACCCTTGAGCCGCGGCAGGCCCCGCACCTGCGCGATCGCCGAGGCGCGGCCGATCGTGGCCATCGTGCCCTTGTCGAAGTACTTGAACGGCTTGGGTGACTTCGCGCCCTTCATGCGCGCGACGATGACCTTGCCGACGTGCTTGCCGCCCTGGATCGCGGGCTGGCCCAACTGCGGCAGTGGCGAATCGGGATTGACCGAGACGTCGCCGATCGCGAAGACGTCGGGCAGTCCGCGCACCTGCTGGTGCTCGTCGACCTCGATGCGTCCGCCGCGTCCCTGCGGCAGGCTCCAGTCGTTCACGACGTCGTGGGCGGCCACGCCGGACGCCCACACGACGATGCCCGCCGGCAGGAACTCCTGCTCGCCGTCGTGCTCGATCAGGACACCGTCGCGCTTGACCTCCTTGACCGCGGTCTGCAGGCGCAGGTCGACGCCACGCTTGACCAGTTCCTTCTTCGCGTACTCGCGCAGCTTGGGATGGAACGGCGCCAGCACGTGTTCGCCCATCTCGATCACGGAGATGTGGATCAGCTTCGGATCGAGTTCGGGGTACGTCGTCGGCATGTCGAGGTTGCGCATCTCGGCCAGCGCGCCGGCCGTCTCGACGCCCGTCGCACCGGCACCCACGACGACGACGCGCAGGTCGCGGTCCTGCCCGTTGACCGCAGCATTCTCGAGGTTCGCGAAGAGCAGGTCACGCAACGCCAGCGCCTGCGAGCGCCGGTACAGCGGCATCGCGAACTCCTCGGCACCCGGAATGCCGAAGAAGTTGGCGGTGACACCGTTCGCCAGGACGAGGTAGTCGTACTCGACCGTGATGTTGCCGTCGAGCAGTACCGTCTTGGCCGTGTGATCCATCTCGACGACGGTGCCCTTGAGGAAGCGCACGTTGTCCTGCTTGGAGCGCACGGCTCGCAGGAACCACGTGATGTCGCCGGGGTTGAGGCTGGCCGTCGCGACTTGGTACAGCAACGGCTGGAAGGTGTTGTAGGTGTGACGGTCGATCAGGGTGATGTCGACATCCGCTCGCTTGAGCTTGCGCACGAGCGCCAGTCCGCCGAACCCGCCTCCGACGATGACGACGTGCGGACGGGCGGCGGTGCGGACGGCAGACATATGTCAAGCCTAACGAGGTATTTCGTTGAGTTCACACGCAGCCACGGCCGGTGTGAGCATGATCATGCTCGACGGAACCATGCCTTGGTCTCAGGACGGGTCAACTGCACGATCACGACGATCGCGCCGACGATCCACAGCAGACCGAGCGGAAGTCCGATGGCGGCCGAGGCCGCCGTCAGCACGCTGACAATCAGCAGCGCCCACCACCCCGAGGCGCGGCCCGTCGCCGCCCACGCCGTGGCCGCTACACCGGCCAGGGAGACGAGAGTCCAGGCCGCGAACAGCCAGGTGCCGATCGTGACCATCTGCTCGGCCGTCAGCCCGGCGCTGTCGAGCTGACCCTTGAGCAGATCGTTGCTGCCGTACTGGCGGACGACCTCGTCGCGCATGGCCACGAGGGCGAGCAGCACCAGACCCGACCCGAACAGGCCGAAGAGCGCTCCGACTCCCGAGATCGCGAGCGCCAGCGTCACCGGACGCGGACGACCGGCCGGCCCGGGGGTCGCGTAGGGGGCAGGCTGCTGGACTCCTGCGCCCTGGGGCGCGACCGACGGAGGAGCCGGATGGTCCGGGTACTGGGCCGGATCGTAGACCGGCGGCCGGGGTGCGGGAGGACCGGCAGACACCGACGGCTCGGCGCCCAGGGACAGCGGCGTGCGGCCGTTGACGACCGCGAACCACTGCCGTGCGGGAGCCGACCACAGCAGGTAGATGATCAGCGCGGCCATGATCGTCGGCAGCAGACCGGCCACGCCGGCGAAGGCGAAGATCACGCCCGCCAGAGCAGCCAGGACGGTCAGTCCGACCCGCGAGGCCTGGTGGCCGCGCGCGGCGTGGAACGAGAAGACCGTCGCCGCGATCGCCGCCACGAGGAGGGCCATCACGACCCAGCGCAGGGTGGGCAACAGCGCATCGACGTTCGCCTCGGCGCCCACCTGGCGCAAGCCGGACACGAGGGCTTCCTGCATCTCGAGCGACCCCCACCCCTGGAGCGTCTCGATCAGCGTGATCGTCGCCAGGATTCCGCCGAGACCGCCGTAGATGCAACCCAGCGTCACCGACCTGGGTCGGGGCGTGGACGCGGACGAAGGCATGTCCCGATCCAATCAGATCCGGCCTGAGCATCCGAAACTTGGACATTTCACCTAAAACACTGGAGGTGCAACTCACAGTTGCAGTACGGTGCGACGTGAGTCACCCACCGGCGGGTGGCTGATGCCGACGAAGGAGCTCGTCATGCCCCATCCACACCAACCACCAGCGTGGATCCCACGCGTGATCGCCCTCGTGACCGCGGCGCTGGGCCTGTCCCTGCTGGCGCCCGCACCGGCAACGGCGTCGATCCCCCTGGTCGAGATCAGCGTCGTCGTCCACGGCCCGGACGGCGCACCGCTGGCCGGCGCCGACGTCCGCTCGACGCCCCGGCACCCGGTGTATCCGGGGACCCTCACCGACGCCGAGGGACGCACGACCCTCTCGACGCTGGAGTCCGGCGACGACCTCCTCGTCGATCCGCCCGCCGACTCCGGGCTCCAGTGGGTGCTCGTCGATCGATTCGACGGCCACGAGAGCAATGGCGTCCGACAGATCGACGTCCAACTCCCGGCCTGCGCGGAATCGGGCTGCACGGCGTACCCGCGCGAGTACGATCCGACGATCGGCTCGCTCTCCGTCTATGGCTTGGACGCGCAGGGCGAACATTTCGAACTCGGCACGGTCGAGGTCTACGCCCAGGACGGCGACTCCTGGTCCCTCGTCGAGGCGCGTCACTTGCCCGAGGAGTCCAGCTCGACGAACGTCTACCCGGAGATCCGCTGGCCGATGGGCCTGCTCCCGGGGACCTACCGCGTCCGGGTCGTCCCGAACGAGGGACAGGGAACGCCGGTCGTCCACGACGGCGCCACGGATCTGGCCTCGGGCACTGACATCGAGGTGCGCACCGGGTCGCACCAGCGGATCGAGGTGAAGCTGGCCCCCACCGACACCGCACCGGGCGCGATCACCGGCCGGGTCGTCGACCCGGACGGCGCTGCGGTCCCGGACATCGACGTGCGCGTCATCTCCGACGACCAGAGCATCGATCCGATCACGACCCGCACCGACGCCTACGGCCGCTACCGCGCCGAGGTGCCCGCGGGAGCCTACCGGCTGGAGACCGGGCTCCCGTACGACCCGTGCCTGACCGGCACCTCGGTCGATGGCGTCGACGTCGTCTCCGGCGAGGAGACCGACGGCATCGAACTACGTCTCGGAGCCGGAGACTGCCCGCAGCAACCCGGCACCGTGGCGATCACGGGGACGCCGCGCACCGGCGCGAAGCTGACGGCTCGGACCAGCGACTGGGAGCAGGGTGCCACGCTCAGCTACCGGTGGTTGCGCGACGGCACACCGATCGCGTCGGCGACCCAGTCGACGTACCGGCCGGTCAGCGCCGACGTGAACCGTCGACTCAGCGTCGAGGTCACGTCGGACGGAGCCGCGCAGGCCGTGTCGGCCGAGGTCACGGTCCGCCGGTCGTCCCTGCTGGAGCAGGTGCTCGACTGGCTGACCGGACTGTTCGGGAAGTGACCACTGGCGAGGTGACCGCCGCCGCGGTCACCTCGCCAGCGCATCCTCAGGCGCGCAGCACCGTCAGTTCATCGGCCTCCGGGACACGATCGACCCGCACGGTGTCGCCGTCACGCACCTCACCGGCGAGCAGTTCGCGCGCAAGCCGGTCGCCGATCGCCTGCTGGACCAGCCGGCGCAACGGGCGGGCGCCGTAGGCCGGGTCCCAGCCGGTGAGCGCCAGCCACTCCTTGGCCGCATCGGTCACGTCGAGCGAGATCCGCCGCGCCGCCAGTCGCTGCGCCAGCGAAGCCAGCTGCAGGTCGACGATGTGCGTCAAGTCCTCGACACCGAGGGCATCGAACATCACGACCTCGTCGAGCCGATTCAGGAACTCGGGCTTGAACGCCATCCGCACGACCTCCATCACTCGGTCATGCTTGGCCTGGTCGTCCAGCGCGGGATCGACCAGGAACTGCGAACCGAGGTTCGAGGTCAGGACCAGGATGACGTTGCGGAAGTCGACCGTGCGGCCCTGGCCGTCGGTCAGCCGACCGTCGTCGAGCACCTGCAACAGGATGTCGAACACCTCGGGGTGCGCCTTCTCGACCTCGTCGAGC
>CAYYQO010000021.1:0-27501 GCA_964473845.1 uncultured Aeromicrobium sp.
CTGGCGAGAGGTGTACGAGCCGTTCGCGAGTGAGCGTCTGGAGCAGCAGGCCGGGCGCTGCATGGACTGCGGCATCCCGTTCTGCCATCAGGGCTGCCCGCTGGGCAACCTGATCCCCGAGTGGAACGACCTGGTCTGGCGCGACGACTGGGAGGAGGCGATCGATCGACTTCACGCGACGAACAACTTCCCCGAGTTCACCGGCCGCCTGTGCCCGGCTCCCTGCGAGACGGCCTGCGTCGTGGGGATCAACCGCGATCCTGTGACGATCAAGAACGTCGAGGTTTCGATCATCGACAAGGCCTGGGACATGCACAACGTCAAGCCCGAGTCGCCCGAGTGGCTGACGGGCAAGACGGTGGCGGTCGTCGGTTCCGGACCAGCGGGACTGGCCACGGCGCAGCAGTTGACCCGGGCCGGCCACACTGTCGCGGTCTATGAGCGTGACGACAAGGCCGGCGGCCTGCTGCGCTACGGCATTCCCGAGTTCAAGATGGAGAAGTCGCACGTCGATCGCCGCATCAACCAGATGCAGCGCGAGGGCACGGTGTTCCGCACCGGTGTCGCCGTGGGAGAAACCGTGACGGGCCAGTATCTGCGCGACCGTTACGACGCGATCGTCCTGGCGATCGGTTCGACGATCCGTCGCGATCTGCCGGCGCCGGGCCGCGAGTTCGACGGCATCCACCAGGCGATGGACTACCTGCCCCAGGCCAATCGTGTCGCGGTGGGCGAGACCGTCGAGGACCAGATCCTCGCGACCGGCAAGGACGTCGTCATCATCGGCGGCGGCGATACGGGCGCGGACTGCCTCGGCACGGCGATCCGCCAGGGTGCCAGGTCGGTCACGAGTCTCGAGATCATGCCGCAGCCGGGCGAGGAACGCTCGGACGCGCATCCGTGGCCGATGTACCCGATGATCTACCGCGTCGCCTCCGCCCACGAGGAGGGCGGCGAGCGCGTGTACGCGGTCTCGACCAAGGAGTTCGTGGGGGACGAGGACGGCAACGTCAGCGGCCTGCGCATCGTCGAGGTCGAGTTGGTCGACGGGAAGTTCGAGGAGGTCGCCGACAGCGAGAAGGTCCTGCCGGCCCAGCTCGTGTTGTTCGCGATGGGCTTCACCGGTCCGCAGACCGAGGGTCTGGTCGAGCAGCTTGAGGTCGAGCTGGACGAGCGCGGCAACATCAAGCGAGATCTGGACTACATGTCCAGCGTCGAGGGTGTTTTCGTCGCCGGTGACGCCGGCCGCGGCCAGTCGCTCATCGTGTGGGCGATCGCCGAGGGTCGGGGTGCGGCCGCGGGCGTCGATGCTTGGCTGACGGGTTCGACCACGCTGCCCAAGCCGATTCCGCCCACGGCCCGACCGTTGACGGTGTGACGGTCCTCGCTTGACTCGCGGGTAGCTTCGTCGCGGGACTAGGGTGGCAGATGTGCGTAGAGCCAAGATCGTCTGCACCCTAGGTCCCGCCACGGATGCCCCTGAACGCATCCTCGAACTGGCCATCGCCGGTATGGACGTCGCGAGGCTCAACATGAGCCACGGCGACCAGAGCGACCAGTTGCGCCGTCTGCACCAGGTGCGTGAGGCCGCTGCCGCGACGGGCAAGGCCATTGCGGTCCTGGCGGACCTGCAGGGTCCCAAGATCCGGCTGGGCCGGTTCTCCGACGGACCACACGATCTCGGGTACGGGCACCGGTTCACGATCACGACTCGTGACGTCGAGGGAGACCGTGACGTGTGCTCGACGACCTACTCGGGCCTGCCCGGCGACGTCGAGGTCGGCGACGAGATCCTGATCGACGACGGCAAGGTGAGACTGCGCGCCGTCGAGGTCTCCGAGACCGACGTCGTGACGACGGTCGAGGTCCCGGGCGCGGTCAGCAACAACAAGGGAATCAACCTGCCCGGTGTCGATGTCAGCGTCCCCGCGATGAGCGAGAAGGACATCTCCGATCTGCGGTGGGCGCTGCGTGCCAACGTGGACGTCATCGCGCTGTCGTTCGTCCGCAATGCCCAGGACGCCGACGAGGTGCGGGCGATCATGGACGAGGAGGGAATCCACCGCCCGATCATCGCCAAGATCGAGAAGCCGCAGGCCGTCGCGAACCTCGATGAGATCATGGACGCGTTCGACGGGTTCATGGTGGCTCGTGGTGACCTGGGCGTCGAGTTGCCGCTCGAGGACGTGCCGATCGTCCAGAAACTCATCATCGAGAAGGCCCGCCGCAATGCCAAGCCGGTGATCGTGGCGACCCAGATGCTCGAGTCGATGATCTCGGCACCTCGCCCGACCCGCGCCGAGGCCAGCGACGTCGCCAACGCTGTGTTGGACGGCGCCGACGCAGTGATGCTGTCGGGCGAGACGAGCGTGGGTCAGTTCCCGATCCAGACCGTGCGCATCATGGCGCGCATCGTCGCGTCGACCGAGGACCACGGCCTGCCCCGGATGGCTTCCTTCACGTGGCAGTCGAAGACAACCACGGGCATCATCTGCCGGGCAGCTTCGCAGGTGGCCGAGGCCGTCGACGCCGATCTGATGATCGCCTTCACGACGACGGGTGACTCAGCCCGGCGCATGGCGCGCTACCGCTCCTCGATCCCGGTCCTGGCGTTCACGCCGCATGAGCTCGTGCGCAACCAGTTGGCGCTGACGTGGGGCGTCGAGACCTTCTTGACTCCCGAGATCAAGCACACCGACCAGATCGCGCTGATGGTCGATCGCGAACTCCTCGGCCAGAACCGCTGCGAGGAGGGCCGGCGGGTCGTGATCGTGGCCGGCGCCCCTCCGGGAATCCCCGGTTCGACCAACGCCATCCGTATCCACAAGATGGGCGATGCGGTCAACCGCGTCGTGGCGGCCTACGACCCGGCCGAGGTCGACGCCGACGACTGACCGCTGGCGGGGACGGATCTTTCGACCTTTGGCACCCTGCCGGGGACGGATCTTTCGACCTTTGGGTCGTCAGAGCGACATCTTTGTACAAAGATGTCGGCTCAGCGAGTGGCCCGGCGCAGCTGGTCGATCACCGCGTCGCGCTGATGGCGGATGGTGAACGACGAGAACATGAGGACCCGCCGACCGTCGATGACCAATTCGTTCGCACGGTGCAGGTCGTCGCTCCACTGTTGGACGGCCAGGTGCGGGATCCCGTGGATCTCGATCGCGAGGTTGAACCGTTCCCACCAGGCGTCGAGGTAGTAGCGGCCGTCCTCGCCCGCCACTCGCGCCTGTCGACTCGGTTTCGGCAACCCGGCCAGCACGCGAATCTCGTCGAAGTCCCGCTCGGGCAACGACTGGATACCGCCCTCCGCGTCGAGGATCGACTGCTGGATGAGCGATCGGTGTCGGCACGGCCCGCGCCTGCTCAAGGCGTCGCGCAGCCGCCGGGGATTCGTCAGCCGCTGCTGGACGGCGGCGATCACCAGCACCCGGGCGCGAGCCTTCGACGTGGTCCAGCTCGCCGAGTCGATGACGCTGCGCTCGAGAGTCGTCACCCGCGGCGAGCGGCTCATCACGTCCTGTGGCCCGAGCATGGTGCTCCAATGGACGACGAGATCTCCGGCCGGGCTCCTGGCGCCGGATGGCAGAACGACGTGGATGTCGTCGGTCTCGAAGCCGCGGAGACCGAGCCGGGCGGCGGCGGTCAGGCCGGCGAGCGCAGATCCGGGCGGGCTCGCGGCGAGCGCCACGAGTTCGCGCTGTTCCCGGGTGAGCGGGCCGCTGTGGGTGACGATGACTCCACGGGTGGGACGTTGCCAGCGTCCCGTGGAGATGCGGTGCCGAACCGCGGACCGGCCGTGGATCTTGTTGGCTTGAGCGGTGGTGAGCACGTCCATGTCCCGAGGGTCGAGGGGACCGTGGCCCGGAACCAGCCCCCGGACGGAGTGTGTGGACAGCGTGGGCGGCTGTGGATGCGACATCTTTGAACAAAGATGTCGTCCTGGCGACCCAAAGGTAGAAAGATCCGTTCCCGCCAGGGTGCCAAAGGTCGAAAGTTCCGTTGACCGTCAGGCGGGGCCTGTTCTGGTGCCGAGAGCGGGACTCGAACCCGCACGCCCTTTCGGACAATGGTTTTTGAGACCATCGCGTCTACCATTCCGCCATCTCGGCGCACTGTCGTGCCCGTTAACCTTACGGTGTGACCGAACCTGCGCAGTCAACGACCCCCGCCCTGCGAGTGGTCATCGCCGAGGACGAGGCCCTGATCAGGATGGACCTCGCCGAAATGCTGGCCGAACAGGGGTACGAGGTCGTCGGCGAGGCGGCGGACGGCCAGGTCGCGGTCGACCTGGCCCGCGAGCACCAGCCCGATCTGGTGATGATGGATGTGCAGATGCCCGGAGTGGATGGCATCACGGCCGCGTCGCAGATCGCGGCCGAGCGCATCGCTCCGGTCGTGATGCTGACGGCCTTCAGCCAGCGTGAACTCGTCGAACGTGCGCGCGAGGCCGGAGCGATGGCGTATCTGGTCAAGCCCTTCGCCGCATCGGATCTGGTGCCGGCCATCGAGATGGCTCGTGGGCGTTATGCGGAATTGAGGGCGCTGGAGGCCGAGGTCGGCGATCTGCACGACCAGTTGGCGACCCGCAAGGTGGTCGAGCAGGCCAAGTCGGTCCTGCAGGAGGCCCTCGGAATCACCGAACCCCAGGCCTTCCGCTGGATCCAGAAGACCGCCATGGACGTCCGCCTGTCGATGCGGCAGGTGGCCGAGGCGGTCATCGAGAACGGGCCGTCGTTACAGGGCTGATACGACGCCGCGTGAACTGTTACAAGTTGACTACGAATCGACCCAATCCGTCGGCGTACGAGATTTCAGGACCGTCGGCGGCTAGGTTCATGTCACATCGTGCCGGGCGAACCGACCCGTGCTCGGATCCATTCACACGGAGGATTGATGAAGCGCTCCACCACGACGCTCCGTCTGGCCGCCCTGGCCAGCGCCAGCGCACTCGTCCTCGCCGCCTGTGGCGGCGGCGACGACAGCTCTGACGACAGCAGCAACGACATCGCAAAGGGCGACGGCGAGTTCGTCGTCGGTTCCCTGCTCCCGCAGACGGGCAGCCTGGCCTTCCTCGGCCCGCCGGAGTTCGCCGGCGTCGACCTGGCCGTCAAGGAGATCAACGAGGCAGGCGGCGTCCTGGGCAAGGACGCTCGTCACGTCAAGGGCGACTCGGGCGACACCGACTCGGGTATCGCTCCCACCGAGTCCGACAAGCTGATCAAGGCGAACTCCGACGTCATCGTCGGTGCCGCCTCGTCCGGCGTCTCCATGACCGTCATCGACAAGATCCTCGGCGCGGGCGTCGTCATGTACTCGCCGGCCAACACGTCGACCGACTTCGACAACGGCAAGTACGCCGAGCCGGACCTGTACTTCCGTACGGCTCCGTCCGACATCCTGCAGGGTGCCGTCATGGCGAACCTGCTGGTCCAGGAGGACCGCAGTAACATCGCCATCCTGTCGCGTCAGGACTCCTATGGTGAGACCCTGGCCGAGCAGATCAAGGCCGGCGTCGAGGCTGCCGGTTCCAAGGTCGCCGTCACGTCGTTCTATGGCGAGAAGGCGCCCTCGTACGATGCTCAGGTCGACGAGATCGCCGCGTCCAAGCCGGATGCGATCGTGCTGATCGCGTTCGACGAGACCAAGAAGATCGTTCCCCAGCTCGTCAGCAAGGGCGTCGGTCCGCAGGACGTTCCGATGTACATGGTCGACGGCAACACGGCCGACTACTCGGGCGAGTCGTTCGCTGCCGAGCTCAAGGGCGTCAAGGGCACCATCCCCGGCGCCGAGGCGGCCGACGACTTCAAGCAGCGCTTGCTCGGTGTCGATCCGGCGCTGAAGGACTACTCCTACGCGGCAGAGTCCTACGACGCGGTCGTCACCTCGGCGCTGGCGGCCATCGCGGCCGACAACGACTCGGGCGCGGCCATCGCCTCGAAGCTGGTCGATGTCACCAAGGGCGGCACGAAGTGCACCTCCTTCAAGGAGTGCGCTGACCTGCTGGCCGACGACAAGGACGCGGACATCGACTACGACGGTGTCTCCGGTCCGATCGAGCTCGGCGAGACGGGCAGCCCGACGGCCGCCTCGATCGGTATCTACGAGTACACCGCCAAGGGCACCTACCAGCCCTCGGAGTACATCGCCGGCGAGATCTGAGTCGACTGACTCACTTCTTCACAGCGAAAGGCCCGGAGCGCAAGCTCCGGGCCTTTCGTGTCGCCGGTCCTCGCCCAGGCGAAGCCTGGGTTCTGGGTGGCCGGGTTCAGCCGGCCTGCTTGCCCAGGGTGCCGAGGTACAGCTCGATGACCTTGGGGTCGTTGGCCAGTTCGCGGCCGGTGCCGCTGTAGGCCGTGGTGCCCTGGTCGAGGACGTAGCCGCGGTCGCAGATCTGCAGGCAGCGTCGGGCGTTCTGTTCGACCATGATGATCGAGACGCCGGCCTGGTTGATCTTGCGGGTCTGGACGAACACCTCGTCCTGCATGACGGGGGAGAGGCCCGCTGACGGCTCGTCGAGCAGCAGCACGGCCGGCTCCATCATCAGTGCGCGGCCCATGGCCACCATCTGACGTTCGCCGCCGGACAGGGATCCGGCGCGCTGCTTGGCACGCTGACCCAGGGTCGGGAACAGGTCGGTGACGAACGCGAAGCGGTCCTTGAACTTCGAGGGGGCCTGGTAGCAGCCCATCTCGAGGTTCTCCTCGATCGTCAGGGACGGGAACACGTTGTTCGTCTGGGGGACGAAGCCGATCCCGGCCGTGACCAGGACGTCGGCACGCTTGTTGGTGATGTCGTCGCCGTTCAGCAGTACGGTGCCGGAGTGGATCTTGACCAGGCCGAACAAGGCCTTGAGCAGCGTTGACTTCCCGGCTCCGTTCGGCCCGATGATGCCGACCAGTTCGCCGGGCTGGCAGTACAGGTCAGCACCGTTGAGGATGTTGACCCCCGGCAGATAGCCCGCGATCAAATTGTCCGCACGGACGACGGCGCCCTCGGCGCCCTCGAGATGCTTGCGGCGCTCGGACTCCGGCGTTTGCGGAGTGGGGACGGCGTCGGTCATTCTGTCTCCTCAGCCTCGATCTCGGCCTCGACCTGTTCGGCCAGGGCCTCTTCGTCCAGTTCGCTCAAGTCGGTGTCGTGGTGGGCGCCCAGGTAGGCGTCGATCACGCGCTGGTCGGCCATGACGGCCTCGGGTGTGCCCTCGGCGACGATCTGCCCCTGGGCCATGACGATGACCCAGTCGCTGATGTCGCGGACCATGTCCATGTCGTGCTCGACGAACAGCACCGAGCGGCCCTCGTCGCGCAGCGACTTGACGTGACCCAGCAGCGACTGCTTGAGCGCCGGGTTTACGCCGGCCATCGGCTCGTCCAACATGATCAACTCGGGGTCGACCATGAGCGCACGCGCCATCTCGAGCAGTTTGCGCTGACCGCCGGAGAGCGATCCGGCGAAGTCGCCGCGCTTGGCGTCGAGCTTGAAGCGGGCCAGCAGTTCGTCGGCGCGGGCCGTGATCTCGTCCTCCTGGCCGCGCCAGAAGGACTTCAGGATGGCCGGGAAGAACTTCTCGCCGAGTTGGCCGGTGGCGCCGAGGCGCATGTTCTCGATGACCGTGAGCCGCGACAGCACCTTGGTCAGCTGGAAGGTGCGCACCATGCCCAGCCGGGCGACCTTGTAGGCCGGCACCTTGGCCAACCGCGTGTCGTTGAACGACCAGTCGCCCGAGTCGGGTACGTCGAACCCGGTCAGCAGGTTGAACAGGGTCGTCTTGCCCGCACCGTTGGGGCCGATCAGAGCGGTGATGACACCGCGCTGGATCTCGATGTGCTCGACATCGACGGCCTTGAGGCCACCGAAGGTGCGGGTGATGGAATCGCCCACGACGATCGGATCTGGCTTGGGTACGCCCGGATCGTTGGGCAGGTCTTGGAGCGCCTCGCGGACGCTGGGGATGTCAACGGGCATCGATCGCGAGCTCCCTTCGGTCGCCGAAGATCCCCTGTGGTCGGAAGATCATCAGCAGCATGAGACCCAAGCCCATCAGGATGTACCGGATGAGGCTGGCCTGGGTGTCGGTCATGATCCACTCGGGGATCAACGGGTCGGTGCCCGCGGTGGCCTGGCTGAAGAACGCACCCAGACCACTGATCAGGAACCAGAAGATCATCGAACCGACGACCGGACCCAAGACGCGTGCCGCGCCCCCGATCAACAGTGCGGTGTAGGCGAAGAACGTCAGGTTGGTGCTGTAGTCCGAGGGGACGACCGAGGCCTGCTTGAGCGCGAAGAAGATGCCGCCCAGACCGCCGATCATGCCGCCGAGGATGAGGGCCTGCATCTTGTAGAGGAAGACGTTCTTGCCCAGGGAGCGGACGGCGTCCTCGTCCTCACGGATCGACCGCAGGACTCGGCCCCAGGGGCTGCGCATGAGTGCCCAGACCAGCAGGCAGCAGAGCCCGACGACGATCCAGCCGACCGTCATCGCCCACAGGTCGTTGCGGCCCCACGAGGCGAAGCCCAGGTCGAGCCCGCTGGAGTACGGGTTGAGGGAGTTCCAGCGGTCCGTGAAACCGTTGAGGCCGTTCGACCCGCCGAAGAGCTCCTTGGTCTCGACCGCACCGAACACCAGGCGCAGGATCTCGGCCGCGGCGATCGTGACGATGGCCAGATAGTCGGCGCGCAATCGCAGCGTCGGCACGCCCAGGATCAGCGCCAGGACCATCGAGGCGATCAGGCCGGCCGCGACACCGACCAGCAGTGGCATGTCGAAGCGGACCATGGTGACGGCCAGGCCGTAGGCCCCGACCGCCATGAAGCCGGCCTGACCGAAGTTCAGCAGGCCGGTGTAGCCGAAGTGGATGTTGAGGCCGATGGCGGCGAGCGCGAAGACGATCGCCTGGGGCCCGAGGGCGTTGGAGAACGCCGCGTCGATGATGTTGCCGAAGTCCATGGGTCAGCCGATCCTCTCCGCGCGGCCCAGAATGCCCTGGGGTCTGATGAGCAGGATGAGAATGAGCACGATCAGTGCCCCCACTTCCTTGATCGAGCTGGGCACGCCGAACAGTGGGCCGACCTCGGTGATGATGCCGATGATCAGGGAGCCGAGCACGGCGCCCCACACGGTGCCGAGGCCGCCGAGGACCGTCGCCGCGAACACCATGAGCAGCAACTGGTAGCCCATCATGAAGTTGACTTGGCTGTTGACGCCCAGCAGGATGCCGGCCAGCGCCGAGAGCATCGTGCCCAGGATCCAGACGTTCGAGATGACGCCGTCGACGCGCATGCCCGAGGAAGCCGACAGCGCCGGGTTGTCCGACACGGCGCGCATGGCCTTGCCCAGGCGGGTGCGGGTCATGAGGGTCGTGATGATCAGGATCGTCACCACCGAGATGGCGATGATGGCGATCTCCTTGTTCGACAGGTCGAACAGGCCGTAGTCGCGGGCGCGTTGCGAGGTGTACTCGCTGTACGAGCGGGTGCTGGCGCCGAAGAAGAACTGGTACAGGTTGCGCAGCAACAGACCGAAGCCGATCGACACGATCATCATGGCGATGATGCCGGTGCCGCGACTGCGCAACGGTCTCCACAAGGCCCTGTCCTGACCCCAGCCGAAGCAGCCGGCGATCACGAGGGTCAGCAGCGCGGCCACGATGAGTGGCATCCCGATCGTGACGTTGAGGAAGTAGGCGGTGATCGCGCCGAAGGTGATCAGCTCGCCGTGGGCGAAGTTCGTCAGGCCCGTCGTGCCGAAGATGAGCGACAGGCCCATCGACGCGAGCGCGATGATGAGGCCGTACTTGATGCCGGACACGACGCTGTCGGTGAACCGTTCGATGAACGGGGTCTTCTCGATGACCTTGCCGTTGAGGGGGAAGGCGACGTTCTGGCCCGACGACAGGTTGACGTTGACATCGAGCGTCTTCTTGCCGGTCAGGAGCACACCTTCGGGCAGCGTGGACTCGTCGATCGAGACCTCGTACATGCCCTTGCCCGGGATCGCGATGGCGGCGACGCCTTGCTCATTCGTGACGGCCTGGCCGACCTCGGTGCCCGACTCGTCCGACACCGTGACGGTGACGTTGGGCACCGGCGGGGGATTGGCGCCGGCATTGCCGCCCTGTTGGTCGAGCAGCCGGACCCGGATGGCGGGGCCTGTGACTGGCGCGTCGGACGCCGGTGCCGAAGCGCTCGGGCTGGTGGTGGGGGACGTGGTCTCGGCGTTCGCCGGGGTCGCGAGGAACACGAGCCCGGCGAAAAACACCGAGAACAGCGCCGCTGTTCGCAGTCGCACACATTCTCCTGTCGCTGGCAACGCACCCGGGGTGTGGTGCGCCAGGGTCGATCTCGATGAGCATAGCCATCCGAACGTTTCCTTGCCGGTCACTTGCGTGCATGCGAGGTAACAGTTCGGTTTCAATTGAGGGCGCACGGGGCCATTCCCACGGACGACCGGGTGGGCGTAGGCTGTCCGTCGTCCCCGTCCACTCCTTCCGGAGGTGCCACGTCGATGGCATTGCGCCAGCCAGTGGAGATTCGCGATGTCGTTCTCGATGACGCGCCCCAGCTGATCGATCTGTGGGAATCGTGCGCAGCGGTCGCCACGGACGAGGGGTCCGAGACCTTCACCCAGAAGGCGCTGTGGCGACGGCCGACCGAGGCCGAGGCCCGCGCGGCGATCGAGTTCAACGCCCAGACCCATCAGCGCCGCATGCTCGTCGCGTGCGTCGGCAGTGAACTGGTCGCCGCGGCCGCAGGTGACGTGACGACGCTGAACCCGATCACGATGTCCAAGGTCCTGATCGTCTCGGACCTGCAGGTCGCTCCCGGTCATCGTCGCCGATCCCTGGCCGCGAGCCTGCTCGCGGTGATGTCGGCCCATGCCACGGAGCAGGGCTGTGATCTGGTCGTGTCCTCGAGCGCGGCCTACGCAAAGGAATCCCATCGCTATCTGGCGAAGCTGGGCTTCAACCAGATCGCGGTCATGCGGGCGATCTCGGTGGGCAAGCTCAATGCCCGGCTCGCCGCGAAGTCGTCGAACTCGCGCGAAACCGGGCGATTGCTGGCCGTACGCCGCTCGTTGCGTCGCCGCACCGCCGTCCGCGGCTGACCTGTCGGAGTGGGCCACTAGGGTCGATGTCGTGAACCGACTCCTGCTGATCGACGGTCATTCGGTGGCGTATCGCGCCTTCTTTGCCCTGCCGGTCGAGAACTTCTCCACCACGACGGGCCAGAGCACGAATGCGGTGTTCGGCTTCACCTCCATGCTCATCAACGTGTTGCGTGACGAACAACCGACCCACGTATGCGTGGCCTTCGACCTGTCGAGGCAATCGTTCCGCACCGAGGAGTACGCCGAGTACAAGGCGAACCGGGCCAAGTCGCCCGAGGAGTTCTCCGGTCAGGTCAACCTGATCAAGGAAGTGCTCGACGCGCTCGACATCCAGCACGTCGACAAGGCCGGCTACGAGGCCGACGACATCATCGCGACCTTGTCGACCCGCGCCGAAGCTGCCGGTATGGAGGTGCTGGTCTGTTCGGGAGACCGTGACGCGCTGCAGTTGGTCACCGACCAGGTCACGGTCCTGTACCCCCGCAAGGGGGTCTCCGATCTGGCTCGGATGACGCCGACGGCGGTTCAGGAGAAGTACGGCGTCCTGCCGGAGTTCTATCCGGACATCGCGGCGCTCGTGGGCGAGACCTCCGACAATCTGCCGGGCGTTCCGGGGGTGGGGCCCAAGACCGCCGCGAAGTGGATCAACGGCTACGGCACGCTCGAAGCGCTCATCGGCCGGGTCGACGAAGTCCCCGGGAAGGCCGGACAGTCACTGCGCGACCATCTCGACTCGGTGCTGCGCAATCGGCGCCTCAATGCCCTGATCCGAGATCTGGATCTGCCGTTGGGCCCGGCCGACCTCGTGCTCGACACCGCGTTCGATCGCGAGAAGGTCCACACGGTCTTCGACTCGCTCGAGTTCGCCGCACTGCGCGAGCGCCTGTTCACGACGTTCCCCGGGGTGAGCGACGACGTCCGGACCGATGCCGGATTCGAGCTCGACGGTCGGGTCCTCGTGGGCGATGAGGTGGCCGAGTGGCTCGATCAGCACGCCCAGGACGAGGTCGGCGTCCACGTCCAGGGCTCCTGGTCGCGTGGTGGTGGTGACGTCGTCGCGATCGCGTTGGCCAACTCCGAGGTGGCCGCTTGGATCGACGTGGCGGGACTGACACCCGAGGCCGAGGCGGCCCTCGGCCGGTGGCTGGCCGATCCGCAGCGCGGCAAGGTGCTGCACGACGCCAAGGGCCCGATGCTGGCGCTGGCCGATCGCGGCTGGACGCTGGACGGGCTCGTCGCCGACACCGCGTTGTCGGCCTACCTGGTCCGGCCCGACCAGCGTGCGTACGACCTGGCCGATCTGACCGTCCGGTACCTCAAGCGGGAACTGCGTGACGATGCCGGCGCGGCCGGTCAGCTGTCCCTCGACACCGACGACGACGCCGAGATCGCGATGTTGCGTGCCCGCGCCGTGCTGGATCTGGCTTCGGCGCTGGCCACCGAGGTCGAACAGTCCGGCGGGACGTCGTTGCTGGCCGATGTCGAGTTGCCGTTGGTCGCGACGCTTGCGCGCATGGAGCGGGTCGGCATCGCCGTCGACGACGATGCCCTGCTGGCGCTCGAGACCGAGTTCGCGTCGCGGGGACAGGCCGCGGCCGAGGCGGCCTACGACTCGATCGGCGGCGCCGAGATCAACCTGGGTTCTCCCAAGCAGTTGCAGGTCGTGCTGTTCGATCAGTTGGGGATGCCCAAGACCAAACGCACCAAGACCGGCTACACCACCGACGCCGAGGCACTCCAGCAACTGTTTGCCAAGACGGGTCACCCCTTCCTCGAGCATCTGCTGGCCCACCGCGACGTCACGAAACTGCGCCAGACCGTCGAGACCCTGCGTCGCTCGATCTCCGACGACGGCAGGATCCACACGACGTACGCCCAGACGATCGCCGCGACCGGTCGGCTGAGTTCGAACGACCCGAACCTGCAGAACATCCCGATCCGCACGGCCTCGGGCCGGCGGATCCGCGAGGCATTCGTCGTGGGTGCGGGATTCGACACCCTGCTGACCGCCGACTACAGCCAGATCGAGATGCGGATCATGGCGCACCTGTCCGAGGACGGCGATCTGATCGAGGCTTTCAACTCCGGCGAGGACTTCCACACCGTCATGGCGGCCAAGGTCTTCGAACGCGACCCCGACGACATCGACTCCGAACTGCGGGCCCGGATCAAGGCCATGAACTACGGCCTCGCCTACGGTCTGTCGGCCTATGGCCTGAGCCAGCAGTTGTCAATCTCGACGGGTGAGGCCCAGGCGCTCATGGACGACTACTTCCAGCGGTTCGGGGGAGTGCGCGACTATCTGCGTGGACTGGTGGACGAGGCACGCCAGACCGGGTTCACCGAGACGATCATGGGGCGTCGTCGTTATCTTCCGGACCTGCAGAGCGACAACCGGCAACGGCGGGAGATGGCCGAACGGATGGCACTCAACGCACCGATCCAGGGGTCAGCGGCCGACATCATCAAGGTCGCGATGCTGAACGTCGAGCGTGCGATCGAGGCCGAGGGCCTGGCGTCGCGGATGCTGCTGCAGGTGCACGACGAACTCGTGCTGGAGGCCACGACCAGCGAACTGGAGCAACTGACGGCGCTGGTGCGGCGCGAGATGGCCACCGCCGCCGATCTGTCGGTCCCGCTCGACGTGTCGGTCGGCGTCGGCCGGACCTGGCACCACGCCGGTCACTGATCGGGCGTGGCGGCTCGCGAATCGGGTGAGGCGCGGCGATCGATGGCGTTGGGGCGAATGATCGGCCACAGCAACAGCAACACCGTCACGACGGCGGCCACCGAGGCGATCGTCGTGACCAGGCCGACGATCCCGATCGACCAGAACCAGGCGATCGAAAACACGACGCCCGAGGCCACCCAGAGCAGGACCGCCACGCCCTTCGATCGACGCGCCAGGGCGTCGAACACCAAGAGATAGACGATGGCCAGGAACGTGCCCGAGACCGCGAACAACCACAGGTTCGCGGAGATCTCCGCGTACTGGTCTCCACCGACCAGAATCAGGGCCAGATCGGGCAGCAACGCGGTTCCCGCCACGACCACCAGGCCGAGGGCGGCGACGATGCCGACGGCGCGGAGTCGCGTGCGGTGGCTGGCATCGCGAGCCAGGCTGGGGAAGAAGACGACGCTGACGAACTGGGGGAGGAACAAGGTCGACTTCGTCAGGATCAGGCCCGAGGCGTACAAGCCACTGTCATGCGCTGAGAATCCACCACGAGCCAGCAGCGCGTCGACGTTGCCGAACGCGAAGTAGGCCAGCAGGGTCGACGCCGATGCCACGGTTTCGAAGACCAGGGGTCGGCGGCTGTGGGTGTCTCCGGTGCCCGAGGTCCGCAGCAGGCCCGTCCCCAGGATCACCGGCAGCCAGCCCCCGACGGCCAGACCGGCCATGGCGCTCGTGGCCGACGGGTCGATCGCGATGCCGACGAGGCCGCCGAACAGGCGACCGAAGCCGTTTCCGAGATAGAGCCACGCGAGACGGCGCCACTGGCTGGTGCCCTGGGCGACGCCCATCATGGCTCCCGAGAGCGTGATGGGGACGAGCATCGCGCCGCACAGGATCACGGCCCAGGGCGAGTCGAAGTTGAACGCTGTCGTGAGCACGACCGTCGAGGCGGCCACGGCGATGCCGACGGCGATCGACACGGCCAGGGCGACCCGCGAAGCCGTGTGCACGATCGCCGGGGCACGTTCGGGTCGCACCGAGAGCCGACGGGCGATCGAGGCCTGCAGTCCGAGCTGGACGACGCCGGCGATGAGCATCAGGCTCAGCAGCGCGGTGAGGGCGCCGAACTCCGCTGGGACGAGCAGTCGCGCCGCCGCCAGGTTGAACCCGTACGTGACGACGTTCATCACCATCATCGCGATGGCGACGACCGACATGCTCGTCAGGGCCTTCTGTTCTGCACGCACCCACGGCACGATAGCGCCAACCGTGAGTTACTCCGAAGGCCAGGATGGGTCGAGGGACCAGAACCGCCGCATCCGGGCCGGTTCGTCGGTTCAGGTACGGGATGAAATGGAGGACCGTGCCGTGCCCGTTCCCGGTTCGGCGCGGGCCTGACGCACCGAGACGACGGCCAGGCTCGCCGCCGCGGCCACGCAGGTGACTCCGACGAGGATGATGAGTTCGAGCAGGCTGGGCGAGCGCCAGAGCGCGACCGTGACGAGGACGACGACCGCGGTCCAGACGATCACGGTGACGGCGTGCGTGCGACGCGCGATCGCGCCGAACATCAGAATGTTCAGGACGGCCTGTCCGGTGCCCACGAGGGCGAACACCCACAGGTTTGCACTGACCTCGTCGTAGCGGTGTCCGCCCACGAACATCAGCGTGAGGCTCGGCAGCAGCGCCGCGCCGGCGACGACGACCAGGCCCAGGGTCGCGACGAATCCGACCGCGATGAACTGGGACCGCCCGGTGGAGTCCCGGGCCATCCGTGGGTACAGGATCACACTGACGAACTGGGGGAGGAACAAGGTCGACTTCGTGAGGATCAGGCCCGCCGCGTACAGACCGGAATCATGCGGGTCCAGAATCGCTCGCGACATCAGTGCATCGAGATTGGTCAGCACCAGGAATCCCAGCAGGGTCGATCCGGCCAGCCATGCCTCGGTGGTGAACCGCCACGCATCGTGTGATGCGACCGACTCATGACCGTGGGCCAGCAGTCCACGGCCGACCAGCACCGGGAGCCAGGCGGCGAGGGCGACACCGACCATGGCCGCCGTCGCCGTCGGGGCCACGAGCAGCGCCAACGTGCCGAGGCCCAGCCTCCCCACACCGTGGGCGGCGTACAGCCGGCCGAGTCGTCTCCACTGTGCGGTGCCCTGGGCGACGCCGGCTTGCCCGCCGTAGACGGTCAGCGGAACGGCGGCAGCCCCGCACAGCAGGACGAGCCACGGCGACTCGAGTCGCAGCATCGGGGTGAGGAAGACCGTCGAGAGGGCCAGCACGGTTCCGACGCTCAGCGCCGTCAGCCACGTCACCCGGGCCGTCAGGGCGATCGTGTGGTCGGTCGACTCCGGATGGACGGCCAGTCGCCGGGCCGTGGTGGCCTGGATGGCGAGTGACACCACGCTGGCGATCATCAGGATGCCGAGCATGGCCGACAGCGCACCGAACTCGGCCGGAATCGTCAGCCGGGCCGCGATCATGTTGAAGACGAACGTCGCGATGTTCATGATGAGCATCGCCACCGCGACACGACCTGCGCTGGCCAGCGCAGGAGTATGGCGGGACCTCATCTGAGGAATGTTACCTGCCAGTCAGTACGGATCGCAGGTATCGGTGTGACCGAACAGTGCGGCCACCCGCCGCAGTCGCAGTCGGAGCAACACCTTGATCCAGACGTTGCGGAACCACCAGGGCAGCTCGGCCAGGCAGCGCAGGCGTCCGGCCCTGGTCGCGTGGTGCTTCCTCAGCTGCGCGAGGGAGCCGGTGCGGCCGACGTACTCGAAGGAACCACGCGCCACGATCACCCAGAGCATCGCGAGGGTCACGCCGATCGAGGAGAAGGCGTCGTGGACGAAGATCGACGAGCCCGGCGCAAGGTGGCGGGACCAGCGCAGATCCTGCAGGCACGACCACGCGTCGTGCTTGCCGTCGACGTACAGCAGGTCAACGTGACCGTTCCAGGCGGCGAGAGCCGTCCGGCTCGTGACGGGATGGAGCTCGATCCGGTCGGCCACGTGAGCCCGGTTCACATTGCTCTCGAACTCGCGACGGATCGCCTGACCGCCGAAGGCCTCGACGAAGGGATCGACCGCGTGGACCCGCACGTCGCGGCGCGCGCCCGCCATCACGATCGCCGACTTGCCGTGGTGGGAACCGATCTCGATGACCACAGGGGAGGCGGGCAAGGCGCGCACGGCATCGGCGAGTCGTTGTGCCTGGGCAGGCGTGAGCCATCCGCTAACGTTCTTCGCGAAGGCGAAGGGCGCATCGAAATCAGCGTTCACGCGTGTCGTTCTCCAACTCGTCCGGATGGGTCAGCACAGACTAATGCGTCGTTCCCGGTGGTGGGCGGACCTGTGGTCCGTGGCCCTGTCGGTCGCGCTGGTCGGTCCGCTGCTGTGGAGAGCCGGTCTTCCGGTCGCCCGCGACGCCGTCTTCGCGCCCTCACCGCCGTGGACGTGGCAACTGCTCGGCGTCGGCGGGGCAGCGCCCCGAGCCGTCCCGGTCGATGCGCTCGTGACGTGGGGAACGCACGTCGTCGGAGCGGATCTCGTCGCGAGACTGGCTCTCGTCGGCCCACTGGTCATCGCCGGGTGCGCCGCTCATCGGCTCGTCGACCGGTTCGGTCCCGCCGCACGACTCTTTGCGACCTCACTTGCGATCCTCAGTCCGCTGACGGTCGAACGCCTGGCGCTCGGTCAATGGGCGCTGTTGTGGACGTGGGCCGCGCTGTGGCTGTATCCGCTCGTGTGGCAGCGGGCACGCGATCGGAGCCGGGCCGGTGTCGTCGCCCTGATCCTGGTCGCGGCGCTCGGCAGCATCACGCCCTCGGGTGGCTTGATGATGTTCGTGGTGGCGCTCGCGGTCGCGACGGTCGGTCCGGGCCGTCGCCGCTGGCTCGTGCCGGCGTGTGTCCTGGCCCTGCAGGCGCCGTGGATCGTCGCGGGCTTGGTCGGTGGTTCCGACCAGGCGATCGATCCGCGCAGTTTCACGGTGTTCGCCTTTCACGACGAGACTGGCTGGGGAGCGCCTTGGGGGCACCTGATCACCTCGTTGTCACTCGGTGGCCTATGGGACACCTCCTCGGTGCCCGGATCGCGGGAGGGCGTCATGGTCGTGGTCGTGTCGCTCGTGCTGTCCGTCCTGGCGCTGTGTGGGGTGGCTTCGGTGCGCCGGCTGGCCCCGGCGTTGTTCGATCGCTGGCTGGTCGTTGGCCTGGGCGGGCTGCTGCTCGCACTGCTGCCGGTCGTTCCGGGTGGGCGCTCGCTGCTGGAGGACCTCGCGGATGTGGTCCCGGGAATCGGCCTGCTGCGCGACGGCCAGAAGTGGATCTTGCCCTTCGCGGTGCTGATGGTGTCCTGCGCCGCGGCAGGGGTGGGCGTCCTGGTCGGTCGGGTGCGCGACACGGGTCTGGCTGCCGTTCTGTGTGTGGTCGCGGCTTTGGCACCGTGGTGGATGCTGCCCGACGGACCGACGACCGTCCATCGCACGCTCGCTCCGGTGACGTATCCCGACGGATTCGCGCGCGCGGCCCAGATCGTCGAAGCCGGGGGGCCGGGAGACCTGGTCACCCTGCCGTGGCGTTCCTACCGGGTGTTCACGTGGGCGAATCCGGTGGGCACGTACGACCCGGCCGGTCGATGGTTCGCGAGTCCGGTCGTGACCGACGACAGGCTCGTGATCGACGAGGTGACTCTGGACGGCGAGAGTCCTCGCGTCGCCGAGTTGACCCCGCTGGTGACCGCGGAGGTCGTGGACGGCGCCGCGCTGGCGGCCGCCGGGGTGCGGTGGGTCCTGGTGTACGTCGACGACCCGCTGGCCGACGATCTGACGATCGACGACGCCATAATGAGGCACGAGGATTCGGCGCTGCGCCTGTACGAGGTGACCGGTGCGGTCGAGGTGGTGCCGACCGGGGACCGGGTGGCCGTGATCGCAGCGTGGTGGGTCGGTGCGACCGTCCTGGTCGGAACCGCCGGCGCAGGAATCGTCAGAGTGCGGGGAATTCGCAACGCGTAGAAATTTGCAACCCCAGGTTCACCCACGAATAACTACCGGCTGGTAGTCTGATCAGGTGATCACGACCATTTCTTCCTTCGTCGTCGGCGGCGTCGCCGCTCTCGCCACGATTTTCGCCCTGGTGTCCACGACTGTCGGCGCACCGTCCGAGAACCCGGCCGACAAGCCGGTCATCACTTACGGCTCCAACAGCTGAAGTACAGCTTCGAACTCTGAGGTGGCGTCCTCCCACGTGCGTGAGGACGCCATTTCTCGTGCCTGCTGACCCCACCTGCGGATTGCGGCCGAGTCGCTGAGGGCCGTGTCCACGGCCGCGATGAGTTCAGCGAGGTCGTCCACGACCCGGCCGGTCCGGCCGTCGTCGATCGCCTGGACGACACCGCCAGCGTGACGGTAGGCCACGGACGGCACGGCCCACTGCGCCGCCTCCGAGATCACCAGGCCCCAGCCCTCGCGGGTGGACGGCAGCACGTTCAGCACCGCAGTCGCCACGATGGCGTTGCGTTCCTCGTCCGGGACGTGACCGTGGAATCGCACCCGGTCCGTCACCTCACGTTCGGCGGCATGGCGGCGCAATTCCTCGGCCCAGTAGCCATCGCCGACGATCTCCAGATGGATGTCGTCGTGACGGTCCTTCAGCGCCGCCACGATGTCGATCGCATGCTCGACTTGCTTGTGCGGAACCAGTCGGGCGGTACACACGAGACGCCCGGGTACGGCCTGGCCGACACCCCCGATCACATGATCGGATGCGTTGGGGATCACGCTGATGTGGCTGCGTGACACGTGCCAACGTTCCAGATCACGCCGGCTGCTGTCCGAGACGGTGATCCAGCGAGCCCGGCGGTTGACCACGGCGACCAGGCCCGCCTCGACCCGGCGACCGACGCGTCCCCGCCAGTCCGGGTAGATCATGGTCCACTGGCGCTGGTGGGAATGGTGGAAGACGATGACGCTGGCGCGCGGCCGGGCCAGTCGCGAGGCGAAGGACAGGCCGTTCATCACCTCGACGACGACGTCGTACCGGCGGCGGTGGGTCAGCACGTGCCACCAACCCCAGGGGAAGACCGTGAGCCGGTTCCCTCGGCGGACGCGCCGGATGCCGGTCTCGGCGCGGGAATCTGGTCGCTGGTCCGCTGAGGTGACGATCGTGACCTCGTGTCCGCGCCCGGCCAGCCGCTGACAGATCTGCTCGAGGAAGACCTCGGAGCCTCCCGCCTCCGGGTGCATGCCGTCGCGCCAGGACAGGAAGCAGATCTTCACGTCAGCGCGCCCGCAGGTCGGCCAGCAGGCTGCGACACAACTCGGGGGATGGACCGGCCGTGCGGCGAACGGCCAGCCCGGCTTCCTCCAACGAGTTGTCGTTGTCGATGGACGAGATCTTGCCCGGTCGCGCGTTCCAGTCCTTGTCCCATTCCACGGCGGGCAGGAACGCGGCGAATCCGCCCGGCGTGCTCTCGACCTGCGCGATGCCGTACTCGGGCAGGATGCGGACGGCGACTCGGATGCGGTCGCCGGGGCGGACGTCGAACCAGTACCCGCGCAGGGGTGTCTCGCCCTCGACCTGACCGATGATCCTGGCCCGGCCTCGTGCGTCGGTCTGGATCGACACGACGTGGGTGCGGGTCGTCTCGACCGTGAACAGATCGGTCGTGTGGTGCGGAACGACCTCCTCGCCAGCGACGACGAGTGCCACCTGGTCACGAGCCTGCACCGTGACCCACGGTTCGTAGGCGTCGCCCGTTGCGAGGTAGAGGCCATCGCAGCCGCCGACGATCTTGAGCTCGTCGGCCGTCCCGGTCTGCGGCAGCGTGCTGGACCGGCTGACGATCGACGAGAGGCGGGTGCCGTCGGTCCCGCCCCACTTCTGCTGGCGTTCGACGTACTCGACCAGAGGCGTCCCGCGATGGGTGACAGCCCACATCCACTGACTCGTGGCCGATTGGGCGGCGAGTGAGAACACGGTGGCAGCGACGGCGATGACGGCGACGACGGAGCCTGCGAGTCGGCGCCGCCCCAGCCAGTGGGCCATCAGCGGGGTGCCGATGGCCGTCCCGACGACGAGCGCCGGGACGAAGTCGCTGGTGTAGCGGTGCGCGATGTAGCCGTACGTCATGACTGCGGCGGTGATCGAGATGGATCCGAGCAAGGGCGCGACGAAGGCGTGGAGTCCGGCATCTCGCCGATGGACGACCAGTCCGATCAGGGCGACGACCAGCAGCAGGCAGCCCCAGAACATGAAGGTCGTCACCGAACCGGTGCGGTACGACTGGTCGAGGAAGGCAGAGCCGACTGCCTGGGCCGGCTCGGCGGGCAGGGTGATCCAGGGGAAGTACTCCGTGAACCTGATCCCGGTGGGGGACAGGTAGTTCACGAAGGACGTCTCGAAGAACTGCAGCCCGGTCAGTGAGCCGTGGTTGGCGATCAGGGCGGCTCGACGCTGGGCGCTCTCGCCGGTCCAGACCTGGGACTCGAGGGGGAAGAGGAACGGATGACCGAACTTCATCAGGTTGAGCCCGACCGAGAAGACCATGGGCACGAGTGAGGCGACGATCAGATCGCGGACCGGGCGGTCGGCGGCGCGGCGTTGCCACCACCACATGACGACGACCAACAGGCCGGCGCACACCATGCCCAGGCCGGTCGGCGTGCGCGTCATGATCGCCGCGGTGGCGAACCCGCCGAAGATGATGATGTTGCGCCGTCTCGGTTCGCGGTACACCCGCATCAGCCAGTACGCCGACCCGACCGCCAGCGCGATGGACCAGGAATACACCTCGTGGTAGACCCACGGCAGCGAGGCGTTGAAGGTCATGGTCGTGCCGCCCGTGATGAACGCGAGTGACGCGGCGGTGAGTACGGCCTCCAGGACGCCCATCGGTGCGTCGCCGACGATGCCCTGACGTGCCGCTCGCCACAGCGCCAGCGCCGAGGCCGTGAGCACGATCCAGGCCAGCAGCATCGAGACGACGGTCAGCCGGCCGTCGAACTCGTCGGTGGCCCACAGCACCGGCATGCGCAGTACCGCGGGAAAGGGTGGGAAGTACATGAACGTGTGGCCGTTCACGACGAAGCCCTCGATACCCAGGCTGTTGGCCGGCAGGTTCAGCCGGCCCTCGAGCAGCGCGCGGGCCTGCAGGTCGAAGAAGTTCGAGGTGTAGCGCATCGCCACAGCCGTGCGGCCGGGCCGGAAGCCGTCGGGAAACAGCGCCAGTAGGTACACCACGGCACCGATCACGACACCCGTGGTCTGGCTCACGATCGAGAGTCGTGAGCCAAGACGGACCTGGCTCAAGCCGGCTCCACCTCGTAGAGGAACTGGTATCCGAACATCGTGGGCCAGAGCCGGGCCAGGCGACGGTCGATGGCACCGAACACCTTCGCGACGGTGCTCAGGACGGGGCCGGTGGACCGGTTGACGACGTCGACCGGAACACCGACCGCGTCACGGCGGACGATGGTCATCCCGTGTGCGCGCAGCAGGCGTTCGAAGGAGCGGCGGGTGAAGAAGCGGACGTGACCCTCGTCGAGGGGGCCCCGCTGGTCGTAGTCGAACCAGCCCGAGGCGATCCGGAAGCGAGGGTACCAGTGCGAAATGTTCGGGACCGAGATGAGCAGACGGCCGTGACCGGCCAGCCGTCCACGGATCTGGTCGAGGAGTTGTCCCGGATCGATCACGTGCTCCAGCACGTCCGCGGCGATCACCAGGTCGTAGCCGGTGCCCAGTTCCTGGGGGAGTCCGACGTTGAGGTCGGCCTCGACGAATCCGTCGATGCGGTCGCCGATCGACACGTGCTTGACCAGATCGGTGCCGGTCACGGAGAACCCGAGATCGCGGACGGAGGCACCGAAGACACCATCGGAGCAGCCGACGTCGAGCGCGGTGGGGCGACGATCACTGCGGCGGTATCCCGAGACCCAGTCGAGCAGTCGGCCGTGCGAGGAATGGGCCGACGGCTTGACCAGGTAGGCAGTCTCCTGGCCAACGTCTGCGGTGCCTCGGCCGAAGCCGACGGAGCGCAGCTTGAACGACACCGTGTCGAGCATGACGTCCTTGGCGTAGGCGAGGCCGTTCACGTGGCAGATCTCGTCGCCGTAGTAGGTCGGGATCGCGACTTCGGCGATGTGGTGACCGGCTCCGTGCAGACCGAGGATGATCTGGGTGTCGAAATCGAAGTCGTCGCTCATCGAGTCGAAATCGAGATCGGCGAGTGCCGACACGCGGTACGCCCGGTAGCCGCTGTGCCACTCGGACAGTTCAAGTCCGGCCAGCCGGTTCTGGGCGGTCGTCAGGATCTTGTTGCCGACGAACTTGTACAGCGGCATGCCGCCCGCAAGGGCGCCGCCACGTTCGAGCATGCGCGAACCGAACACGGCATCGGCGTCACCCTTGACGATCGGCTCGACGAGGGACTCGATGACCTCGGGCGCGTACTGGCCGTCGCCGTGCAGCAGCACGATGACGTCGAGCTGGTGCGCCGCGGCCCACCGGTAGCCGACCTTCTGGTTGCCGCCGTAGCCGCGATTGCGGCGGTGCTTGATCACGGTGAGGGGGAGCGTCGAGGTGGCCTTGTACTGCACGCCGATCGAGTAGGTCTCGTCGACGGAGGCGTCGTCGCACACGAGGACGTGGCTGAGCCGCTGGGCAAAGTCGGTGGGAATGCGATCGAGGGTGGGTGCGAGGGTCGTCTCGGCGTTGTACGCCACGACCAGGACGCCGATCTTCGGCGCGTCCTTGGAATTCACGAATCGACCTCCACGCTTTCGAACCGAACCGGACTTCGGCCCCCGCACGAGTCTAGCGACTCATGAGTAACAACACGTGATCCAGGCCACCATTGTCACGATGCTTCTGGCACGATTGTCGTCATGACTGACTCGCTTGTCGATTTCGAAACCCTCGAGAAGAACCTCCCCGCGCTCACGGAGCAGTACCGCGCGGGTTCGCCGTTCCCGCACATCGTCCTTGACGATGTGCTGAAACCGGAGGCGTTCGAGCAGGCAGCCAAGGAGTTCCCCGGGACCACGGACGAGTTCTGGAAGGGCTACCTGCACCTCAACGAGACGAAGTACGCCAACACCGAGCCCGACACGTGGGGCAGCACCCTGCGGGGCATCGCCGAGGACTTCTGCTCGGAACGGTTCGTGAAGTTCCTGCAGGACATCTCGGGTATCGACGACATGATGCCGGACTGGTCGATGGACGGTGGTGGTCTGCACCAGACGCTGCGCGGCGGCCACCTCAACATCCATGCGGACTTCTCGTCGCACCACACCCACGAGACGTGGGCGCGGCGCGTCAACATCCTGCTCTACCTCAACGAGGAGTGGCACGACGAGTGGGGCGGAAAGCTCGAACTGTGGGACAAGGACATGACCACGTGCGAGGCCAAGGTCACGCCCAAGGGCAATCGCATGCTGATCTTCACGACCAGCCTGGACAGCTTCCACGGTCATCCTGACGGCCTGACCTGCCCGGAGGGTGAGGCACGGCGTTCGATGGCGCTGTACTACTTCACGCAGGAGGAGCACGCGGTCCACCGTTCGACGAACTACCAGCCGCGCCCCCAGGACGGCAGTGTCCGCACCGCGATGATCAAGGCCGAGCGCGGAGCGCTGAGCGGCTACGACAAGGTGAAGCGCAAGCTGGGGATCTCCGACGACGCCGTGCAGTCGGTGATGACGAAGGTCAACAAGCTACGCCGGAAGCCGTGAGGAGAATCGGCGGTTGATCCACACGCGCATGGGCTCGTCCCATTCGCGGTGCATGAACTCCACGATCGCGATGAGCGCGACGAGGGCCGTCAGGCTTCGCTCGACGTTCATCCAGTCCGCGGTGTGCCTGCTGATGAACCAGAACAGTGGGTAGTGCCACACGTAGATCGTCAGCGAGCGGGCTCCAATCGCGGTCGCCGCGCGGGACGACAGCACCCGTCCGAGGAGTTGATCGGGGGTTGAGAGCCACGCTGCCGTGATCAGCAGGCACACGACGACGTTGTTGAGGACGCCCGGCCACTGGAAATAGTTCAGGGGAGTGGAGTACCACGCCAGGACGAACACCAGAACGAGCGAAGTCAGTCCGACGACCTGGACGGTTCTCGCCTTGAGTTTCACCGAGGAGATCGCGAAGGCCAGCAGCGCTCCCCAGAGGATGCCGTCGACCCGCGTCGTGGTCTGGATGAGTGCGACGAACAGGTCATGGCGCTCCACGGCCTGGGTTCGATAGATCGTCACGGCGATGAGGGCGGCGGTCAGCAGCGGAACGACTAGTCGAGTGCGCCCCCGGGTGATCAAGAAGACCGCAGCCAAGGCGACGATCGCCTGAACGTAGACGCTGATGTACCACAGGTGTCCGAGATCGGGTCGGGCCACGAGCGGGTCGTCTGCCAGAAAGACGTTCCAACTGTTGGTGAGGATCGCGACGATGCTCGTGGTCGTGTTGGCTCCCGGGAACGGATTCGGCTGTTCGAAGTGTTGTACGACGGCCACCACGATCAGTAGGGGGATCATGGCCAGCGTGACGCGCAGGACGCGCCGGACGGTCCACCACGCGGTGCGCCGCACCTGGTCGTGTTCGCGGTAGGCGATGAGGCTGCGCGCGGCGAAGAATCCCGCCAAGACCAGGAAGATCGTGACACCGCGGTTCCCGGCCTCGAAGAGCCAGCCGATGAAAGGGATCTTGATCGTGTCCTCATGGGGGACGAGGATCCAGAAGTGACCGGCCACCACCCACAGGTAGGCGAACCCTCGCAACCCATCGACGCTGGTGCGCCGCGGTGAGCCGGTGGACCGGGCGGGCGATGTCGCGGTTTCGTCGGAGTTCATCGCGTCGAGGGCAGCCGCTTGTCGAGCCATCGATTGAGCGGTCGGTCGATCCAGTGCGTGGTGCCGTACGCAGCCACAGCCGTGATAGTGAACGCCACGACCACTCGCGACCACGTCGTCCAATCAGCGGAGTGGCGTGACACGGCCCAGAAGATCGGATAGTGCCATACGTAGACGGCTAGGGAATAGGAGCCCAGGAGTACCAGGACGCGATTGGAGAGCCCGCGGGCGATCAGGTTCGCGGGCGTCGCGCACAGCAGGCCGGTCATCACGAGCACCATGGCGACGTTGTAGGCGGTGCCCTCAGGACCGAAGTACTCCTCCGTGGCGGACCAGAAGGCCAAGACTCCGACGCCGCCGACCGCGCCGATCAAAGTAGCGGGCCCAGACCAGTCGCGGAGCCGATCGCGATAGCGGTCCCCGACGAGGAAGAGGATCACTCCCAAGGTCGCGCCCCACAGCATCGGTTCAGCACGCACCGTCGTCTTCAGCAGCGCCTGGTAGACATCGTGGTCGGCCAGCACGACCGACCGCCACCGACTGGTCATCGCCGAGGCGACGATCAGGACCCCGAGCAGGATCCACGGCTGACGACGTAACAGCCAGAAGACGGCGACGAGCACCACGAGGACCTGGACGTACACGCTGAGGTACCACAGGTGGCCCAGGTCGGGTCTGGCGAGCAGGGCGTTGCGCGCCGCCCACCAGTTCCATGAGAACAACGCCACCCGCACCACCGACGTACGGGTCTGGTCGGTCGAATACGGATCGGTCTCGTCCAGCACGGAGACGATTACCACCGCGGCCAGCAACACCCAGACCACCCCGGCCAGCCTGACGACACGCCGCGCGAGCCAGGCCAAGCTGCCACGGAAGGTCAGCAGGGCCTGTGACTGCATCATCGAACTCGCGGCGAAGTATCCCGCCACCAGGAAGAAGGTCGACACAGCGTAGTTGCCGTTAGCGAAGATCCATCTCGTGCGGTCGTTCGCGAGCTCGTCCTGAAGGTTCACGAGGGTCCACAGGTGGGAGAGGACCACGAGGATGATCGCGATTCCTCGGAGGCCTTCGATCGAGGCCAAGCGGCTGCGCGTGGCTTGGCTCGTGTTCGACGTCATGACGCAACCCTACGAGATACCTACTCTCAAGTAGCGCACCTGCTAGGTTGTCGGGTGATCCAGGTCACGACGTGAACAGTCGATGACCGTCGACTGAGAGAAGGTGTCATGAAGCGAGTCATTGGAGCGCTGTTGATCGGCTTGGGAGCTTTTGTGCTCGTGGTCGGTGTGCTGAGCCTCACGTGGGCCTCGAACGCGGTGAAGCGCACGCCGCTCGACATCGATTCGGTCACCCGCCTGTCCGGCACCGCCACGGTGGGTGACTACACCGGTCCCGTGTCGGCGACGTCGATCGCCCTGGCCGACACGTCGGCCTCCACCAAGGACATCGTCGTCTTCAACGGCTCGAGCTGCCTCGTGATGGACCCGAACGGCACCGCGCCGGACTGTGTCGAGGCCGATGACGCCAGCAACGCCCTGATCTCGGCCGACACCGAGACGTTCGGTACCGATCGCCGGACCGCGTTGGGGGTTTCCGACGCCGAGGTCCTGCCGCCGAGCGCCACGCCGAAGACGGGCCTGGTGAACAAGTGGCCGTTCGACGCCGAGCAGAAGGACTACCCCTACTGGGACAGCGTCACCGGCACCGAGGTGACCGCCGAATACCAGGGCGAGAACGAGATCGACGGCCTCGAGGTCTACGACTTCAAGGTCGCCGTCGACCGGGCTCCGGTCGAAATCACCGCGGGTGTCGATGGCTACTACACCAGCGAGAAGACCATCTCGATCGATCCGCG
>CAYYQO010000022.1:0-2002 GCA_964473845.1 uncultured Aeromicrobium sp.
ACATGATGGGCCTGCGCACCGGCCGGGCGCCGCGCTTCGTCAAGCGGTACGCCGACTTGCACGGTGTCATGCTCGAGGCCACGCGCCAGTTCATCGGCGACGTCGCCGAGGGCACGTTCCCCGGCCCGGAGCACACCTTCGACAGCTGAACAGGGCTGCCCGACCCCTGCCCCGCCGCGCCCCCGCCCCCACTTTTGGTACGGAATCCACGTCCCTGGCGGCAAATTACGTCGATCCCTCACCAAAAGTGGAGGGCGTGCGGGGCGGGTGGGCTACTGGTTCGGCGGCGCCGAGGCCGGGGAGTCGTCATTCCAGTCCGGGTCGTTGTCCCAGGCCTCGTTGCGCTCGGCGACCTTCTCGAGCGCTCGCGAGGCCTCGGCCTCGGTGTCGTAGGGGCCGAGCCGGTCCGTGGCTCGGCACCCGTCTTCACCCTCGACCGCATGATGCTTGAGGCAGAAGTAGTAGCTCATGAGCCCACCCTAGGCCGAACTCACCTCGGGCGCGCTCAGCCCTTCGGCACCCAGTCCATGACGTCGGGGTCAGGGCCGATCCGTCGGTCGGCGTCCAAGGCCGTGATGGCGGCCAGGTCCTCATCGGACAACGTGAAGTCGAACACGTCGAAGTTCTGCTTCAGTCGCTCGACCGACGACGCCTTCGGGAAGACGATGTCGCCGCGCTGCAGCGCCCAGCGCAGGACGACCTGCGAGACGCTGCGCCCTGCCGCGCGAGCGATCTCGGCGAGTGCCGGATCGTCGAAGACCTGCCCCTGCGCCAGCGGCGACCACGCCTCGGTCGCGATACCCAGTTCGGCGTTGAGCGCGCGCAGTTCGTCCTGGACGAAGTACGGGTGGATCTCGATCTGGTTCACGGCCGGGACGACCGTCGCTTCGTCGACGACGCGGCGCAGGTGTGCGGGCTGGAAGTTCGAGACACCGATGGCCCGGGCCTTGCCGGCCGCATGGACCTCCTCCAACGCGCGCCACGTGTCGACGTAGTCGATGTCGATCGTCGGCAGCGGCCAATGAATCAGGAAGAGATCGACCTGGTCGATGCCGAGGCGGTCGAGCGATTCGTCGAGGGCGGTCGCGACGACCGCAGGATCGTGCCGGTTGTTGTTGAGCTTCGTGGTGACAAAGACCTCGTCACGCGCCAAGCCCGATGCCTCGATCGCCGCACCGACACCTGCCTCGTTGCCGTACATCTGGGCGGTGTCGATGTGCCGATAGCCCAGGTCGAGCGCCTCGGCGACCCGGTCCTGTGTCGTCTCGGGCGGGACTTGCCAGGTCCCATAACCGAACTGGGGAATCTGGACGCCGTTGTTGAGTGTGAGCGTGGGAACCGTCATACGCCCAACCTAATCGCCGGCCATGACGGTCACGCAGGTGCGGGGCGTGCCAGGCCCCCCAGCCCGGCACGCCCCGCGGGGTTCACCGCTTGACCTTCGCCGTCTTTTTCGACGTGCGAATCACGGTGGCATATCCGGGCTTCTTGCCGGTGACCCTGACGGTCACGCGCTTGCCCCGGTGCTTCGTGGTCAGCCGGAACGCGGACTTCGTCGCGCCCCGCACCGCCTTGCCGTTCACGTACCAGCGATAGGTCACCTTGGTCCCGGCCGTCCACGAACCGCGCTTGACGACGAGTCGCTTGCCGACCTTCGCCTTGCCCTTGATGGCCGGCGATGCCGACTTCAGGGTGCCCCGAGCGACCTTCACTGCAGGCGAAACGGCCGACCGCGTGACGAATCCGGCCTTGCTGCCAGTGACCGTGAGCGCCAAGGACTTGCCGACGGTGGACGCCGAAGGAGTGTAGGTGCGGCCGGTACCGACCTGCTTGCCGGCGACCGTCCAGCGATACGTCAAGGCGGCTCCCGGTGTCCAGGTGCCCGCACGGGCGGTGAGTCTCGTGCCGACCCGGGCCGACCCGGCGATCGTCACCTTGCCGGCCGAGACCAGTTGGGGCGCAGGCGCAGGCGTCGGCGTCGGCGCAGGAGTCGGCGTCGGCG
>CAYYQO010000022.1:2102-12105 GCA_964473845.1 uncultured Aeromicrobium sp.
GTCGGCGTCGGCGCAGGCGCAGGCGTCGGCGTCGGCGTCGGCGTCGGCGTCGGCGCAGGAGTCGGCGTAGGCAGCGGCGGTCGGGGTGCGGCGATGACATCGAACTCGACCAGTTTGCTGCGGATCGCGTCCCCGGAGAGTAGCGATCCGGTCAGGACCTGCACGCTGTGCCGCGTCCCCGACGCCCACGTGCCGGTGGAGTTCGCGAGAGTCGGGAACGGCAGGTCCACCGTCCACGAGCCCGTGGCATCGGCCTGGACCGCTCCGTAGATCGTCTTGTTCGGCAGTTCCACGTTCGTGACCGGGTGGGTGACGACACCGGTCGTACTGATGGCACCCTCATCGAGCTTGAAGGCCAGCACCGAACCGGCGGACCCGTCGGTCGTGGTCCACCCGGTGCCCGACAACCGGACGAAGGAACCGACCTCGAGCGACGAGGGGCCCGAGACCGAGGCGACCGGCGGTGCCGTCGTGACGTCGAACTCGGGGGTCAGAACGGTGCGAGGCGTGTCGCCGGTCTTGAGCGAACCACTCAGCAGGCGCAGCGAATGCGCTCCGAGCGTGAAGGCCGGGATGGAACCGTTCGCACCGGTGGTGGTGCCGTCGGGCAGCGCGATCCGAGCGTCGAGGACGCCGGTTGAGGCGTCGGCCTCGACGATCGCCCAGATCGTCTGGTTCGCGTGCAGCGAGGCGTCGGTACGGCTGTACGTGCCCTCATCGAGCTTGATGGCCACGACCGAGCCGCCACCGTTCACGCCGGGATGGCACCACCCGGTGCCGGTCAGGTGCAGGGCGCCACCGAGACCTTGGGTCTCGACCGTGGCGCTGGCCGTAGCGACGGGTGCGGTCGGAACGCAGGTGGGCTCGACCGCCTGGGCCGGCGCGACGACACCGCCGGCAGCCGTGAGCCCCATCGCCATCGCGGCGACGAGAGCACGGACACGACGATGTGGGGGACGCGAGGTCACCGAACTGCTCACGACGATTCCTCCAGAGTGTGGGATGCTGAATGCTTGAAGGTAAGGCTTGCCTTCATCTGACGTTGGAGCGTAGCAGCCTTTCCGCTCCGATCGACCGGCAGTCCGGCCGTGGGATACGTCACGATCCGCTGACGACACCCTCTTGATCAGATTAAGGTAAGCCTGACCTATTGTGGAGTGGTGATGTTCCGAGTTCTCCGGCACCTCGCGGTGCTCACGGCGACCGCCGCGCTGCTCGCCTCCTGCAGTGCGACCGATGACACGGCGACCTCAGGTGCCACGCGCTCCGTGACCGACATCGACGGCACATCGGTGGTCGTCCCCGAGCAACCCCGACGCGTGGTCGCGCTCAGCGAACCGACCCTCGACGCACTCGTGACACTCGGCGTCACCCCCGTGGGCGCGGTCACGGGCCGTGGCCAGAGCACCGTTCCGGCGTATCTGGCCGACGAACTGAGCGGCGTACCCATTCTCGGTGGCATCGCACAGCCCAATTACGAGGCGATCGGCAGGGCCAAGCCCGATCTGATCCTCGTCGACGGCACCAGCATCAACAACAACGCCGATGCCCTCGAAGCACTGGGCCACATCGCGCCCACCGTCTACACGGGCTACGCCGGCGGTGACTGGCGCACCAACTTCGAGATCACCGCCGATGCCCTCGGACTCAAGGACGCCGGCGCCCAGATCCTGGCCGAGTACGACACCAGGGTCGCCGCGACACGCAAGAAGCTCGCCGCCACGTACGGCGACGACACCTTCTCGATCGTGCGCTGGCAGGGCGGAGCACCGGCCATGATCCTCAAGGAGTTGCCCGCCGGCCGCGCCCTGACCGATGTGGGCCTGGCACGACCGGCCGCACAGGACCGCGACGGTCGAGGTCATTCCGAACCGGTGTCCCTCGAGAACCTCGACCAGATCGACGCCGACCACATCTTCTTCGGCACGCTCGGCGGCGCCAGCGTCGATAACCCCGACGCCGGTGGCGCAGCCGACAGCGACGCAGCCCACCAGGCTCTCGCGCTGGCCGAGAGGACCCCCGGCTTCACCCGTCTCGAGGCCTACCGCAACGACCAGATCATCCCGGTCGACGGATCAGCGTGGACCTCCACCGGCGGCCCCCGCCTGATGAACCGCATCATCGACGACATCGAAAGAGAGTTGCTCCCGTGAGCGTGCGCCTCCTGCTGGCGACCCTGCTGACCCTGCCCTGGCTGGCCATCCCCCAGGCAGCGCAGGCCGCCAACCCACCGGTCGTGGGACCTGGCCAGATCGAGGTCGGGGAACCGATCCACCTGTCCGGCACGGGGTGGACCACCACCGCCGGAGACGCCGGATCGGTGCTGGCGTTCAAACTTGACGAGGGTTCGATCAGCACGAAGGGCACCGTCCGCAATCCCGCGAACGACACCGTGATCGGCAACAAGACCGTGTGGGCGGCCGTCCAGGCCGATGCGAACGGCGATTGGGAGGTCGACCTCCCCTTCCCGACCACCGAGAACGGCACGGACACCTGGGAACCCGGTGACCACGGCATCCGGATCCTGACCGGATCGATGCTCGAGGGCGACGAACCCCGCACGGCATTGGTCAACGTCGAGGTCGTCGGAGAACCCGCCGAGCCCGAACCGACCACGCCCTCCCCCGGCGACCCGCCGGCGTGGCCGCACACCACGCTGTCCGCCGGCTCGGCCACCGCATGGATCGAGAACGAAATCGCGGCGGGCGACGGCCGGCAGATCCGCATCGCGGGGCGGGACTGGACCACCCACGGAGGCCGGGGATCGACGATCGCGGTCAAGCTCAACCGCAGTGCGACCAGTCAGTACACACGCTCGGGGGGCGACATCGTCGATCACCCCTCGGCCGGAGGCGACGACACGATCTGGGCACTGATCACCGCCGAGACCGACGGCACCTTCACAGCGACACTCGACGCCCCGCCCGGACTGACCGCCGGCCAGTACCTGTCGGCAACGCTCATGAGCGGCCGGTTCGACAGTGACGACGTCCAGCGTGCCGCCACGACGGGCCTGCTCACCGTCGGGGGTCGACCGCACGACGGTGGCGGCGGCAGCGATGACACCACCACGTGCGTCCCCACGTCAACCTTCCCGACCGCCAGCGCGGCCGTCACGACCGACGGTTTCGGCGGCGTCCTGCGCCTCACCGGCGCGGGCTGGTGCCACCCGGCCGAGAACCGCGGCGGATCGGTCATCGGCGTCAAGATCGACGAGGGGTCCTACAGCCGCACCGACACCTCGCTGCACCAGAACAAGACCATCTGGGCGATCGTCGAGGCCGATCCGGCCACGGGCGAGCTCGACGCCGAGATCCGCTTGCCCGACGGTTCGACCAGCGGTGCCAACGGGTCCGAACCGGCCTTCGTCGAGGGCGCGCACACTCTTCGCCTGTTGACCGGTTCCCTCAAGCCCGGCGATGCGATGCGTACGCTGCTGACCGAATCGTTCGTCGTCGGCAGCTACCAACCGACGACGCTGCCCGATCCACTCGAGTACAGCGAAGACCTCACCTCGGCCACCGGCGGCGGTCTGACCGCCACGAGCGACGGGCAGCGCCTGGTCGTCACGGTGCCCGGCCTCCCGTCGGGCGCCTGGGTCGCGTTGAGCGTCTATCACTCCGATGGCTCGCCCGAGTACCCCTGGGGCCAGCAGTGGTTGCGCGCCGATGACGCGGGCCGGGTGACGGTGCCGGCCGCGTCGCTGTCCGCCGAGCGGGTCAAGCTCGTCGCCCAGTCCGGTGACGAGCACACGTTCGGCACCCTGCTCGGCTGGACCTGGTGGGGCACGGCGGCAGCGCCACCTGCGGCCCCGGAGAAGGAGCCGAAGCCCGGGAAGAACGCCCCGGAACCGACGCCGAGACCGGCACCGACGACCACACCGACAACGGCTCCGACGGCAGCGCCGAAGACGTCGCCGATCACGAGTGCCTACCCGATCACCGGCGCGGCCGCATCGACCCAGCCCGTGATCACCCCGGCCGCACCGGCGGCGGCCGCCGCCGACCTGAGCAGGGCCGACCGGGGCAAGGCCACGATCACGGTCAAGGACGGCATCGCCACGGTGACCGTGCCGGGCGGCCACCCGGGCGAATGGGTCCACCCCTTCGTGTACACCGACGACGGCGGTCCGATCGCGGTCGGCTGGGTCCAGCTCGACGACCAGCGACAAATACGGCTCGACCTGTCCGCCCTCGGCGACGGCGTCCACACCGTCGCGGTCGTGAACTCGGCCGGCAGCATCATCGGCTGGGCCCGGACCCGCATCGGTCAGCCCAAACCCGCATCGAACACCGGCGAACCGCTCGCCATCGCGAACGACGGCGCCGTCGCCGCCAGCACCGGCGGATCCTCGACGATGGGTCAGGCCGACTGGTGGCTGCTCGCCGCCGGTGCCGCCATCGCGCTGGGCGTCACCGCCGGAACCATCACCTCCAGGAAGAAGGCCACCGCATGAAGACGCTGACCCGCTTGGCCTCGACCGTTCTCCTGACTGCTGCCGTGGTGGCGGGCACCAGTCCCGCGTGGGCGATTCCCGAGGGCGGCGCTTCGCCCGACACGCCCGGCACCTCGGTCTCGGTCAGTCCCAAGCAACTGGCGGCCGGTGAGCGCCTGTCCTTCACGGTCAGCGGTTTTCCGGCCGGCGAGATCGTGTACGTCAAGATCGACGACGGCACCGAGTGCGATGCGGCGGCCGTCCACGGCGCCTGCGTCTACCACCAACAGAAGATCTCGTCCTCCGGAAACGTCTCGGGATCGTTCGCCCTGCCGTCGAACCTGCGCCCCGGCGCGCACTGGCTGCGGTTCCTGGCCAGTGAGCCCATCGTGAAGGACGGTCAGCAGGTCGGGATCAAGGGCTACACCGCGCGAGGCAACTCGGACTTCACCGTCGTGGCGGCGGGGGCGGGCTCCGGTGGGGGAACGTCGGGCTCGACCGGCGGGTCCGGCTCCTCCGGTTCGAACGGTTCCGGCAACGGATCCAACGGATCGAACGGATCCACCGACACCACCGGGTCCGACGCCACGGGGTCCACCGGCAATGGCGGAGGGGGTGCGGACGCTGGCCAGACCCCCGCCGACGGCACGGCCGCCGGCGGGGTCGTCGAGGTCAAGCCCAACGCGAAGCCCTCGACCGCTCCGACGGCCACGGCCACGCCGAACGGTCAGGACGCCGCTCCCGTCGCGGCGGCACCGGCCGAGCAGATCGCCACGGCGGCGTCCGACCAGTCCGGCTTCCCCTGGGTGGGCGTACTGGGCTTCGTCGGACTCATCGTGCTGTCCTTCGTGGGGACCCGGCTGGCGATGAGTCGCCGGCAGTGAGCCGGCGGCCCGGGGCGCTGCTGCTCTCGGCCGCGGCCGTCCTGGCGGCAGCAGTCCTGAGCATCGCCATCGGATCGCACCCGCTCTCACCAGCCCGCGTCTGGGAGGTGCTGTGGAATCCCGATGACACACAAGCAACCGTCGCGGTGCACGAACTGCGTCTGCCTCGCACGATCGTCGGCACCGTCACGGGTGCCGCGCTGGGTCTCGCCGGTGCGCTCATGCAGACCTTGACACGCAACCCGCTCGCCGATCCGGGGGTGCTCGGGGTGAATGCCGGGGCTGCGCTGGCCGTCGTCGCCACGAGCGCCGTCACCGGGGTGACCGCCGTCGGGTTCTCGGTCTGGGCGGCCTTGATCGGCGCCTTCCTGGCCGTCGGCGCCGTGCACGTCCTCGGCGACACGGGCAGCACCGGCGGCAGTCCCGCCCGCATCGCCCTGGCCGGGGTCGCCATTACCGCCGCGCTCTCGGCCATCGTGCAGACCGTGATCCTGGCCGACCAGGAGGTCTTCAACGAGTTCCGGTTCTGGGCTGCCGGGTCACTCGACGGGCGCGCCCTGACCACGACCGGGACGATCCTGCCATTCGTGGTCGTCGGCATCGCGATCGCGGCGGCGCTGGCTCCGCGCCTCAACGCCCTCGCCCTGGGTGACGAGACCGGCCGGTCGCTCGGGCTCGACGTACGGCGCACCCGGCTGATGACGGTCATCGCGATCGCCTTGTTGTGCGCTGCGGCGACCGCCGCGGTCGGACCGATCGCCTTCGTCGGCCTCGGTGTCCCCCACGTCGCCCGCGCCCTGTGCGGGTCCGACCAGCGCTGGGTGCTGCCGTGCTCGCTGCTGCTCGGCTCCGCCTTCCTGCTCGGCGCCGACGTCCTGGGCCGGGTCCTGGGCGGCACGAGCGAAGTGCAGGCCGGCATCATCACCGCGATCCTGGGTGGCCCCGTCTTCGTCGCCGTCGTCCGCCGTCGCCGGATCGAGGCGCTGTGACGACCACCCGGTCCCCGCTGCGCCGCGTCGTCGTCCGCAGCGGACCCGTCGCCTGGCGACTGGAGGCCCGCGTCGCCGCCTTCGGCGTGGTGCTGGCCCTAGTGGCCGCCGTCCTTTCGGTCGGCGCGATGATGATCGGCGACTTCGGACTCTCCCCCCGCGAGGTGCTGGGTGCCCTCCTGGGCGACGCCGCCAACCCGCTGGCCGAGTTCTTCGTGCGCGAACAGCGGGCACCGCGAGTCGTGTGCGCCCTGCTGGTCGGCGCGGCTCTGGGCGTCTCGGGCGCGATCATCCAGCAGGTCTCGGACAACCCGCTGGGCAGCCCCGACATCGTCGGTTTCACGACCGGCGCCGCGACCGGCGCACTGATCCAGATCACGCTGCTCGGTGGCGGCCCCGACGCCACGGCCCCGGCCGCCCTGATCGGGGGTCTGGTGACGGCCGCGGTCGTCGGCGCCCTCGCGTGGCAGGGCGGACGTCACGGCGGCGTGCCCGGTGTCCGGCTCGTCCTGGTCGGCATCGGCGTCGCCGCAGTCCTCATGGCCGTCAACACGTTGCTCGTGGTCCGGGCGGATCTGTCGGCTGCCCAGGACGCCGCGCACTGGCTGGCCGGATCGTTCAACGCCATGACCTGGCGGGACGTCGGCCGCCTGGCGATCCTGCTCGCCGTCGTCGCACCGGTCACCGCATCGCTGGCCAGGACCCTGCCGATCCTGGCGCTCGGGGACGACGCCGCCCGTGGAGTCGGAGTCCGGGTCGAGAGGTCCCGCCTCGCCCTGGTGCTGTGCGGGGTCGTCCTGGTCGCTGCCGCCACCGCCACCGCCGGTCCGATCGCGTTCATCGCTCTCGCCGCGCCGCAGCTGGCCCGTCGACTGACCCGCACGGCCGGTTCCGGTCTGGCCTCGGCGGCGCTCATGGGCGCGGTGCTGACGCTGGCCAGTGATGTCGTGGCCCAGCGCCTCTTCGCTCCGACCCAACTGCCCGTCGGCGTCGTGTCGGGCTCGCTGGGCGGCGTCTACCTGATCTGGTTGCTCACGAGGGAGAAGAAATGACCGCGCCCGCACGACTGCAGGCCCACGGGCTCACGGTGGGTTACGACGGCCGAACCGTCCTGACCGACCTCGACGTCGCGATTCCCGACGGCCGGTTCACGGTGCTGGTCGGCCCGAACGCCTCGGGCAAGTCGACCCTGCTGCGCACCCTGGCCCGCATGCTCACGCCAACCTCGGGCGAGGTCCTGCTCGACGGCCGGCCGATCCACGAGTACGGCAGCAAGGAGGTCGCCCGGATCCTGGGCCTGCTCCCCCAGACGCCGATCGCTCCCAGCGGCCTGGAGGTGCTCGACCTCGTCGGGCGCGGCCGGTTCCCACACCAGACCTGGCTGCGTCAGTGGACCCGCGAGGACGAGCGGGCCGTCGACGATGCCCTCGCCCGGGCCGGCGTCACCGACCTGCGGGAACGGACGATCGACGAGCTGTCCGGCGGCCAACGCCAACGGGTGTGGATCGCGATGGCGCTGGCCCAGCAGACGTCGATGCTGCTGCTGGACGAACCGACGACCTACCTGGACCTGTCCCACCAGATCGAGGTGCTGGACCTGTGCCGTTCTCTGCAGCAGGACGGCTCGACCGTCGTCGCGGTGCTGCACGACCTCAACCTGGGATTCCGGTACGCCGACCACCTCGTGGTCCTGTCCGAGGGCCAGATCGTCGCTCAGGGAGCGCCGACGGACGTGGTGACCGCCGAACTCATCGAGGACGTCTTCGACGTGCCGTGCCTGCTGCAACCCGATCCCGAGACCGGGGCACCGATGATCATCCCGCGGTGGTCAGATCGTGGTCGACATGCTCAGCGGCCGCCTGCTGCGCCCGAACCGGGTCACCGGCCGTGATCGCCTCGAGGATCCGGCCGTGATCGGCCAGGCGCTCGGGCTCCGAGATGGCCGGCTTCATCTCACCGCGCCGCATCGACGCCCGCACCCCGCTCATCAGTCCGGCGTACAGCTCCGACATCAGCGTGTTGCCCGCAGCCTCGAGAATGATGGCGTGGAACTGTCCCGGGGTGTCGCCGCGTTCGACTCCCTGCGAGGAGTCGCCGGCCAGGTCGCGTTCATGTGCCGCCGTCAGCCGCTGCAGTTGCTCGTCGGTGCGCAACAGGGCGGCCAGCCGCGTCGACTCGACCTCCAACAACCGCCGCACCTGCAGGATCTCGGCGCTGTCGTGCTGATCGACGAAGTCCGAGAGCACGGCACTGACGGGGTTGAGGGAGCGGACGAACGTGCCCCGGCTGCGGGCCGGCTCGAGCATCCCCATGGCGGTCAGCGAACTGACGGCCTCACGCAGGGTGCTGCGACCGACGCCCAGCTCGGCCATCAACTCGGCCTCGGTGGGAATCTTGCTGTTCAGCGGCCAGCGTCCCGAGGTGATGTTCTCGGTCAGAACCCGCAGGGTCTCGCGCGATCGATCGCTGCCGCGAGCCGTGGTGGACCTCGGCGCTCGTGTGCTCATGGTGACGAAAGTCTATGGCGGTGTGGCCAGAAATGGCGGGCGACATGAACCAACCCCCGAAGATTCCACGGCCCGCACCGGCGCCACGCGTGCCGATCCCCCAGCTCTGGCGGGACGCCGATGCACTGCGCGCGACTGCGGGACCGATCATCGAATCGGACGGTGACCGCTGCATCGTCACGTTTGTCCACGATGCTCCCGACGCCCGGGCCGTGCTGCTGTTCGCGAACAGATTGACGGACGAGTCCAACCTCGACCGCAGCCTGATGGAGCCCGTCGGCAACAGCGGACTGTGGGTGCTGAGCCTGCGGATGGAACCGGACTGGCGCGCCTCGTACTCGTTCCTGGTCCATGCCGGCGACGGGCCGGCTCCGTGGGCGACGCCGGACGGACACGTCAACCTGCGCGCCGTACTGGACCGCGGGGTGCCCGACGCCGTGGCCGATCGGGTCCTGAACCGGGCGGGGACCGCCATGTCGGTCGTGTCCCTGCCGGCGGCGCCGCCTCAGCGGTGGCTCGGCCGGCCGTTCACGCCTCGGCCCCGCGAGCACGACGTCGCCGGGCGCGCGGTGTGGGTGCACCAGGTCGGCGCCGGCACGGACCTGCCGGTCGTGGTCATCCTCGACGGCGAGGTGTGGCTGGACCACCACGGATTCGCCAAAGCTCTCGATGCCGCTCATGCCGATGGGGCGGTCCCGGCCCATCTGGCCGTGTTCGTCGCCAGTGGCAGCGTCGCCGATCGGTGGGCGGACGTGGGCCATGCCGACGGCGTGACGGCGTTCGTGGCCGAAGACCTGCTGCCGTGGCTGCACGAGCGGTTCGACGTCACACGCGAGGCGGCCCGGACCGTCGTGGCCGGCCAGAGCCTCGGCGGACTGTCGGCCCTGTGGGCAGCGGCCCGGCATCCCGATCGCGTGGGCGTGGCGATCGCCCAGTCGGCGTCGCTGTGGCGCAATGACCCGACGCCAGATCTCGCCGCCTCGGGCTCGCGAGTCCTGCTGGAGGTCGGCCGTCAGGAGTGGACCCTGCTGCCCCTGCACCGCGACCTCGCGCAGCGAGTCGACACCGTGCAGTTGACGGAGTTCAACGGCGGCCATGACTACGCCTGCTGGCGAGGCAGCCTCGTCGACGCGATCGCCCGCGCCCTGCCCTGAGGCGCTCGTGGCAGGGTATTACGCCCGAGAGATG
>CAYYQO010000022.1:12205-27428 GCA_964473845.1 uncultured Aeromicrobium sp.
CCACCTGACCCGTTGGGACCAAAGTTTCATGTTCAACCAAAGTAATTGAAGACGCAATTTACGGTCGAAGGATGCTGCGTCGAATCTGTACTCTTGTGCTCGCCTCCACCCTGAGCCTCGGTGTCGTCTCCGTGGTCTCGACCCCGGCTGGGGCCGCGGCCAAGAAGGTGCCGGCAGCATCCCTGCTCGCGAAGGTACGAGTAACTGCGGAGGACGAGTCCTGGTCCTACGATCGAGACGAGTTCGATCATTGGACGATGCGCAAGGGCAACTGCAACGTGCGCTCGACGGTACTGATCAACGAATCGCGCACGAAGGTCAAGAAGACCAAGAAGTGCAGCGTGGAGAAGGGCCGCTGGGTCAACGAATACACAGGCCGAGCCACGAAGAACCCTCGCAGTCTGCAGATCGACCACCGCGTCGCGCTGGCAGAGGCTTGGCGCTCCGGCGCGTGGAAGTGGAGCGCGGCGAAGCGTCGCGGCTTCGCGAACGACACGACCTACAGCCACTCACTGCTGGCCGTCTCCGCTCACTCGAACCGGGCGAAGTCCGACCACGACCCGGCCTCGTGGCTGCCTTCGCAGGGCAAGTGCCAGTACGTCGCCCGCTGGATCGCCGTGAAGTACCGCTGGAACCTGACGGTAGACCGTGCCGAGAAGTCCGTCCTCACCAGTTACCTGGGCCAGTGCGGAAAGGCGCGGACCATGGTGACCAAGCCCGCCAAGGGCAAGGCCGAAGCCAAGAAGAAGGCGAAGAAGAAGAGCAAGAAGAAGCCCGGTGGCGGCGGCAGCGTCCCACCGATCTCCAGCTACAACTGCCCCAGCAGCCATCCCATCAAGGGCAATGCGAACTCGATGATCTATCACCTGCCCAGCGGCAGGTACTACGGCGTCACGAAGCCCGAGGAATGCTTCGCGACCGAGTCGGCGGCCGTCGCGGCCGGATACCGGGCGTCGAAGGTCTGACGTCAGGGGGCGAATGAGTCGGCCTGTAAGCCGGATTCTGTCCTGCTTGCGCAGGGGCGGTCATCCATCTGGGATGCCCATTGCTGGACACCTCGGTGCGACCCACCTGCCGCGTCGGACGAGCAGCCCTGCGGCACAGCCCCGCGGACGGGGCCATCTTGGTCTTGCTCCCGGTGGGGTTTACCTAGCCACGACGGTCACCCGCCGTGCTGGTGAGCTCTTACCTCACCGTTTCACCCTTACCCGCACCACCCGGAGGTGGCCGCTGGCGGTCTGTTCTCTGTGGCACTGTCCCGCACGTCGCCGTGGGTGGCTGTTGGCCACCACCGTGCTCTGTGGAGTCCGGACTTTCCTCGACGCCCGAAGACGCCGCGGCCGCCCGGCCGACTCATTCGCTGGTCCAGACTACGGGCGGGCCGTGTCCACCACCAACCCGGCCTGTAGACTGAGTTCATCGAAAGGGAGTAGTCCCCAATCGCTGTGTCGACACACTGAGCGCAAGCTCCGGTGCAGCGGGCCAGGAAACTGGCGGACGAGACTTTCGACCGGATTCGTGTACACGAGCCCGGTCGAGGCTCGTCGCATCACAGGGCTCCTCGTCCGGGCGGACGAGGAGCCTTTGTCATGGAAGCAGTGTTCATCGCCGCAGCGCTGGTGTTCGTCGCCGAGTTGGGCGACAAGAGCCAGGTGATGGCGATGACGTTCGCCACCCGGTACCGCGCGCGCACCGTCATCGTGGGCATGGGGATCGCATGCGCGATCATCAACCTCGCCTCGGCGCTCATCGGCGAGGCGCTCGGCCGGTTCATTCCCCAGCACACTCTGCAGATCATCGCGGGCGTCGTGTTCCTCCTCTTCGCCGCCATCACCGCATGGTCGCTGCGCGGCGGCGAGGACGAGGAGGAGATCGCGATCGCTCCGCACAGCGGCAGGGCCCTCGTCACCGTGGGGTTGGCCTTCTCCCTCGCCGAACTGGGCGACAAGACGATGTTCGCCACGATGACCTTGGCGACCCAGTACCCGTGGTTCTGGGTGTGGCTCGGCAGCACCCTCGGCATGGTCGTGTCGATCACCCTGGCCGTCCTGCTGGGCAAGCAGATCCTCAAGGTGCTGCCGATCCGCGCCGTTCACACGCTGGCGGCCATACTGTTCGCGGCCCTCGGCGTCTGGATGCTGATCGGCTGACCGACGCGCCCATCGGGTGGCATAGGGTCGCGTCGTGCTGATCCTGCTGCCGCCCTCCGAGGGGAAGACCCGTCCAGAGTCCGGCCCCGTGCTGGACGTCGAAGCGCTCTCCTCGCCTCGGCTGCACCGCACTCGCGTCCAGTTGCTGAACGCACTCGTCCGGCTCAGTTCGACGAAGCGAGCACCCGAGATCCTCGGTCTCGGTCCGCAGCAGACCGCCGACATCGCCCGCAACGTGAACCTGCGCGACGAACCGACGGCTCCCGCGATCGAGGTCTACACCGGGGTCCTCTACGGCGAGCTCGGCTGGTCCGGCCTGGACGACGCGGCGCAGGAGCGTGGCCGCTCCAGCCTGGCGATCGCGTCGGCCCTGTTCGGGCTGGTCCGGCCCCACGACCACATCCCCGCCTACCGGATGAGTGGGAGCGTGACGCTCCCCCGACTGGGGACGGTCGCCAGTCGCTGGAAGCCCGTCGTGCCGCAGGCGATCGCCGAGTTGGCCGAGAGCGAACTCGTGCTGGACCTGCGGTCAGGGACCTACGTCGCGCTGGGTTCGGCGCCCGCCGGGTCGGTGACGCTGCGCGTCCTGACCGAGAAGGACGGCAAGCGTTCGATCGTCAGCCACAGCAACAAGGCCACGAAGGGTCAGATCGTGCGTCGGGTCCTGGCCGAGGGCGTCGAGGCCAAGGACGTCGACACCTTCGCCGAGGCGCTGCGCGACCTGGGCTGGGTCATCGAGGAGTCCGGCGCGGCACGGTTGGACGTCGTCCTGCGCTGATCGGTGGCAGTCAGGGCGTGACGGAGAAGTTGCGCAGGCTGGGCGTGCCGTCCGGCCACCACGAGATCGTCGTGATCGATGCCGGTGCCAGTTCCATCCGGTGGATGACCTTCATGTCCGCATCCAGCGCCAACCGCACGAGCAGCTTGATCGGCGTGACGTGGCTCGTCACCACCACCGTCCGGCCCTGATACTTCTTCACGAGTCGATCCCGGGCCGCCTCGACCCGCGCCGCGACGACGTCGAACGACTCACCGCCGGGAGGGGGCGTCGCCGTCGACTTCAGCCAGGCGTCCAGCTCGGCCGGCCACTTCTTCATGATGTCGCCGAACGAGAACCCGTCCCAGTCGCCGAAGCTGGTCTCGGCGAAGCCTTCATCGAGTTCGACCGGCAGCCCCAGGCGTTCGGCCACCTGCGCGGCCGTCTGCTGGGTGCGCACCAGCGGCGAAGCGACGATCGCGTCGGCACCACCGCGTTCGGCGATCCAGGCTGCCGCCCGCCGGGCCTGGTCGACACCCTCGTCGACGAGCGGCGGGTCCTCTCCTCCACTGCCGCTGAACAGCTTGCGCTGCGTGAACGCCGTGACGCCATGGCGCAGCAGGATGACCGTCGTGGGTTCACCCTGCATCCGGGTCCAGCCGACTGACGGGGCCTTCTTCTGCGGTTCTGCCGACTCGAACAGGTCGCCCTGGGTCTCGGTGAACTCGGCCGGCGCCTCGGGTGGCTCGTCAGCCAGCTGCACCGGGCCACCTGTCGTGGTGACCAGACCGGAACGACCTGCCAGTTCAGCGTCCAGTGCCATGTTGGCCAACGCATCGGCGCGCTTGTTCTGGGCCCGCGGCACCCACGTCCAGGTGATCGGACCGAGGTCGCGCGCGATCGCCTGCGCCCGCATCGCGAGCGGCTTCATGTCCGGGTGCTTGATCTTCCAGCGCCCTGCCATCTGTTCGACGACCAGCTTGGAGTCCATCCGGACTTCGAGCGGCTCGCCACCGGCGTGTTCGCGCGCCAGTTCCAGCGCGCAGATCAGGCCGCGGTACTCGGCGACGTTGTTCGTGGCGCGACCGATCGTCTCGCCCTGGTCAGCGACCAGGACGCCGTCGTGCAGCAGGGCCGCGCCGTACGCAGCGGGGCCCGGATTGCCCCGCGATCCCCCGTCGGCCTCGGCGACCCAGCCCATCAGACGCCGGAATCCGACGTGCGGATCAGGATGCGACTGCACTCAGGGCACCGCAGCACGCTGTCTGCGGGTTCGGCTGCCAGCTCGCGCACGTCGGCGCCGTTGATCTCGAGATGGCAGCCTTCGCAGCGCCGACCCCGCAACGCGGCGACGCCCAGTCCACCGTGGGTCGCCGCGACCTTGGAGTACAGCGCGAGCAGGTCGTCGGGCACGGACGGCAGCACCGTCTGACGCGCGTCGGTGGCCACGCCGGCCTGCGTGTCGAGCTCGGCGACCTTCGCGTCGCGGCTGGCGACCAAGTCGTCGCGCGTCGCGTTCTCGCCGGCGATCAGTCCGTCGACCTCGGCCAGTTCGGTCTGAGCGGTCTCGAGTTGCTCCATGACCTCGAGTTCCTCGTCCTCGAGCGTCGAGATCCGGCGAGCCAGCGCCTCGACCTCGCTCTGCAGGCTGGCCAGGTCCTTGGCGTTGACGGCACCGGAGGCCATCCGCTCCTCGTTGCGCACCCGGCGCGTCTTGACCTGCTCGACCTCGGCGTCGGCCTTGCGCTGGGCGCGCTCCAGGTCGGCTACTCGGGTCTCGATCTCGATCTTGCGCGTCTCGAGTTCACGGAGCCGGTCGTCGGCCGCCGCGATGTCGGCATGCTCGGGAAGATTCGCGCGGCGGTGGTTCAACTGGGCCAGCGCCGAATCCTGCGTCTGCAGGTCCAGCAGTGCCTGCTGGGCGGCCGGGTCAGCCTTCACGTGCAACTCCTTCAGACAACGTCCGGCTCCACGGATCGGTGACGATCGCGGAGACGTGGGTCTTCACCGTATCGCCCAGCGCATCGCGGATCGCCGCCGCCACGGTGGGCAACCAGGTCCACTCGGCGGCCCAGTGCGGCACATCGACGACCGCGCACGCACCCGGTCGCTCCAGGTGCTCACTGACCAGGTGGTGCCGCAGGTCCGAGGTGACGTACACGTCGGCGCCGGCGCGGTCGGCGGTCCCGAGCAGGAAGTCACCCGATCCCCCGCACAGGGCGACCGTCCGGACCGTGCGGTCCAGGTCGCCGGCGATCCGCGTCGCTCCCTCGTGTCCGGGCAGCGAGGCGCGGACGTGCTGTCCGAGCTCGCCCAGCGTCATGGGTTGCGGCAGGGTGCCGATGCGACCCGTCCCCCGCTCGCTGGGGCTCGGCGCGAGCTCCCACAGGTCGTAGGCGACTTCCTCGTACGGGTGGGCCGCCAGCAAGGCCGAACGGACCGCCTCGCGGACACCACGGCCGGCCACGAGTTCGACCCGCGTTTCGTCAACCCACTCGACCGCGCCCACCTCACCGATGGTCGGATCGGCCCCGGCCAATGGCCGGAACGAACCGCGACCCGGGCTCTGGAACTGGGCGCGGTCGTAGTCGCCGATGTGGCCGGCCCCGGCCTCGTGCATCGCCTCGACGACGCGGTCGGCATCGCCGTGGGGCACGAAGACGACCCACTTGTCGAGCGGCGACGCCGGATCGGTCTCGAGCGGTCGTACGTCGGTCAGGCCGAGCGCGAGCGCCATCGACTCGCTGACGCCGAGCGGAGCGCAGTCGGCGTTCGTGTGGCACGTGTGCAGGCCGATCCCGTTCGAGACGAGCGTGTGGACGACACGGCCCTTCGGCGTCGTCGCCGCGACCGAGGTCGTTCCCTTGAGGTAGAGCGGGTGGTGCGTGACGACCAGTTGGGCGCCGCGTGCGACCGCCTCGTCCGCCACCGCCTGGGTCGGATCGACGGCGAACAGGATCGAGGTGACCTCGGCTTCCGGGTCGCCGGCCACCAGCCCAACGGCGTCCCAGTCGTCGGCCCAACTCGGGTCGTAGAGACCATCGAGGACGGCGATCACGTCGCGCAGCACAGCCATGGCGCGAGCCTACTCGTCAGGCGTCGAACACCTGGAAGTTCGCCGGTACGCCGGCCACGATCTCGGTCGGCGGGTCCTCGCGGGTCCAGCCGCGGTCCACGGCACCCTCGGGCTGGTCGATCCCGCGGAAGCGGAACGGCAGGCCGGCCGCGCACAGCGGTTTCGGCCGGTCCATGAGTTGGAAGTGCAGGTGCGGTTCGGAGGTGTTCCCCGAGTTGCCGACCTCGCCGATCACGGCACCTTCGGCCACCCGCTCGCCCACCGCCACGAGAGCGCTGCCCCGACGCACGTGGGCGTAGAGCGAGTACACGTCGCCGCCATGGTCGATGACGACGTGATTGCCGACGACCGCCGGTGGTCCGCCGAAGTCACGCACACCGTCGATCACCGTCATGTACGCGAAAGCGGCCCACGAGGTGCGTGACAAGTGGTCGCGTCGCCGGTCGAGGACGCGCACCACGACGCCCTCGGCGACGGCGTGGACGGGCTGGCCGAAGGAGCTGAAGGTGTCGGGGCGCTCGAAGCCGCCGAACCACGGATAGGTGGGCTCCGTCCCCGCGGGGCGGGGATGGATGATGTCGACCGCGTGGGACTGTCCATAGCCGCGGACGCCGTGGCTGGGCACCGCGCTGGCGGGACTGTGGACGACCGTCCAGCGGCCCCGCACCGGACTGGCGACCTCGACCGGCGCATGGTCGTCGCGCCGTGGTGGGCGGATGCAGGCGAGCGCGGCGAACAGCAACGCCACCGGACCCCACACCCACATCGGCAGACCGATCTGGACGCCGCCCACGATCGCGATGACGACGGCCCAGGCCCACACCGGGAACAGACCGCTCACGAGACGACGCCACTGCCCGGACTCCGGAGTTGCCATACGTGCCATGCCATCACACCCACCGCCGGGCAGCACCCGCTGGTCAGCCCACGGAGGCCAGCGCGAAGGGCAGGACTCCTTTGGCTCCGGCGGCGCGCAGCTCGCGTGATGCGACCGTGAGGGTCCAGCGACTGTCGACGAGATCGTCCACCAGCAGGACCGGCCCGTCGGCGCCGCCGAGGGCCGCCCGCAGGTCGGCTCCGACCGAGAACCGTCCCCACACCGAGGCCAGCCGGAACGCGCTGTTGCCTCCTGTCTCGACCCGCGGGACGTGCGGATCGAGATCGAGGGTGCCCAGCAGCGGCAGCCGCCCCAGCCGGGCGATCGCCGCGGCCGTCGATGCCACGAGCTGGGGGCGGGTCACCGACGGCATCGCCACGACACCGACGGGGCGCTCGTCCCACGGCCAGTCACGCAGCGCCCGGACGGCCGCGCCGACGAGTTCCTCGGGGATCTCGCGGTCGGCGGCGCCGGCGGCGAAGAGTTCGCGCAGTGCGCCGCCCCAGCCCAGATCGGTGAGGCGCGCGACGACGCGACCGGTCTCGGGACGTTCGTCCGCCGAGATCCTGCCCTTCACGTCGACCCCGCGCCGGTCGGCACCGGTCGGCCACTGGCCGCGCGGTTCGATCGGCACGCCGACCCGATCCAGCGCCGCGGTCGCGCGACTGACAGTCCCCTCGGGAACGTCCGTGGGATACCAGGGTCCGGTGCACACGTCGCAGCGTCCACAGGGCGTGGCCGACGGGTCGTCGAGGTCGCGCTGCAGCAACTCCATCCGGCAGGTCTGGCCCGCCTCGTAGGTGATCATGGCCTGCTGCTCGTGCTCACGCGCGGCGGCGATCCTCGCGTAGCGTTCGGCGTCGTACGTCCACGGCTGACCCGTGGCGATCCACCCGCCACGGACCTTGCGCACCGCCCCGTCGACGTCCAGCACCTTGAGCAGCAATTCCAACTGGGTGCGTTTGACGTCGACGAGAGCCTCGAGCGCCGGGGTGGAGATCGGATCCGACCCGAGTTGGTCGATGACCCGCGTCGCCCGCTCGGGGTCGGGCATCGACGCCGTAGCGAAGTAGCGCCAGATCTCGCGGTCCTCGGTGCCGGGCAGCAGCAAGACGTCGGCCCGGTCAGTCGCGCGACCGGCTCGGCCGACCTGTTGGTAGTAGGCCACCGGGGACGAGGGCGCGCCCAGATGGACGACGTAGCCCAGGTCCGGCTTGTCGAAACCCATCCCGAGCGCACTGGTGGCGACGAGTGCCTTGACCCGGTTGTCCTTCAGCGCCTGTTCGAGTTGTTCGCGTTCGGCGGGATCGGTGCGACCGGTGTACGCCTGCACCTCGTGACCGGCCTCGCGCAACAGCCGGGCGGTGTCCTCGGCCGCCGACACCGTGAGCGCGTAGATGATGCCGCTACCGGGAAGATCGGACAGATGGGCCACGAGCCAACCGAGCCGCTGCTTTGACGAGGGCAGCGTCAGGCAGCCCAGACGCAGCGAGTCGCGGGCCAGCGAGCCGCGCAGCGTGAGCACGTCGCCGCCGAGCTGATCGGCGACATCGGCCACCACGCGCTCGTTGGCCGTCGCCGTCGTGGCCAGCACCGGAACCTGGGGGCCCAGGGATTCGATCACGTGGGCCAGCCGGCGGTAGTCGGGCCGGAAGTCGTGACCCCAGTCCGAGATGCAGTGTGCCTCGTCGACCACGAGCAGACCCATCTGCTGCAGCAGTCGCGGCAGCTGTTGCTCGCGGAACGTGGGGTTGTTGAGTCGTTCCGGCGACACCAGCAGGACGTCGATCGTGTCGGCCGCGAGGCGTGCCTCGATGTCCTGCCACTCGTCGACCGTGGCGGAGTTGATGGCTGCGGCACGCACCCCGGCGCGTTCGGCCGCCGCGACCTGGTCGCGCATCAGGGCCAACAGCGGCGAGACCAGCACCGTGGGCCCCGCGCCACGCGCCCGTAGCAGCGCGGTGGCGACGAAGTAGACCGCCGACTTGCCCCAACCGGTGCGCTGGACCACGAGCGCCCGGCGATGCTCGTCGACCAATGCCGAGATCGCCTCCAACTGGCCCTCGTGGAACTGCGCATCCGGGCGTCCGGTGAGGGCGCGCAGTCGGTCGAGCGCGTCAGTGGCGGTGGCCGTCGAGGTGGAGGTCATGCCCCGATGGTGTCAGGCCCCTCCGACATCGCCCGCTCACGTACGAGCGGGCACCGCAAACGCCTCACGACTGTGGTGCACGAGTTCACGCAGCGCCGGGTCCGACCGTCCGGTCCACACGAGCGCGAGCAGCGCGGGCATGGTGGCGTCAGTGATGACGAGCGAGCTCAGCCGATCGGCGAACCGCAGGGCCATGGACTCGCTCAGGATGGCGACTCCCAGCCCTCGTCCCGCGAGTTCGGCGATAGCGCCCGTCGCGCTGGCCTGCAGGGCGATGAGCGGCCGTAGTCCGGCTGCGGCGCAACTTTCGTCCAAGACCGTGCGGATGCCCGTACCTTCGGGCATGCACACGATCGGATGGGCCACGACTTGGGACAGGGTGACCCGCGCCCGACCCGCGAGCGCGTGATCGTGCGGGACGAGGGCGACGAGCCGCTCACTCACGACGGTCTGGGCGTTCAGGTCCGCCGGCGTCGCGGCTGCGGTTCCGACGAGCGCGAAATCGATCGACCCGGCACGGATGCCGTCGACGAGCTGCTTCGAGTTGTCCTCGAGCAGCGAGATCTGGACACCGGGATGCGCCGCGTGGAACGCCGCCAGGGCTTCGAAGAGCGGCAGGACGGTGCATCCGGTCACCATGCCGACGACCAGTCGCCCCCGCAAGAGGCCGTTCACCTCGTCGACCGCCTGACGAACGGCCCCCGCGGACGCCAGCGCGGCGCGCGCATGACTCAACACCGCCTCGCCGGCGGAGGTCAGGGTCGCGGTCCTGGTCGACCGGTCGATGAGTTCGGCACCGAGTTCGCGTTCCAGCTGCCGCACCTGCGCGCTGACGCCGGACTGGCTGATCCGGACTCGCTCGGCGGCTCGCGTGAAGTTCGCTTCCTCAGCGACGGCGACGAAGTACTCCAACTGCCTCAGTTCCATGACTGCTGATCATAGTTGCCATTAGAACAATCTGTTGGACTTCTCATCGAACGATCGGAAGACTCGCATCATCACCACCACCGGAGAGGAAACACACCGTGCCAGATCACGAGAAAGCCCTGACACCCGAAGACATCACCCGCCTGTTCGTCGAGCGATCCAACGCCGGGGACGCCGAAGGAGTCGCCGCCCTATACGAGGAGGACGCCGTACTGGCGTACCCGGCCGGCGAGCAGACCGTCGGTCGCGACGCGATCCAACGGCTGTGGGCCTCGGTTCTCGCACGAGGACCCCACTTCGAACAGGAGGAGCCCCTTCCGACGCTCATCAGCGGGGACCTCGCGCTCACGTCCACCCCACCCAAGGACGGCACCGGAGCCCGCGCCCAGGTCGTGCGCCGTCAGGCCGACGGCAGTTGGCTGCGCGTCCTGGACCAACCGGAGTTCATCCGCCCGTGAGGCCCTCGGCGTCAGGGCGGGCGTCGCGCAGGAACTGCGTCAAGGCGGCTCGGCTCGTCGTCAGGCAGCTGATCTTGGAGTCGAGGTCCTCGATCTGCTCGCGGACCATGCCGGCGAGGATCTCATCGCATCGAGTCGTCCACGCCGTCGCACCGTTCTGACGTTCGAGGATGATCTTGATGAAACGGGTGGGTACCCCCGAAGCGCTCAGGTCCCGGATCGTCACGACCTGCTCGACGTCGCGGTCGGCGTAGTCGCGGTACCCGTTCGCATGGCGTGCCGGGCTCAGGAGTTCCTGCTCCTCGTAGTAGCGCAGCATGCGGGCTGCGACGCCCGTCCGCGTGACCACCTCGCCGATGCGCATCGATCCCCTCCAGCGCTCTCACCCCACCCGGGCTTGACCTTCACAGTGATGTGAATGTTTAGCGTACGGGAATGACCGAAGAAATCACCACCGACACCAAGGCCGTTCACCACGCCGAGCCCGGGTGGCCAGTGCTCGCGGTGCTCACCACCGCAACGTTCTGGACCGTGACCGCCGAGATGCTGCCGGCCGGCCTCCTCCCGTCGATGCGACACGATCTCGACGTCTCCGAGGGTGCGATCGGATCCTTGGTCAGCGCCTGGGCGATCACGATCGCCCTCGTCGGCATCCCGCTGGTCCGACTGACCCTGCGCGTGCCACGCACGGCGTTGCTGACCGTGAGCCTCGCGGCGACCGCCCCGGCGAACCTGCTCACCGCTCTGGCTCCCGACTATCCGATCGCGCTCATCGGTCGCATCCTCGCCGCCACGGCCCACGGGTTGTTCTGGGCCGTCGTCGTGTCCTATGTCGCCTCGCTCGTCGACCCGGCCCGTCTGGGTCGAGCGCTGTCGATTGTGCTCGCCGGTCCCACCTTGGCGGGGCTGATCGGACTTCCCGTAGCGGCGGCGGTCGCCGACCACACCGGCTGGCGGACGGTGTTCGCCGGTATCTCGCTGGCCTTGGCCCTGACCGCCCTCTCCCTCTGGCTGGTCCTGCCTCGCCACATCGACGCACCAGGGGCTCAGGAGGGAACCGGCTCGTGGGACCACAGCGCACGCGACGTCGCGCTCGTCGCGGCCGCCGGAGGTCTCGTCCTAGTCGGCCACTTCGCCGCCTTCACGTACGTCACGACCCTCGTGACCGGCCTCGGCGGACTCGAGCACTCCGCCATTCCCGCCGTGCTGCTCGCGCTGGGGGTCACCGGAGGTTTCGGCGTCCTCAGCTCCGGGGTCGCGGCCGACCTCCTTCCCCGCTCGGGGATCGTCGCGGCGGCGGGACTGATCGCCTCCAGCCTGACGCTGCTGCGACTCGGCGAGCGCAGCCCTGCCGTGTTCCTGACGGGCATCGTCGTGTGGGGCTTCGCGATCGGCGCCTTTCCGCCGATCCTGCAGGCGCGCGTGCTCCGCGTCTCCACGTCATCGTTCCGACCCATGGCCGGCAGCATCGTCGTCACGGCGCTCAACCTGGGCGTCGCCGCCGGCGCCATCCTCGGTGGGCTCGCGCTGCGGACGGGACCGACCACCCTGATCGTGGCCGCCACGACCGCCGCCGCGTCAGGCACTCTCGCCCTGGCCCTGCTGGAGCGACTCCACGGCAGGAACTCCAGTCGGCCGGCGGCTCGGCGCGCGATGGTGGGCGAAGAGGGGTTCGAACCCCCGACCTTCCGGGTGTAAACCGGATGCTCTGACCAGCTGAGCTATTCGCCCGAGTGCCTCAGAACGCTATCGCACTGTCCGGGGCACGAAAAAGCCGCGCCGCCGGGGTCTCGGGTCCCCGGCGGCGCGGTAGTTCCATCAAACCAGATTCGCATGGCCTGCGTGGGCGGTTTCCACCCAAATTAATCCGAAAATTTCCGGCGCTGTCAGACGAGTGACTCAAGTGCCTCACGATACGCCGCAAGGTCCCTGGCTTCGCCCAATCCGTTCTCGATCTTCCAGCGCACGATGCCCTCGCGATCGATCAGGTACGTGCCGCGCGCGGCGGCTCCGGGACCCTCCTCGAAAATGCCGTAGGACCGCGCCACCTCACCGTGCGGCCAGAAGTCGCTGAGCAGGCTGAACGAGTAGCCGTCCTGATCCGCGAACGCCCGCAGCGAGAACATCGGATCGCACGAGATCGCCAGGACCTCGGCGTCGGCACCACTGAAGATGTTCAGGTTGTCACGGATCTCGCACAGTTCACCCGTGCAGATTCCGCTGAAAGCGAAGGGGTAGAACACGACGACGACGTTGCGGCCGCGCAGGGCGGACAGCGACACGTCCTCGCCGTGCTGGTTCTTGAGTGTGAAGTCGGGTGCGGGCGAACCCACCTCGACGACGGATGCAGCCATGGTCACCTCTTGTGCGTCGAGAGTTTGGTGACGACCCAGTCCGAACCGATGGCCGAGGTCGTGGTGATGCCGAGGCCCGCGATGGGCGCGGCCTCGCCGATGTCAGCGCCGGAGACGTGTCCGTCGTGGCCGACCTTGGGGGTCAGCAACCAGACGAATCCGCCCTCGTCGAGATCCTGCAGTGCATCGACCAGCGCATCCGTCAGATCACCGTCGTCCGCGCGCCACCACAAGATGACACCGTCGACGACCTCGCCGACGTCGCCGTCGACGAGTTGATGGCCCGTGTGGGTCTCGATGACCGAGCGCAACTGCTCGTCAGTGTCCTCGTCCCAGCCGAGCTCCTGGATGACCGAGTCAGGCTCGAAGCCCAGCTTCCCCGCGTCCACCGCACCTCCTTGTTCGCCTACCGAAGAGTAGGAATTTTCCCTACCGTCCAGTAGGGGCTTTCACGTGCTTGCCGGACTCACACTAGCGAACTCCGGGTGGTTTGATGGTGGTGTCTCCATCCCGACACCCCAGGGAGTGCACCATGGCCCAATCAGGCCCCGACCGCCCCATCATCCATGAGGGCATGCCGACCCAGCTACCCGACGTCGATCCCGACGAAACTCACGACTGGGTCAGCTCACTCGATCAGATGGTCGACGAGCGCGGCCGCGACCGCGCTCGCTACGTCATGCTGCGCATGCTGGAGCGCGCCCGTGAGCGCGCCGTGGGCATGCCGGCGTTCCGTAGCACCGACTACATCAACACGATTCCCCCCGAACGCGAACCGGAGTTCCCCGGCGACGAAGAAGTCGAACGGCGCATCCGCTCGTACATCCGCTGGAACGCCGCGGTCATGGTCTCGCGAGCCAATCGCCCCGGTCTGGGGGTCGGCGGCCACATCGCCACCTACCAGTCGGCCGCGAGCCTGTACGAGGTCGGCTTCAACCACTTCTTCCGCGGCAAGGACCATCCCGGCGGCGGCGACCAGATCTACTACCAGGGTCACGCCGCACCGGGAATCTACGCCCGGTCCTTCCTCGAAGGACGGTTCGACGAGGACCTGCTGAACAACTTCCGTCAGGAACACTCCCAGGGCGCCGGCAAGGGTCTGCCGTCCTATCCGCATCCGCGACTCATGAGCAATTACTGGGAGTTCCCCACCGTCTCGATGGGCCTGGGCGCGATCAACGCGATCTACCAGGCTCGCTTCAACCGGTACCTGCAGAACCGTGGCATCAAGGACACGAGCGACCAGCGCGTGTGGGCCTTCCTCGGAGACGGCGAGATGGGCGAGCCCGAGTCGCTCGGCGCGATCGGCCTGGCCGCCCGCGAAGAGCTCGACAACCTGACGTTCGTCATCAACTGCAACCTGCAGCAGCTCGACGGCCCGGTCCGTGGCAACGGCAAGGTCATGCAGGAACTGGAGTCCTACTTCCTCGGTGCCGGCTGGAACGTCATCAAGGTCGTGTGGGGCACCGCGTGGGACGACCTGCTGGCGCGCGACACGACCGGCGCCCTGGTCAACCAGATGAACCGCGTGCCGGACGGTGAGTTCCAGACCCTGTCGATCGAGACGGGCGCCTACAACCGCGAGCACTTCTTCGGCCCCGACCCGGAACTGGCCAAGATCGTCGAGCACCTCTCGGACGAGGAGATCGAGAAGCTGCCGCGTGGCGGGCACGACTACCGCAAGGTCTATGCGGCGTTCGACTCGGCCACCAAGCACCAGGGCCAGCCGACCGTGATCCTGGCCCACACGATCAAGGGCTGGCTGCTCGAGTCGTTCATGGCGCGCAACGCGACGCACCAGATGAAGAAGCTCACGAACGACGATCTGAAGAACTTCCGGGACCGGCTGCGCATCCCGATCACCGACGAGCAGATCGAATCGCCCGACGGCGCGCCGTACTACCACCCGGGCAAGGACCACGAGCACATTCGCTACATGCTCGAGCGCCGCAAGGAACTCGGTGGTTCCCTGCCCTCGCGCGAGATCCGGTCGAAGCCGCTGCCGCTGCCCTCCGACGACGCCTACGCCGATCTGAGGAAGGGGTCGGGCAAGCAGCAGATCGCCTCGACGATGGCCTTCGTCCGGCTGCTGCGCGAACTCATGAAGGACAAGGAGATCGGCCGCCGCCTCGTGCCGATCGCCCCGGACGAGTACCGGACCTTCGGCATGGACTCGATGTTCCCGTCGGCCAAGATCTACAGCCCGCACGGCCAGACCTACGAGTCGGTCGACCGCAAGCTGCTGCTGGCCTACAAGGAGAGCGAGAAGGGCCAGCTGCTGCACGAGGGCATCAGCGAGGCCGGTGCCAGCGCATCGGCCATCGCCGCCGGCAGCGCGTACGCCACGCACGGCGAGCCGATGATCCCGGTCTACATGTTCTATTCGATGTTCGGGTTCCAGCGCACCGGCGATTCGTTCTGGGCCATGGCCGACCAGCTGTCGCGCGGCTTCCTGATCGGAGCCACCGCGGGCCG
>CAYYQO010000023.1:0-5653 GCA_964473845.1 uncultured Aeromicrobium sp.
ATCTCTCTGGGTTCGCGCTGGTGGGCGGGCCTGGGTCTGGCCTTTCCGACAGGCATGGACCACGGTGCATGCCATCGTCCGATCCGACACCACCTACCGAAAGCAGCGCTCCCGGGGACAGGACGAATCTTTCGACTTCAAGGTTGCTCAGGCGACCCCTTGGTACCAAGATCCCGACCCCCACGGCGAGACGCAGCCGGAGCGAGACCGTGAATCGAGATCAGGCAGATCAGCCCTGGCGGGCCTTCAACCGCGGGTTCCTCTTGTTGATGACGTACGTACGACCTCGGCGGCGGACGACTTGCGAGCCGGGCTGGTTCTTGAGCGAGCGGAGCGAGTTGCGAACCTTCATGGATTCTCCTGGATGCGGTCGGGTCTGATGCTGTTCAGCGCAGGTCGAGGTAGCCACGCTGGGCGGCGCGCACGAGCCGGCGTGGGACACGATGGATGCGGCCGTCGACCTCGATGGGGACGAGGTCGGCCGGCTTCGCCTGCCAGGCAGAGCGACGGTGTCGGGTGTTGCTGCGTGAGAGGCGGCGTTTGGGAACGGCCATGGGTGTGCTCCTGTCGTGGATTGATCGGTGGGGTCACGCGGCACGGCGGATCGGGCCGAGCCACGGTTCGAAACCGTCGCGGGACTCCTCCCAGATCCGGCCCCGCGTGGCGAGTTCCTCGTCGGTGAGCAGGCAGCGCCGGAACGCGGCGGTGATCTCGGACCGGCCCTCGTCGCCCTCGAGTCCGATCACGGTGATCCGGGTCAAGGGGATCTCGCGGTGCCAGCGCTCCGTCGAGCCGACGCTCACCTGACCGCCCGCGCCGTCCCAGACACAGATGTCGTCGGGACGGGTCGGGAGCCAGAAGCAGCCTCGCGAACGCCGCGGGCCTCCGCCGAGGACAGCCAGTTCGTCCCGGAACCGCTCCGGATGGAAGGGACGGTCCGAGCGCAGGTCGAGCCGCCACACGCCGTCCGGAACGGGCGGCAGCACCCCTCGCCGCACCTCGGCGACCCATGCCTCGACATCGCGGTGCCGGTGGACTCCGGTCGCGAGCTCGGTCGCGTCCAGCACCGACGGGTCCGTGACGACGTGGGTGCCCGGCCGGGCGAGCGCGCCCACGAGGGCGAAATCGTCGGGGTCGGGATCGTGAGTGAGGCACACGACGTCGCCGTACTCGACCATCGCGCTCGCGACCTCGGCGACGCCGCGGCGGTCGTCGTCCGAGGTGGCCAGTCCGCGCTCGTCGAGGAGGTCGTCACCGAGCAGGTCAGCGGTGACGGTGGCCCCGTCGAGTGCCGTCACCACGGCGGCGACGTGGATGTGCGGAACCTCGCGGGGAGCCCAGGCGAGGACGCGGCACACCTGGACCGCCTCGGCCGCGACCGGCAGGCACGCGACGATGGTTCGCCACCGCCCCTGGGCACCGAGTCGTTCCAGGGTCGGCACGATGTCCTCGCGGATCGCGCAGGCCACGCAGGCATGGGCGAGGTCGATCTCCTCGTGTTCGAGCACCCCCGTGACGTCACTGACGGTCCGTGTGAGCACCTGACGATCGGGGTCGATCGTGTGTCGGACCGCCACGGCGTCCGGCAGGCCGAACTGCACCGAGAGGCTCGCCGCCCCCATGGCACCCTCCTGGATTCCGCTGACGAGGATCACCGGGACGCGCGGGCTGCCCAGCGAGCTCACCGGTCGGACTCCTCGCGGAGGCGGCCGTAGCGGCGGTTGAACTTCTCGACGCGTCCTTCGCTGTCCACGACCCGACCACGACCCGTCCAGAACGGATGGCTGGCGCTCGTCACCTCGACGTCGACCACGGGATGGGAGCGACCGTCCTCCCCTTCAGCTCGCGGGTGATCGGCGCCGAGGCGGCCGGCGATGGTGGAGCGGGTCAGGAAGGACGTGCCCGCGGACCTGTCGCGGAAGATCACGAACCCCGAGACCGGATGGATGCCTTGCTTCATGAAGCTCTCCCTGTCATGCTTAATGATAATGATTCCCATTCTACACAAGGAAGCCATGTCTCGCACCTGTCAGGTCACCGGAGCCCAGCCGTCGTTCGGCAACGCCGTCTCCCACTCGCATCGGCGCACCCGGCGCCGATGGAACGTCAACGTCCAGTCCCGGCGCTACTGGGTGCCCTCCCTGGGCCGCAACGTCACGCTGCGCGTGAGCGCCCGGGGCATCAAGACGATCGATCGGCGTGGCATCGACGCCGTCGTCGCCGAACTGCTGGCCCGAGGGGAGCGCATCTGATGGCGCGCAAGAGCTCGGACATCAGACCGGTCATCAAGCTTCGGTCGACGGCGGGGACCGGATTCACCTACGTCACGAAGAAGAACCGACGCAACGACCCCGACCGGCTCGTGCTGCGCAAGTACGACCCGCGGGCGCGCCGCCACGTCGATTTCCGGGAGGAACGCTGATGGCGAAGAAGAGCAAGATCGTCGCCAACGAGAAGCGTCGGGAACTCGTCGCGCGTCACCGCGAACGTCGCGACGCGCTGCGCATTGCCACGAAGGACACCTCACTCAGTCCGGCGGACAGGATGGCCGCAGTCCGCGCGCTCGCGGCGCTGCCCCGCGACTCGTCCCCCGTCCGCATCCGTCGTCGCGACCAGACCGACGGACGCCCGCGCGGCCACATCGGCAAGGTCGGCCTGTCCCGGATCAACTTCCGGGCCGCGGCCCACCGTGGCGAGCTGCCCGGGATCACCAAGTCGAGCTGGTGATGTCGCGGCGGTCAGCCGACCAGCAACTCCAGGGTGCGGACGCGGGCCGGCGAGGTGCGGGGGTCGGTGCCGCGGCGGGCCGACGCCACCGGGTGCACCATGACCTCATCGACGTCGAACTCGGCGGCCAGCGCCTCCAGTTCCTTGCGAGCGGTCTCGGCATCACCGGCGACCATGCGGCCCAGGCCCGAATCGACGAGCGAGTCCATCGCGAGGTCCAGTTCGATCGCCTCGGCGTCCTCGACGAGATCGACCGGCCCCATGGGCTTGCCGGTGCGCAGCCGAGCCATGTTCTGCAGGTTCGGCAACGCCAGCGCGGCGGCCTCGTCCGCGGTCTCGGCGACCACGACATTGGCGGTCAGGAACGTCGTCGGCCGCTCACACACGTCGCTGGGCCTGAACTCGCTGCGATAGACCTCGAGCGCCTCGGCCGTACCCTGCCCGCTGAAGTGGTGGGCGAAGACGTACGGCAGGCCCTTTTCCGCGGCGAGGTGAGCCGAGTACATCGACGAACCCAGCAGCCACATCTGCGGCGCCCCGATCGCCGACGGCGTCGCCTTGAGGATGTACTGCTGGTTCGGGATCGGCACGCGCACACCCCGGCCGTCCATGAGCGCCATGACGTCGTCGAGGTAGCGCGGGAAGTTCTGGATGTCCGAGTCGTCGCGGCCGGCCGCACCGCGCAGCGCCCAGGACGTCACGGGATCCGAACCGGGTGCCCGACCGATGCCCAGGTCGATCCGACCGGGGTGGGCGGCCTCCAGCAAGGCGAACTGCTCGGCGACGACGAGCGGCGCGTGGTTCGGCAGCATCACGCCGCCGGAGCCGAGGCGGATCCGCTCGGTCGCGGCGGCCAGGTGGGCGATCAGCACCGGCGGCGACGTCGCGGCCACGGCGGGCATGTTGTGGTGCTCGGCGACCCAGTAGCGCTCGAAACCGAGACGATCGGCCGCCTGGGCCAGTTCGGTCGAGGCCGCCAGGGCATCGCCCGTGGTCTGGTCGGAGCGGACGGGGACGAGATCGAGGACCGAGAACTTCACATCCAACTCAACCACCGCGGCGGTGGTGGGATTCCCCGCGGCTAACGTCGAGTCATGCGCGACGCATTCGGAGCAACGTTCCTCGGACCCGAGGGCTACCTGAACTCCCCCACGACCGGCCTGCCGCCCGCGACCACACTGGAGGTGCTGGAGCAGACCCATCGCGACTGGGCCGCCGGCCTCATCCAGGGGCCTGACTTCGACGTGGACGTGGCGATGGCGCGGGCCGGATTCGCAACGCTGGCCGGGGTTCCGGTCGAAGCCGTCGCGATGGGCGGATCGGTCGGGAGCTTGCTGGCCCCGGTGGCCGCCGCGATCTCCGACGGCTCGAAGGTCGTGGTGGCCGAGGGCGAGTTCACCTCGGTCAGTTTCCCGTTCGCGGCCCAGCACGCCCGCGGCGTCACGGTGACCGAGGTGCCGCTCGACCGACTTCCCGAGGCGGCGGCCGATCACGACGTGGTCGCGGTGTCCACGGTCCAGTCCTCCGACGGCTCCCGCGTGGATCTCGACGCACTGCGCGACGCGACTCGCGACACGGAGACGCTCGTCGTCCTCGACGCGACGCAGCAACTGGGCTGGCTGCGACTCGACCTCGCTTGGGCCGACGTCGTCGCCGGGTCGAGCTACAAGTGGCTGCTGGGTCCTCGCGGCGTCGCGTGGGCCGCGTACTCCGCGCGGCTGGCCGACCGGCTCGTGCCCCATGGCGCCAATTGGTACGCGGGCGAGAAGCCGTGGGAGTCGATCTACGGACTGCCGCTGCGGCTGGCGCAGGACGCCCGCCGCTTCGACTCCTCACCGGCGTGGTTCGCCGTCCGCGGGGCCGCGGCGAGTCTCACCTGGCTCACGACGCTCGACCAGCAGGCGGTGACCGACCACTGCATCGGCCTCGCCGATCGGGTCCGTGCATCGCTCGGGCTACCGCCGGGTGAGTCCGCGATCGTGTCGATCCCGATCGAGAACGCGGCCTCGCGGTTGCAGGCGGCGGGTGTCCGGGCGTCGGTCCGCCAAGGTGCCGCGCGCGTGGGGTTCCATCTCTACAACACGCGGGACGACGTCGACCGCGTCGTGGAGGCACTCGGTCGATAGTGGCGTCCGGTCCCACGAGGGAGATTGCGGGTCCGGACGCCACTCCTCCCCAAGAACAACCCTGTCTTGTACGTTCGCACAAGTTCTGCGAAAAGGAAACCCTCTCAGGTGCCCAGGCGTTCGATCCAGAAGCCACCGGGATAACTGCGGATACGACGGGAGTCCCGGACTCGGCGCGGCTTCCTCCGTTCAGGCAGGAACCGGACGAGCCTGCCCCGCCATCGCAACCCGCCATGGCAGGCCCGCTCGAACCAGCGTGGCGGATGCGCGAACCCGAACGCCTCACGCAGGTGCGGGTCCATGATCGCCACGCTGAACCGGCGCACGAGCGGCGCCATCGGGCGCGGGTAGAACGTCACGAGCAGGTCGAGCGTGCTGTCGGCCACTGCGCGGGACTTCGGATCGAAGGCGAAGTGTCTGGCCTCGTACTCGTCCAGCAGCTTCTCGAAGCCGGCCAGATCCGTCGGCAGGTCCTGGATGCCCATGAGCCGGCCGAGCCTCAGGTAGTAGTTGACACCTGCGATGTCCTCGTCCGGCGTCGTACGTCGCCAGCCGTAGCGATTGACCCAGCGGTTCGGCATCACGACGAACGTCGACAGGACGTACCGCATGTCGTCGTTCGAGATGTCGTACCGGCCGTGCATCTGGTTCATGCGCCGGATCGCGGCGCGGCCCGGCTGGCTCTCGAGTCCCTCGTCGACGATCTCGCCCAACAGCAACGCCGTGTCGTCATGGCGGCGCTGGGTGTCGTTCTCGAACTCGCCCGTGTCGTGCAACAACCGTCCGATCGAGGGGACGGC
>CAYYQO010000023.1:5753-26997 GCA_964473845.1 uncultured Aeromicrobium sp.
GAAGCCGTGGACGGCTCCGGGGTACTCGCGGTAGCGCACCGGCACACCGGCCTTCTGGAGGGCGTCACGGTAGTGGACGCCGTTGTCCAGGAGAGGGTCGTGATCGGCCGTCAGGATGAACGCCGGCGGCAGACCGTCGAGCGAGTCAGCCCGCAGCGGCGAGGCCAATGGGTCCTTCGTGCCGTACGCCTCGGCAAGGTACAGGTGCACGAACGCACGCATGTTCGCCGAACTCAGGACGGCCTCGTCGGGCATGCGCAGCTCGGACGCGTACTTGTCATACATCTCGACGGCCGGGTAGATCAACACCTGCGCGGCGATGCGAGGACCGCCCTCGGCCACGGAGCGCTGGGCCGCGACGGCGGCGAGGTTGCCCCCGGCGCTGTCGCCCATGACGGCCAGCCGGTCGGGGTCGATCCGGAGCTTCTGCGCGTTCGCCACGATCCAGCCCAGGGTCTCCCACGTGTCGTCGACTGCGGCGGGGAACGGGTGCTCGGGCGCGAGCCGGTATGACGGCGAGATCACGATCGCACCGGTGCCCGCGGCGACGCGCGAGGCCAGCCACGCGGACTGCTCGGGCGAACCCTGCACCCAACCGCCGCCGTGGAAGTTCACGACCACGGGCCGGTCACCCCCGACCCCCGAGGGGCGATGGACGAGCGCGCGCAGGGTGCGGCCCTTGAGCGGGATCTCGATCTCCTCGGTCCGCACCCGCCGGTCGGTCCTGCCGAACACGGCACGGCCGGCCGGCGACTTCATCAGCTTGTCGCGTTCGGCGCGCAGGGCCGCGTGGTCCGTGGCCTCCTCGACCGGGGTGGCGAGGCGCTTGAGGATCGCGGCGAAGGCCTTCGTACGGGGAGCGAGTGGAGCGGTCACGACGTCAGCCTAGGACCACACCCGGCATCGCGAGCCGAACTGGCGCGATCCGGACTCAGCGCCCCGCGCGCTTGGCCGTGAACGGCACGGAGGCCGAACAGCCGCCCGGGCCGTGGTAACGGAACAGGCCCCGGGTCACGCTCTTGCCGGAGACCCGCAGCCGCAGGGACGCGCTCCACGGCGTCCCGTACGCCTTGCCCTTGGTCGTGGCCGTGAGAATGCCGTTGCGCGGGATCTTCCTCGTCGGGAAGTTGTAGGTGCTGTACATCCCGGTCGGGATCGAGCCGTAGCCACCGCACCGGGTCCACGTGGTGACCCGGAACCCCGAGACACGACCCTTGCTGATCCGGAAGTTCACGGAGTTCGGCTTGGCCCGGTACTTGCCCGCCACGGGCTTCTTCGGCGGTTTGACCTTATGGACCCGGTACGTGCGCGTCGCCACGACCCCACCTGCCGCGCGGGCGGTCACCTTGATCTTGTTCGGCTTCTTGCGGCCGACCGGACGGACGTAGATCGTCGTCGAACCGGAACTCTTCTTGCCCAGACGATCCAAGGAACCGCGCTTGATCTTGAGACCTCGGCCGACCGCGGTGACGTTGACCCGTCCCGTCGCGCGCGTGCCCCGGTTGGCGAGCCGCACCTCGACCGGCGTCCACCCGCCCGCTGACACCTTGAGCTTCTTCTGGGTCTGACCCAGGACGGCGAGCGTCCCGAGCGCCAACTTCGGCGCCTCGTAGGTGTTGACGAGCGATCCGACCATCGCGTCGACGATGTTCCCGCTGGGATCCTCGACGAGGGCGATCACACAGTTCCACGGCGTGGTGGGCTTGGGCCCCCAGGAGTCGGGGCTGTAGCCATGGAGGTGCCGCTGCCGCGCGTAGCTGTCGGTGCGGATCCACTTGTCCGCGCGCGGAGCGGCGTTGCACGCTCCGTTCGAGGCGCGATGGCCGAACTGGACCGACACCCACGCGTTCTCGTCAGGATCGACGTCGGCGAGATCGACGTACGCGTGGATGAACAGCGAACTGAGCACTTCGACGTCGACCGTGGCCCTGGCGATCCGCCACTTGGCAGGCGTGCCGGGTTTCGGATGACCCGTCGCGTGCTGGGTCAGCGTCGCCCGCTGGCGCACCAGCACCTGGCCGGCGGCGGTCGGCTGACTCACCTGAGGACCCGCGAGCGGAAGGGAGACCGGCTGGCGTCCCTCGCGGGCCGAGGCGACCCCCGGAAGCAGGGCGAGCGCGAGAGCGGCCCCTGACATGACGGCCAGCATCCTGTTCAACATCGTTCTCCCCCGATGGCATCGTTTGGAGAACACCCTAAGCGTCACCCGCCTCCGGCGGGCGAGATGTGTAGACCTGCGCACATTCTCCGGCCCCAGAAGGTGCGCAACCCTACATATCTCGTCCGCCGACGGCGGAAGTCAGCCGGCGCGGTCAGCCGGAGGCGCGCAGGGCCCAGTCGCGCAGCGTGTCGATGCGCCGCTGGAGTTGGTCCGTCGTGGCCTGGGCGGCCGCGGGGCCGCCGCATTCGTGCCGCAACCGGTTGTGGGTGACGCCGTGGGGCGACCCGGTGCGGTGGTGCCATGCGGCGACCAGGGAGTTCAACTCGCGGCGCAACTCGGCGCGGCGCTCGTACTCGACGTCGGCCGCGGCCCGTGCTGGGGCCGTCGCTTGTTTGCGACTGCGGGCGCCGCGCAACAGTTCGGCCACCTGATCGCGTTCGAGCAGCCCGGGAATGCCCAGGAAGTCCAGCTCGTCGCTGTCACCGGCCACCATCTCGTAGTCGATCGGCGCGAACTCGTCACCGTCGTAGACGACGCGGTCGAAGGACGCCTCACTGCCGATCGCGGCGAACTGATTGCCCAACTCGTCACTGGCGGACTCGGAGGCATTCGCGCGCGCGACCAGCGCGTCCTCGAGGGCGAACAGATCGGACTCGTCGTGCACGGGGCGGCCGATCACGTGATCGCGTTCGGCCTCGAGATCGGCGGCCAACTTCAGCAGGCCGGGAACGCTGGGCAGGAACACCGAGGCGGTTTCGCCGCGGCGCCGCGCACGCACGAAACGTCCGACCGCCTGCGCGAAGAACAACGGCGTGGCCACCGTGGTGGCGTAGACGCCCACGGCCAGTCGCGGCACGTCGACACCCTCGCTGACCATGCGGACCGCGACCATCCACGGATCCGTGCCGGCCGCGAACTCGGCGATGCGACCGCTGGATCCTGCCTCGTCGGACAGCACGAGCACCGGAGCCGTGCCGGTCAGCTCCTTCAACAGGGCGGCATAACCGCGAGCCGAGTCCTGGTCGCTCGCGATCACCAGGCCGCCGGCATCTGCGATGTCGCGGCGGACCTCGGTGAGTCGCTTGTGGGCGGCCTGCAACACCGCCGGGATCCACGAGCCGGCCGGATCCAGCGCGGTACGCAGTGCCTGGGCGGTCTGGTCCTTCGTGAGGGGTTCGCCCAGCCGCGCCGCCACCTCGTCGCCCGCGCTGGTGCGCCACTGCATCTCGCCCGAGTACGCCATGAACAGCACCGGCCGCACGACGCCTTCCCTGAGCGCCGAGCCGTAACCGTACGCATAGTCGGCGACGCTGGAGATCGAGCCGTCACCGACCGGCGCGTACGTGACGAACGGGATCGGGTTGTCGTCGGACCGGAACGGGGTACCGGTCAGCGACAGGCGTCGGATCGCCGGTTCGCAGGCCTCGAGCACCGCGTCACCCCAGCTGAGCGCGTCACCGGCGTGATGGACCTCGTCGAGGATGACCAGCGTGCGGCTGCGTTCGATCCGCACCCGATGGCCGACCGGATTGCTGGCCAGGCCGGCGTACGTGACGCAGTACCCGTCGAATCGCGCACCGAGCGCACCCGAGAGCGCGGGCTCGAGAGCGATCCCCGACCGCGCGGCCGCCTGGGCCCACTGCGACTTGAGGTGCTCGGTGGGGGTGACCACGACGACGCGTTCGATGATGCGGCGGTGCAGCAGGTCCGCGGCGATCGTCAGCGCGAACGTCGTCTTGCCGGCGCCGGGCGTGGCGACGGTGAGGAAATCGGCCGGCTGGGTGCGGGCGTACTGGTCGAACGCCTCACGCTGCCAGGCTCGGAGTGCCTGACCCGAACTCACTGCTCGGAGTCACTCCCGGAGTCGTCGTCATCGCCGGGATTGAGGTTCTCCCAGATGTTCTTGCACTCGGGGCACACCGGGAAACGCTGTGGATCGCGACTGGGGACCCACACCTTGCCGCACAGGGCGATCACCGGAGTGCCCATGACCATGGCCTCGGTCAGCTTGTCCTTCGGCACGTAGTGGCTGAAGCGTTCGTGGTCGCCATTGTCGAGGCGCTGTTCGGTGCGCTCGTCCTGAACGGTCTGGGTGCCGCGGCCAAAGAATCCCACGTCGCCCATCGTAGGCGACGGCTCCGACCGTCGGGGCCGGTCCACGCCGACGAGATCAGTTCAGGCCGGGGTCAGCGGGCAAAGTCGACCAGAATCGGGTCTCACCCCTCTGCCGTCGCAGCACGTCGCTCCACAACTGATCGGGCGTCGGCGAGATCAGGTCGCTCTCGTCGGCCGGAAGGACCAGCCAGGAACCTTCGGCGATCTCGTCCTCGAGTTGGCCGCTGCCCCAGCCGGCGTATCCCGCGAAGACGCGCAGGCCCAGGAACTCGCCCTCGGCAGGCACCGGACCCTCGAGGTCGACCAGTCCGACCCGGCCCGACATTTGTTGCCAGCCGACCGGACGATCCTGCGGATCGGGCACGACGCCGACCGCCAGCGCCGAATCCATCGCGACCGGCCCACCTTCGAACAAGCAGCCCGGGGCATTGACCGAATGGGCCCAGCCCGGCAGCACGTCATCGACGTCGGACTCCATCGGCCGGTTCACGATCACGCCGAGCGCACCGTCCTCGTCGTGGTCCAGCAGGTACACGACGCTGCGCCAGAACGGACCCGCGCCGATCGCGGAGGTCGCGACCAGCAAGTGGCCTCGCACCGATGACATACCCCCATGATGCCGGACCTGTCGATGACCTCCCCTAGGATGACGCACATGGTGGACGCCCGGGACGACGAGGAATTCACTGTCGATGTCCTCGCGAAGCGCGCCGGGATGACGGTGCGGAACGTGCGCGCCTACTCGACCCGCGGGCTGATCGATCCGCCGCGCCTCGAGGGGCGCACCGGCTACTACACCCACGAGCACCTGCAGCGGCTCATCCTGATCCGCACCCTGCTGGGCCGCGGCTTCACTCTCGCCGCGATCGAGGACTCGATCCTCAAGTCGCCGACCACCGCAGCCGGCGTCGCGCTCGACCTGATCAACATCTTCGAGGTCGAGGATGCCGAGAACCAGACCGAGGACATCAGCAGGGACGAACTGTCCGCGCTCGCGGGCCTGCCTCCCGAGCACCAACTCACCGATCACCTCATCGAATTGGGCCTGCTCGAAGCGGTCGACGAGAAGACCGTCCGGATGCTCTATCCCAGCGTCGTCCGGCCGGGTGCGGCCGCCGTGTCCCTGGGTCTGGGCACCGACAGCGTGGTCGACATCGTTCCGCACATGCGCGCCCACCTCGAACAGATCTCGGACCGGTTCGTCCAGCACGTCAGCCGCGACGTGACCCAGCCGTTCCTCGACGCCGGGCTGCCCCAGGAGGAGTGGCCCGTCGTCTTCGAGAAGATCGACAAGCTCATCCTGATCGCCAGTCAGGTCGTCGTGGGCATGTTCCGCGGGGTGCTGCGCGAAGCGGTCGAGGTCGAGATCGGCAACAAGCTCGAGGAACTCGCGGCCGAGGCTGAGGCCGAAGCCAAGGCCCGGGCCGAGGTGCAGACGTCCGAGGACTGACTCACTGCGCGGTGACGTCGCCGCCCTCGCGCTTGCTCAGCAGTTCGATCCACGTCTTGCCGTTCGGCAACTTCACGGCCTGACCGTCCTTGGTCGTCAACCGGATCGTCGAGGCGTTGTTGTTCTTCTTCCACGTGCCGTCGACACGGGTGCCGCCGATGAACACGATGGCCTTGCCGGTCCCCTGGAAGACGGTCTCCGGCACGGGGTTGCCGGCCGGGTCGGTGTAGCCGGCGTCCTTCTCGTCGGCGTACAGCACGACCAGGTTCTTGGCGCCGAACTCCTTGTCGCTCGTGCCGTTGGTGCGCTTCCAGACCTTGCCGTCAAACTTCCAGGACGTCGTGTGCGTGCGCGAGAACGGGACCGTGGCCGACGTGACCGCGGCACCCTTCACCGCGGCGGCATCGCCGCCCCACTGGAAGTACGGGCGCTCGGGTTGCTGGTTCTTCGCTTCCTTGTTGAGCTTCGGCAGGTCGACGACGACGTTGTAGGGCGCGTAGCCCGCATCGCGCGACAGCCCCGGCGAGCCCGCGTCCTGGGAGTGGATCTTGATGCCCGCATCCTTGATCCGCGAGATGGTCTTTCCGGCGCCACCGGACGCCACGATCTGGCCACGGACCGGCTTCGCGATGCCGATGTCGGTGGCGCGCATCGAGCGCACGTGACCCACGACATCGGGGAGCTTCGTGTAGTAGAGCGCGGCCAGGCGGGTCACTCCGCCCTCGACCGTCTCCTCGACGACCATGTCGGCCTGGTCGATGTTCTGCTGCGGGGCCGACGGCGCCGTGTTGTCGATCTTGACCACGAACACGGGGTTCTTCGGCGCCTTCTTGAGCGTCACGCCGGTCAGCGGGTTGATCGCGGCGATCTCGGCAGCCGTGGTCTTGTCGGGGTCGACAGGATCGGCGGCCTTCTTCTCGTCTCCTCCCGAGCAGGCCCCCACGGACAGCAGGAGGACACAGGTCACCGACACCACACGCAATTTCATGCCCTCAAGCATGCATGAGGGCAGGTGAGCGGCCACCACCGGCACGCCGATGCGAGATGTGTAGGAAAGCGCACCGTCTCAGCCGCCGATTCCGTGCGTTTCTCCACAACTCCCGCGACCCGAGTGTCGGTGGGCAGTGCCACGATGGGTCCATGGGTTTCGGCGAGGCGACCGCGACGTGGTTCCGCGAGTCGTTCACCGAGCCCACCCCCGCCCAGTCCGGCGCCTGGCAGGCAATCGAACGCGGCTGCCACACGCTCGTCGTCGCGCCCACGGGATCGGGCAAGACCTTGGCGGCGTTCCTCTCCGCGATCGACGGACTGCTGCACCGCGACCCGGCGGACGAGGAACGCACGTCAGTCTTGTACATCTCGCCGCTCAAGGCACTCGCGGTCGACGTCGAACGCAATCTCCGGTCGCCGCTCGTGGGCATCTCGGGGGTCGCTGCGAGGCTGGGCCACGAACTCGCACCCGTCACGGTGGGTGTGCGCACCGGCGACACTCCCCCGTCCGAACGGCGCCGCCTGCAGGCGCATCCGCCCGACGTCCTGATCACGACGCCCGAGTCGCTGTTCCTGGTCCTGACGTCGGCGGCACGCGAGATGCTGCGCGGCGTGCACACCGTGATCCTCGACGAGGTGCACGCGGTCGCGGGCACCAAACGCGGCGCCCACCTGGCCATCTCGCTCGAACGTCTCGACGACCTGCTCGACTCCCCCGCCCAGCGCATCGGCCTGTCGGCCACGGTCAGCCCGCACGACGAGGTGGCCCGGTTCCTCGGTGGCCGGGCCCCCGTCGAGATCGTGGCACCCACGTCGCCGTCACGGCTCGAACTGTCCGTGCAGGTTCCGGTGGACGACCTGACCGACCTGCCACCGCGGCACGAGGGTCCTCGCGAGGGCAGCGCCGCCCGCGGTGTCGACCAACCCCACCAGGCAGGCGGCACGATCTGGCCGCACGTCGAGGAGGCGATCGTCGACGCGATCGGGCAGGCGCGCACGACGATCGTGTTCGCCAACAGCCGTGGGGTCGCCGAGCGCCTGACCCAGCGACTCAACGAGGTCTGGGTCGAGCGCGAGACCGGCTATCGACCCGAACCGGCCACCCGCCAACCGGCCCACATGGGCGGACTCTCGGGACTGTCGAGCGGCGCCGAGCCGGTGCTGGCCCGGGCCCATCACGGCTCGGTCAGCAAGGAGCAGCGCGCGATCATCGAGGACGACCTGAAGTCGGGTCGGCTGCGGTGCGTCGTGGCCACCTCCAGTCTCGAACTGGGCATCGACATGGGCGCGGTCGACCTGGTGATCCAGGTGTCGGCACCCCCGTCGGTCGCCTCGGGCCTGCAGCGGGTCGGACGCGCGGGCCACCAGGTGGGCGAGGTATCCCGCGGGCTCGTCTTCCCGACCGGCCGGCACGACCTGTTGTCCACCGCGGTCACGGTCGAGCGGATGCTGGCCGGGCAGATCGAACGGCTCGCGGTCCCGGCCAATCCGCTCGACGTGTTGGCCCAGCAGACCATCGCCGCCTGCGCGCTCGAGCCGATCGAGGTCGAGGCCTGGTTCGATCTGGTGCGTCGATCTGCGCCCTTCGCAACGCTGCCGCACGCGGCGTTCGAGGCCACGGTCGACCTGGTCGCCGGCCGCTATCCGTCCGACGAATTCGCCGAACTTCGGCCCCGCGCGGTGTGGGATCGCCAGGCCGGCACCCTCACCGGTCGGCCCGGCGCGCAACGACTCGCGGTCACCAGTGGTGGCACGATCCCCGACCGCGGCATGTTCACGGTCGTCCTGGCCGGCGACGAGGGCACGGCGGGCCGCCGCGTCGGTGAATTGGACGAGGAGATGGTCTACGAGTCACGCATCAACGACGTGATCGCGCTGGGCGCCACGAGTTGGCGGATCCAGGAGATCACCGCCGACCGGGTGATCGTCACACCCGCGTTCGGGCTCCCCGCGCGGCTGCCGTTCTGGCGTGGCGACGCGGTGGGGCGCCCGTACGAACTGGGCGAGGCGATGGGAGCCTTCCTGCGCGAGCTGAGCAGCCTCTCGCCCGCAAAGCAACGCGCCCGGGTCGAACGGATCGGACTCGACACCCGCGCCATCGGCAATCTCGCGGCGCTCGTCGATGACCAGCGTGAGGCCACGCGGCTGCTGCCGACCGACACGACGCTCGTGGTCGAACGTTTCCGCGACGAGGTCGGCGACTGGCGGATCGTGCTGCTGTCGCCGTACGGGCGGGCGGTGCATGCGCCCTGGGCCCTGATCATCGGCCAGCGCATCGAGCAGCGGTACGGCGTCGACGGTGCGGTCGTGGCCTCCGACGACGGGATCGTGGCGCGGGTGCCCGACGTCACCGGCGAACCGCCGGGAGCCGAGCTGTTCGAGCTCGATCCGGACGACCTGGAGCCCCGGGTCACCGAGCTCGTGGGCGGATCGGCGCTGTTCGCCGCACGATTCCGCGAGTGCGCGGCGCGGGCCCTGCTGCTGCCACGACGCAACCCGGGCGCGCGAGCTCCGCTGTGGCAACAACGGCGGCGGGCCGCGATGCTGCTCGACGTCACCCGCAAGTACCCCGACTTCCCGATCCTGCTCGAGACCGCACGCGAAGTCCTGCAGGACGTGTACGACCTGCCGGCGCTCGTGACGCTGGCGCGGCGGCTGCGTTCCCGCGAGGTCGCCCTCGTCGAAGTCGGCACCGAGACCGCATCACCCTTCGCTCAGCGTCTGCTGTTCGGCTACGTCGGCGCGTTCCTCTACGACGGCGACCTGCCCTTGGCCGAACGGCGTGCCGCGGCGCTGACCCTCGACCCCGAGCTCCTCGGCCAGTTGCTGGGCCGCGCCGACCTGCGCGAACTGCTCGATCCCGAGGTCGTGGCCCAGACGGAGGCCGAACTGCAACGGCTCGTCCCCGAACGACAGGCCAAGGACGTCGAGGGGATCGCCGACCTGCTGCGACTCCTCGGCCCCCTGTCCGCTGCCGAGGCGGCCGAGCGCACCCGCGAGGATGCCCGCGCCGAGGCTCCTGCCTGGCTCACGGAACTGCGTGACGCCAGGCGCGCGATCGAGGTTCAGATCGGCGGCCAGTCCAGGTGGGCCGCGATCGAGGATGCCGGTCGGCTGCGCGAGGCGCTGGGCACCGCACTTCCGCTCGGGATCGCCGAGGCGCATCTCGCGGTGGGCCCGGATCCGCTGGCCGAACTGGTGGCCCGGTTCGCCCGGACCCACGGCCCGTTCACGACCGAGGACGTCGCGGCCCGGCTGGCGCTCGGACCTGCCGTCGTGCGCGACGCGCTGCAGCGATTGGCCGAGGTCGGTCGCGTCACCCGCGGCGAGTTCCTGCCGATCGCCTCCGGCGACACCGAGTGGGTCGACTCCGAGGTGCTGCGGCGACTGCGCAACCGGTCACTCGCAGCGGCGCGCAAGCAGGTCGCACCCGTCGACGCGGCCGCCTTCGCGCGGTTCCTGCCCTCGTGGCAGCACGTCGGGTCGCAATTGCGCGGAGCCGACGGCGTGCTCACGGTCATCGAGCAACTGGCCGGAGCCGCGCTGCCGGCCAGTGCCTGGGAGTCGCTCGTGCTGCCGTCGCGCGTCAGCGATTATTCGCCGGCGATGCTCGACGAACTGACCGCCTCGGGCGAGGTCGTCTGGACCGGCGCTGGCTCGCTGCCCAGCCGCGATGGCTGGATCCGGCTGATGCCCGCCGGCGATCGAGGGCCAGCGACCAGTCCGCGAACCGAAGCCGCGGACACCCCCGCCGAGCGCCTGGTGGACATCCTCGGCGACTCCGGTGCCTGGCTGTTCGTCGAGCTCACCGCACGCGTCGACGACACCGACCGCGAGGTCCTCGTCGATACGATCTGGGACCTGGTGTGGTCCGGCCGCGTCAGCAATGACACGTTCGCGCCGGTGCGCAGTCTGGTGGCCGGTGGCGGCGCCCACCGCACGAAACGACAGGCGCCTCGGGCTCGCGTGTCCGGCGGGCGCATGCGGGCGCCGCGGGCGGTCGTGCCGCCAATCGCCTCGGGCCGCTGGTTCGCCCTGGCTCCCGAGGGTGAGTCTGCCGCCGAGCACATCGCGCGCGCCGAGACCCTGCTGAACCGGTATGGCGTCGTCACCCGCGGATCGGTCCAGGCCGAGCAGACGCCCGGCGGCTTCGCGGCCACCTACCGGGTGCTGCGCGAGATGGAACAGAACGGGTCGGCGCTGCGAGGCTACTTCGTCGATTCGCTGGGCGCCGCCCAATTCGCGGCCCCGGGCGTGGTCGACCGCCTCCGTTCGCACGTGCGCGACCAGGATGAACCAGCCGATTCCCCCGCAGTCACGCTCGCCGCCACCGACCCGGCCAACCCGTTCGGGGCCGCCCTGCCATGGCCCGATCGCGGAACCGAGGGCCATCGCCCGGCGCGCAAGGCCGGGTCGCTCGTGGTGATCCACGACGGGCATCCAGTGCTCTACCTGGAGCGGGGCGGGAAGTCGGCGCTCACCTTCACCGGCCAGACGCAGTCACTCGCCGCGGCGGCCGAGTCGCTCGTCGCCACGGTGCGGCGGGGACGCCTGGGCCGGCTCACAGTCCAGACCGCGGACGGCGCGCCCATCGCCACCACGGACCTCGGCGAGGCACTGGCCGCCGCCGGGTTCGAGGCCCATCTGAAAGGACTGCGCCTCGATGCCTGAGGGCGACACCGCGTGGCGCACCGCCCACCACCTCGACGAGGCCCTCGCGGGGCGTCTCCTGACCTCCACCGAGTTCCGGGTGCCGCGGTTCGCCACGGTCGAACTGGTCGGCGAGACCGTGCGCGAGATCGTCAGCCACGGCAAGCATCTGCTGCTGCGCACCGACGACCACACGGTGCATTCCCACCTGAGGATGGAGGGCTCGTGGCACCTCTACCGGCCGACGACCCGCCGCCTCAGGCGTCCGGAGCACACGATCCGTGCGATCCTGCGCACCGACGAGTGGGTCGCGGTGGGCTTCAGCCTGGGCATCGTCGAGGTCCTGCCGAGATCAGCCGAGTCCGACGCAATCGGCCACCTCGGCCCCGATGTCCTCGCTCCGGACTTCGACCGCGAACTCGCCCTGGCGAACCTCGCTCGTGACCCGGGCCTGCCGGTCTTCGTCGCCCTGCACGACCAACGGAACCTGGCCGGGTTCGGCAACGAGTACGTCAACGAGGTGCTCTTCCTGTGCAGGATCGACCCACACACACCGGCAGCCGAGGTCGACCTGGGCCGGATCGTCGACCGAGGCGTGGAGCTGATCCGAGCGAACAGGGACCGGATCGAAAGAACGTTCACCGGATCACTGAGACCAGGCGAAGGTCACTGGATCTTCAGCAGAGCAGGACGCCCCTGCCGTCGCTGCGGCACCCCGATCAGGGAATCAGCCCTGGGTGAACCCACTCGTGAGCGAAGAACCTTCTGGTGCCCCACCTGCCAGCCCACCTCCGGCGGGCGAGATATGTAGCGGTATCCCCCTGATTCCGGCCTCCAGCCACGGCTGAGGGTGGACAACGCTACACATCTGGCGGTCCGGTAGGTCCGTCAGATGCGAGCTCGGAACATGGCGTGCCAGCGTGCCGTGAAGTTGGGACGTGGGCCGTCGTAGCCACCACGAACGAGAGCCTCGTGAACGCGGGTCACGATCAGCGCGGGCTTCGGCAGATCAGTGTCGTAGACGACGATCACCGTCCACCCGAGCTTCTCCAGACGTTCGCGCCGGTCACGGAGCCAGCGACGCTCGTCGGCTGACAACTCGTGCCACCTGCCGTCGTACTCGACCGCGACCTTGAACTGGGCAAAGAGCAGGTCAACCGTGGCGACCTTCCGCCCCAGCGCATCGACGACCTTGGCGTTGCAGGCCGGGTGTGGCAGTCCGGACATGACGAGCATGAGCCGCACCAACGTCTCCATCGGTGAGCGAGAGTCGGCGACGAGGTACTCCATGGCCTTCCGTGCCGCGACCACGCCGTCGAGATGTCGACTTCGGCAATACTCCAAGAGGTCGTCGAAAGTCACGCGCCTTCGGTGAATGAGCGAGTCCCCGAAGACGACCAACTGGACGAATGTCAGTTCCAGTGCGCAATCGACGAACGTGCGCGCGGCCGCGGTGACCGGCAGACCATCGATCATCTGGAAGGCGATGGGGTGAAGCCTGCGATGCACCCGGATCTGCTTCGCACGGCAGACGGCGTTCCGACGCGTGGAAAGATCGATTCGCCCGTCTCCGCCGCGAAGATCTGGGCCATAAAGACTCTGGGCACTGCGATGGCTGAGCACGGCATCAGACGGACCCGCCATCACGGCTGCGGCGAACCACAGTCGCGTCGTCATCGTCAGGGAGGCCAGTACATAGACGCCACGGAAGATTCGCCGGAACCTCTCGTGTTCCAACATGCGCGAGGTCAGACCGGCCTCACGCGCCTCCGCAACGGTGAACGGTCGGGTCTGCAGGTGGGCCGGGGTGTCGCGCATACCGCACGATGACGGGCGACGACGGGCAGGAGGAACCCTGCAGCAGCGCCCTGTGGAGAAGGAGTGGCTGTCCACAGAGAGGAGTTGTGTAGCGGGATCCACCTCCAACCCTCATCCAAGGCCCGATTCGGGTGGATACCGCTACACATCTCGTCCGCCGGAGGCGGATCAATCCAACGGATCAATCCGGAGGGATCAATCCAGCAGCTTTGCTGCTTGCTTGGCCAGGGCTGGGGCCATTTGGATGCCGTAGCCGGCTTGGCCGACGTACCAGAAGTAGCCGTCGGCCTTGTCGTCCCAGCGGGTGACGGGGTTGCCGTCGGGGGCGAAGGTGCGCAGGCCGGCCCAAGCGGTACTGACGCTGCGCAGGCCCAGCGTCGTGACGGCGTTGACCGCCTCGATGGCCCGGGCGATCTCGAGTTGGTCGGGTTTCGGATCGCCGGGCTCGTGCAGCGAGGCGTCCTGCGGCGAACACAGCACCGAGGCACCCTCGGCCTTGAAGTAGAAGCCGTCGTCGATGCCGGCCGTGAACGGCACTCCGGCCAGCGAGACGTTCGTCGGTGACTGGAAGATCGTGCGGCGACGAGGCTCCAGTCGCAGGCGTTCGGCGCCGAACAGCGCACCGACGACGTCACCCCAGGCGCCGGCGGCATTCACGACGACGTCGGCGCGGAAGACGTCACCCGAGGTCGTCGTCAGGACCCACTCGGTGCCCTCCCGCAGGGCGGACGCGACCCGGGCGGACGTCACGACCTTGCCGCCGCGGGCCCGGAACGCGCGCGTGTACGCATGGTGCAAGCCCATGACGTCGAGGTCGAGAGCGGTCTCGTCCCACGCGGCGACGGCGATCTCACCGGGAATCAGGACGGGGCACAGCCGTTCGGCCTCGGCGCCGTCGATCAGTTGGGCTCCGGTCTCGTCAGCGAGTCGGTGCACCTCCGCATCGCGGCCGTTGACACCCACCCACAGGCACGACATCGGCGTGGCGACGGGGCCGTCGATGTCGAGCGGCGGATCGAGCAGGAAGTCGTGACTGGCCCGGGTCAGCTCGCGGACGACCGGTGGGCCGTAGCTGCCGATCCAGGTGGCCGCGGACCGGCCCGTCGTGTGGGTCCCGAGGGCCTTCTCGGCCTCGAGCAGCACGACCTCGCGGTCCGTGGCCAGTTCGTGGGCGAGGGCAACACCCGAGATTCCGCCGCCGATGACGATGACGTCCATCGATCCATCATGGCTCAGATCGACACGGAATCACGGAGAACGAACCACACTCGACGGTCGAGACGCTCCCACCGTGCCTCGACCGTCGAATGTGGGGCTTCAGGCGACGGTCGACCTCGCGGCCGGCAGGTCCGCGGCGCGGACCCAGACCATGTCCTCGTCAACGTCGGTGTTCTTGGCGTCCCAGCTGTCCAGGAACCAGTTCTGGCGAACCTTCCAGGGCGTGCGAGCACCGGACCGCGGCAACAGTTCGTCGGCGCGGGCGATGTACCCCGAGGAGAGGTCCAGCAGGCGCGAATCGTCACCGAAGTCGGCCTGCGGGTCGGGCGTGCCGTAGGCGTAGCCCTTCGCGTCCAGGTGGTTGAGGTAGTCGGCGACGTACTTCCAGGTCAGGTCGGCACGCAGGGTCCACGAGGCGTTCGTGTAGCCGACGCACCAGGCGAGGTTGGGGACGCCGCTGAACATCTGACCCTTGTACGTGTAGAGCTCGTGCGGGTCGACCTTGACGCCGTCGATCGTGACGTCGATCTGACCCATCGCGACGAGTTTGAGGCCCGTGGCGGTGACGACGATGTCGGCGTCCAGATGATCGCCCGACTCGAGTGCGATGCCCTTCGGGGTGAACTCGGCGATGCGGTCGGTGACGATCGCGGACTTGCCCGAGCGCACCGACTTGTACAGGTCGCCGCCGGGCACGACGCACAGCCGCTGGTCCCACGGCTTGTACGGCGGCGTGAGGGTCTTGCGGTCCACACGGGGCATCGACTTGCTGGTCAGCCCGAGCAGGACCTGGCGCGACAGCCGCGGGAACGCGCGGCAGAACTGGTAGAAACCGACCGTCATGACGGCGTAGCGCATCCGGGCGACCTGGTGGACCAGTTGGTTCGGCAGCACCTTGCGGGCGACGTTGGCGACCGGATCGGTTCCGGGCTGGCTCAGGACGTAGGTGGGGGTGCGCTGCAACATGGTGACCTTGGCGGCGTCCTTGGCCATCGACGGCAGCAGGGTGATCGCGGTGGCGCCCGAACCGATGACGACGACCTGCTTGCCGGCGTGGTCGAGGTCCTCGGGCCAGAACTGCGGGTGGATGACCTGGCCCTCGAAGGAGTCGAGGCCCGGGAAGTCGGGCGTGTAGCCCTCGTCGTAGGAGTAGTAGCCGCTGCACAGGTAGAGGAAGTTGGTCGTCAACGTCTCGCTGGAGCCGTCGGTCAGCGTGCTGGTGACCGTCCAGGTGGCGTCGTCGCTGGACCACTCGGCGGTGGTGACGCGGCGGCCGTAGCGGATCTTGTCGGCGATGCCGTGCTTGGCGGCGGTGTCGATCAGGTACTGACGGATGTCGCTGCCGTCGGCGATCGCGGCCCTGTTGGTCCACGGTTCGAACGGGAAACTCAGCGTGTACATGTCCGAGTCGGACCGCACGCCGGGGTACCGGAACAGGTCCCACGTGCCGCCGATGCTCTCGCGCTGTTCGAGGATGGCGTAGGTCTTGCCGGGGGCCCGCTCCTGCAGACGGTAGGCCGCACCGATCCCCGAGAGGCCGGCACCGACGAGAAGGACGTCGACGTGTTCGGTCATTGCACACTCCTATGTGACATTGCTGATGTCACATTAACAGCACTTGTGTTGCACGTCACTGATTCTGTGAGTTTTGGTCACCGGGATTTACAGAACCGATTCGGTGAACCCCCACCCTCTAGGATTTCCCCATGACCGCCGTTGCCGCCGATGCTGCCTTGCCAACACCTGACGAGGACGCGCCCGAGTCCGACCGGGGACGAGGAATCTTTCTGATCGTCACAGGCGCGATCTCGCTGTGGGCGTCGCTCACGCTGACGGTCGACAAGTTCACCTTGATGCAGGCCGAGATCGATGGCACCGCCAAGACCCTCGCCTGCGACATCTCTGCGTTCGTCAGTTGCGGCGACGTGGTCCGGTCGGCGCAGTCCGAGGCGTTCGGCTTCCCGAACACGCTCATCGGCGTCGTGGCCTTCAGCGCCCTGATCGCCCTCGGCGTCGTCCTCGCCGCCGGGATCTCGCTCCCCCGCTGGATGTGGGGCGGCCTGCAGGTCGGCGTCCTGTTCGGCATCGGCTTCATCACGTGGCTGCAGTACCAAGCCATCTTCGAGATCGGCAAGCTCTGCCCGTGGTGCATGGTCGTGTGGGCCATGGTGATCCCGCTCTTCGTCGTGGTCACCGCGCGCTTCACCGGCGTCAGGTTCCTGAAGAACTGGACCGTCCTGATCTCGGCGCTGTGGATCATCGCCGTCGTCGCCGTCATCTGGTTCACGTTCGGCGAGACCCTCTGGGCCTGAGCGTCAGCTTCGTCGCCTGGTCGACGAAGCTGACGCCAGTGCCTACTTCTTGCCGGTCGTGAACGAGAAGTTCCGCGCCTTGCTCATCCGGTTGCCCGAGCGGTCGACGACCAAGGACGAGATCTTCAGTGTGTGCCGCTTCGACTTGGCCAACTTCGGGCGCGGGTTGACCGTCACGACCGTGCGCGTCCGGTTGAGGGTGATCTTGACCTTGATCGGGCGCTTCGACCCCGCTCGATAGAGCTTGATCGTGGAGGCGTTCGCCCGGGTGATCGGCTCGGAGAACCGGATCTTGATGTTCGACGAGCGCTTGACCTTCTTGGCACGGTTCTTCGGCGCGACAGACTTCACCGTTGGGCGCTTGGTGTCGCGCTTGACCACCGGCTTGGGCGCCGGAGCCGGTTTGGGCTTCGGTGTCGGCGCTGCTACTGGTGACGTTCCCTTCACCGCGAATCCTCGCCACGGTGAGGCACCGATGACGTTCGAGGTGGAGTTCAACGCCACCACACGCCACTGCCACTGGCCTGCTGCGAGAGTCTTCAGCGGCGCATGGGCTAGCGCCTTGGTCGTGACCGTGGTGGGGCTCGATTGGCCCGCGAGGCGCGCCTCGAAACGGTAGTTGGAGGCGGTCGGTACGCCGGTCCAGGCGAACAGGGCGTCGTGTCCGCCTAGGGTCACGCCGCTGGCCGGCGACGCTTGAGTCGGGGCCTGAGCCGACGACACGACAAACGCAGCATCAGGTGCTGCGAGCGAGGAGAACGGACCCCAGTTGTTCGAGGTGTCGCGCATGCGCACCCGCCACCGGTACTGCTCGTTCGGGCTGAGAACGTCGGTCAACGCGACCGCGCTCTGCTTTCCGGTGATCGTGGCGACCTTGTTCCCGCTCGACCCAATCGTGTCGTTGTTCTTGAAGATCTCTGCCTGGTACAACGCCGCGTGGGCCGTCGGCTCCCATTGGAAGGGCACGGCCTGTGTCACCGGAGCACCGGAGTTGACCTTCTTGATCACCGGAGCCGGCGTCGCCTTGACGAACGTCCGTGGCGCACTGTAGGTCAACAGGTTCTCAGAGCCGTCGATGGCAGCGACGCGCCAGTACAACAGGCCCTCGGGGTAGGTCTTCGTGAAGGAGGTGTACGTCCGCTGGTCCACGACCTGGTCGTCGATCAGCGTTTGGAAATTCGGCACCGACGACACCTGGATTCGGTACTGGAGCGCCTCGGTACGCGCGTTGACGCCGGTTACGTCGGCCTTGCCCGGAAGAAGGTTCGTCTCCAGGTAGTCCCGCCACGTGAAGGTGACAGTGTCGGGCCCTGAAGACCCGTTCGCGGGCGTCAACAACTCGACCGCATTGGACTTCTTGTTGAACGCGCGGTCGGCATCGGTGCGCGGCGTGCAGGCGTCTCCGATCGTGCAGGGCACGACCCGCCAGTAGTACGCGTCGCTGGCTTGCGAATCTGGCAGGGCCGCCAGTGGCGAGAACATCGTCCCTTCGACCTTGATCCCGTCGTAGAGAAGATTGTTGGCATCTCGCACGATATTGGTGAAGCGGGCATCCTTGGAGATCCACAGCCTGTAGCTTCCAGCATTGGCAACGGGATCCCAACGCAGCACGGGGGTCTGCCGCAGATCCTCGCACCGCGCCGGGAGGACGCTCGTGCACGAGGTCGCCGTGCCGCCCGAGGCCTGACCGGTGATCGCCGCCCTGGCGCCTGGGACGGTCCCAGGGCTGGAAATCGTGAACGTGCGTGCGGGACCGGGATCACCCAGCGTTGCGCCATCTTCGTCGTACGCCTGAACTCGCCACTGGAACGTCCCCGGCAGGTTGGTGGACGTCGAGTGCGTGCCGTTGACGGCAGTGAACTTGTCGGCGAGTTCAACGAACGCCGCGATGCCAGCAGCGTCTCGCACCTGCACCTTGTAATAGGCGGCGTCCTGGACTGCGGTCCATCTCAGTTGCGGGAATCGAGAGCTCGCGGCTCCTGTCGCAGGGCTGACCGGCGTCGGCGTGAGGCTCTCTGCGGACGTGGTTTCGGTCGCGGTGAAGGTGTTCTGGGCGCTGGCGATGAGGCTACTTCCGAGTCGGCCGGACTCACTCACCGTCTGCACCTGCCAGCGATAGCTCTTTCCCGGCTCGAATGCGACGATCGGTGAGATCGAGGTGGTGGTGGTATCGCGAGTGAACGCGCCCTTTCCACCATCGATCGCGGCCACGGTCACCCGATACTTGGCGGCACCCGCGACCGGGTTCCACCGGAAGCCAATCTCATTCGCCGGGATCTCGGCCGCGTGAGCGGGGACCATCCCAGCGAGATCCACGACGGCGGGCGCGTACGAGAACTGGTTGACGTGAGCGTGGTCGACCTCGGTGTCGAGCGTCGGGTTCTTGAGAGGGCCGTCGCTGGCGATGACTCGCCAGTAGTACGTGCCGAACCCGGCGGGCCAGCAGTCGCCGGCCCTCTTCGGCGTGTAGGTCGTCCCTCTGGTCGTACAGGTTTGCGTGGTGGCGCCCGTAAAGAGGGAGTTGCTGCTGACCTGCAATCTGTACGAGCTCGCCAGTTTGGCGCCCGACCACTGGAAGAAGATCGGGTCGCCCATGATCGACCCGTTCGTCGGGTACTGCAGCATTGGCTGATCGGACCAGGCCCGCTTGAACTGCCAGGTGTCCACGGCGTTCCAGTCAAGTTTGTTACCGAAGACGTCGACGGGGCGCACCCTCCAGTAGTACTGGTCGTTGCGCAACGTGATGCTCGGCGAGTAGGTCGTTCCCACCACAGTGGTGCTCACGACCGTCGACGCGAAGGAATCGGCGGTCGACACCTGCAGTTCGTACTTGGTGGCGCTGCGCACCTTGTTCCAGGTCAATTTGACGTCATCGATCGCCCGGGTCGGATTGTTCGCAGGAGACACCAGGGTCGGCTTTGACATGCCGCCGATCTTGAAGGAGCCCTCGGTTGACCATCGGGTCTCGATCCCCGCAGCGAAGACTGCCTTGACTCTCCAGAAGTACTCGGTGGCGACCTGAGGGTTGTCCATGATCATCGACGTGACCTTCAGGCCGGTCTTGACCACGGGCGAGAGGAAGTCCGGCGAGTCGTCCACCTCTACGGCGTAGGTGGCGGCCCCCGCGATCGGCGACCACGACAGGTAGACCGGGTCGTCAGGCTGGAAGAGCGTCGCCCCCTCGCCCGGCGTCACCAGTGCAGGTCCGCTGGCCGCACTGACGCCGAAGGAAGACTCGGACCACTCGCCGGCAGTCTTGGCCACCAATGCGCGGACGCGCCAGTGGTTGGCCCCGGAGGGCAACGGCGAGGACGGCACGACGCGACGGTTGGTGGTGGTGTACTTCGTCACCTTGGCGAAATCGCTCGTCGTCGACGTCTGCACCTCATAGGACGTGGCACCGCTGACCCGGTTCCACGTCAGGGTGGGGATACCGTTCACCGAACCACCATTGGGCGTCAGTCCTGTCGGCGACGCCACCGCAGCGGCGGCGGCACCCGGCATGGCCAGCAGCGCCGCCACGAGGGCACCGATCAAGCTCACAACACTGAATCCGGACAGGCGGCGTCTATTCACGGGGTTCCCCTCAGTTCGCTTTCAACCACTGACCACGGTGCTGCAACGAGCAGCCCGCCCATCACAACACCCGAGCAGATCGGGCCGATGTGCTTACGCATTGCAAAATGTCTCTCTGATCCCGAGTGAATCGATACCGGCAGCGTCGGCCTCGAATCAGCCCATCACTTCCATGGCATTGATGACGGCCGGTCCGATCACGACCATGAAGAGCACCGGCAGGATCGTCGCGATGAGCGGAAACAGCATCTTGACCGGCACCTGGTTGGCCTTGGCCTCCGCGCGCAGCCGCCGGGTCACCCGCATCTCACCGGCTTGGTCACGCACGATGTCCGACATCGGAACACCAAACTCTTCGCCCTGGGTGATGGCGCGGACGAATTTGCGCAGTTCCTCGACGTCGGTACGAGCTACCAGCAGGTCGTAGGCCTCGCGGCGCGGCACGCCGAGCGCCATGTCCTGGATGGTGCGGACGATCTCCTCGGACAGTGGGCCGTCACCGGACTGACCGGACCGGGACAACGCGTTCTCGAAGCTCGCACCCGACTCGATCGAGATCGTGATCTGGTCGAGCAGGTCCGGCAGCGAGTACTGGATCTGGGCCTGCCGCGCGCGCGCCTTGCCCGAGAGCAGGACGCTGGGCACGAAGTAGCCGGCCGCAGGGATGCCGATCAGGAAGACCCACCCCAGAAGTCCCTCGTTCGAGGACTTCATCATGATTCCGAGCGCCAGGCCGGCCACCGCCAGCATGATCTTCATCGTCAGGATCTTCGCGACACTCGTGCTGTCCGGCCGGCCCGCCAGCATGTAGTCGCGTTCGGTCCGCTCGACCAGACTCTGGGGCGAGAACCGGTGCCCGAGCCCGTGCTCACTGTCCTTGCGCAGGTTTGAGCCTGCTTCGACCTGTTCGATCGGATTGGTCATCTCACGCAGCCGGACCTGCGCCACGGTCTC
>CAYYQO010000024.1:0-26278 GCA_964473845.1 uncultured Aeromicrobium sp.
CTGCCAATCGGCCGCCTCACTGCCTACATCTGTTGCTGCGTCGCAGCCACGCTGCAAGCGATTGGCCGTTTCGTTAGCGACCGGCCGCGTAAGTGCCTACTTCCGTTACTGCGTCGCAGCCGCGCTGCAAGCGAGAAGGCAGATCAGTAGCAAGTTAACTCTCGGCTGGGGCAACGAGGGACACCCACGGATTCGCGGACACAACGGCGGCAAGGCCAATGGCTGGTCTTGCGTGAGCGGGGCAGGGCGACAGCGCGCACCTGATCCGTAACGGACAGATCGTTCGAGCCGACCAGGAGGCACCATGACGATTTCGCTGCGTTCGCACGACGAGTTCCTCGCCGCCATTCCGCACATGTTCGGGTTCAAGCCCGAGGAGTCGATCGTCATCTACCCGCTCAATCCCGGACTCCCGCGCATCCGCGTCGACCTTCCGACATCAGCGACGGCACGCCAAGACGCCTGGGACTCCATCAAGGTCCCCGTCACCCTGGGTGCCCGGCCTGACTCCCTCGTGGCGATCTTCTGCATGACCACCGACCGCGGCAACGCCGAAGTCGCCAGCAACGAACTGCGTGCACGCCTCGCTTCGGTGGGCGTGGACTGCCCCCTCCGCCTCTGGGCGACCGACGAGGCGTGGATCGATCTCGACAACGGGGAACGAGGCCGGCGGACCGAGGCAGCCCGCGCGCGGGTCGCCGCGCAGATGGTCGCCATTGGGGTCGTTCAGCCGGCGTCCAGTCGCCAGGCGATGGCCTCCTCCCTCGAGGGCGACCGCACCCCAATCGCGGCCCAGCTCCCGGCAGCGCGAACGGCGACGACCGGAAGCAGCCCGACCGCCGAACGCACCTGGGCGATCGGTCGGCTTCACCACTTCCACGAGAACGGGGAACGGCTCACCGTCGCCGACGTCGCCCGGATGTTGGTCGCTGTCGAGTCGATCCCGATCCGCGACGAATTGTGGAGCGACATGACACGCCGCAACGCGCAGTCACACGTCGCGCTTTGGACCGACCTGACCCGCCGCGCGCCGGACGAAGTCCGAGATGCGCCAGCAACGCTCCTGAGCTTCGCCAGTTGGCTCAACGGCGACGGAGCCAAAGCGTGGTGTGCCCTCGACCAAGTGCCCCATCTGGACAGTTACCCGCTCGCCGGGCTCATGTCCAAGGCACTGACCCTCGGCGTGAATCCCAGCACTTGGAATGATGCGGAGACTCACGGCAGCAATCCGAACGCTGCTGGCGTTGCAGGACCGGAGCAGTCGTCGGATCCAGGTGTCGAGCGCGACAAGCCGCGTCTGTGAACTCCAAGACAGCAGTTCCTTGAGGTGCCGACCATCCGTGTCCGCGACGACCGGATCGCGCAAAGCCACCACCCGTTGAGATCGGCAGCTCACCTGAGCGCTTCACCAAGACGCTTCGAGGCAATCAGGAGTCAGCTCCAGCTGAGATGGCCGGCCGCGACGACGCGGCAGGCCATCTCAGGTCCGGCTGGTGGCGTTCAGTCCTTGCGAGGGACGGGATTGTGGCCCCACAGGCTGAACGGGCGGTCGACCTTGCGGACGAGCCACTCGTCGTCATCGACGCGGATCCCGCCGAAGCCGAACTCGATCTCCCAGCCCGCGGGCGTCTCGCAGTAGAACGACACCAAACCGTCGTTGTTGTGCTGACCCAGGGACTTGCGCACGAGGTCGCCAGCAAGGGCGGCGTCGTAGGCCCGTCCCACGTCTTCGAGCGTGTTCGCCAGCAGGTGCATGTGGTGGATCTCGGCTCGGTCGTACTGCATGAGCGCGATCGAGTGGTGGCGCGGGTTCACCCGCATGAAGGAGAACAGCCCCGGCATGATGTCGGTGGACCGGAATCCGAGCACGTCCTTATAGAACTCGGTCGCACCTTCCAAGTCTGGGACGCCCACGGCGAAGTGACCCAGTCCGAGCGTTCCGGTCTCGTAGCCGGTGACATGACGAGAGAACGTCACGGGTGGCGCATCGAACGCGGCGCCGCACACGACTTCGTGCTCGAGCCCGTCCGGATCCGCGAACGAAAGCAGTCCCAGCACCTGACGGTCGACGAGCTCGCCCGCACCACCGTCCGAGTACTCAATCCCGGCCTTCTGCAGTGCTTGGCGCAGGTCGTCGAGACTGCGCGCGTCCTTCACGTCCCAGCCCATGACCGTCTTCGACGGGCCGCTGGACCGCAGGTCGAACCGGTAGGCGCGCTCATCAAGCCGGATCGTCATACGGTCGCCGTCGCGGACCGGGTCCAGGCCGAGGATCGTGGTGGCGAAGTGTTCCCACGCGTCCAGGTCGGCTCCAGTCACTCGGACGTAGCTGAGTGCCTTGATCGTCATCGTCAGCTCCCCTCGAGGGTGCCGTCGAGGAATGCCAGGACGGCAGCGTCGTGATCGGCGGGCTGCTCCCACTGCGGCCAGTGCGCCGCCCGGTCCACGATGTGCAGCTTCGCCCCGGGGATCAGCTCCGCGATCTTCCGGCCGGTCTCCGGCCCGTGACCCGGATTGTCGGACGACCAGAGAACGAGGGTCTCAACCGTGACGTCGGCCAGACGGTCCTCGTCGATGAGCGCGTTGACGCCGGAGCCGAAGCCGAAGGAGTTCTCCGCGATCTTCAGGAGTCGCTGCTGGGTGAGCGGGTCGTTGTAGATCGCGTGACGGATCTCGACGAGCTCCTCGGTCGCGTCGTCGGGATCGAGCATCAGCCACTCGATGCGGCGCCGGATGGTCTCGCGGGTCGGGTTGGAGAACGCCGCGATGCTCCGCTCGCGCAGGGCCTGCGGGCCACCCTTGAGGTCCTCGCTCACGCTCGTGGGCTTGAACTTGATCCCGGCGTTGGTGTTCAGGATGAGCTTGCCGACGCGGTCGGGATGGTTGAGCGCCATCCACAGTGCGACCCATCCGCCGAGCGACTCGCCCTCGAAGTGCGCCTTCTCGATGCCCTCGGAGTCCATCAGGTCGAGCAGCTGGCGCGCGTAGGTCGGGACCATGTCGGGTTCCCAGTCGGGCTTGCCCGACAGGCCGTGCCAGAGCAGGTCGATGGCCATCGCGCGGTACTTGCTGCCCAGCCGGTGCAGGTTGCGCGCATACGCCTCGGCGTGGCCGCCGTTTCCGTGAATGAGAATGAGCGGATCGCCCGATCCGTACTCGATCACGCGAGTCTTGAACTCGTTGCCCAGGTACCTGACCTGGGTGCCGAGCAGGTCCATCCAAAGCGTCGTTTCGGGACGGATCTCGGTGGCGGTGGTCATGGAATGGTCCTTTCAGTACAACGGGAAAACGTGGGGGGAGCGCCTCAGATGTCGAGGACGAGACGGCACGACTTCGCGCGCGAGACGCAGATCATCATGGTGTTGCCCTCGGCCTTCTCCTCGGCCGTGAGCACGTAGTCGTGGTGAGCGGGGGTGCCTTCGAGGACCTTCACCTCGCACGAGCCACAGATGCCTTCACGGCACGAACTGCCGGGGAAGATGCCCGCCTTCTCGAGGCCGTCGAGAATCGACTCGCCTTCGGGAACGACCAGCTCGACCCCGGAGCGCTGCGCGAACACCTCGATGTCGCCGGTGTTCTCGTCGGCGTCCGGAGCCGAGTGCGCGGACGGCGCGGCGAAGCGCTCCATCCTCAACGCACCGGAGGGCCAGTCGCGGCAGTGCTCCTCCAAAGCATCGAGCAGGCCCATCGGGCCACAGGCGAAGACGGTCACGCCGTCACCCGGTGCCCCGAGCGCCTCGGCCAGGTCGAGGTGTCCGAACTCGTCCTGGGGACGAAGGGTGACCTTGTCGGCCGGCAACTCGTCCAGGAACGCCATCGACTGCCGCGAACGACCTCCGTAGGTGAGGTGCCAGTCGAGGCCTCGGCTCTGTGCCTCGCGGATCATGGGCAGGATCGGTGTGATGCCGATGCCGCCGGCGACGAACCGCACCTGCGAGCCACCGTCAAAGGTGAAATGGTTACGCGGTTCGCTCACGTCCAGGAGCGTGCCGACCCTCAACTCCTGGTGGATCCAGCGCGATCCTCCGCGTCCCTCGGTCTCACGCAGCACGCCGATGCGGTACGCGCTGCGGTCGGCCGGGTCGCCGCACAGGGAGTACTGACGAACGAAGCCGTTGGGCAGCGTGACGTCGACATGGGCCCCGGGCTCCCACGCGGGGAGCTCACCTCCGGCGGCGTCGGTCAGGGTGACCGACAGCACGCCGGAGGCCTCGTGCCGCATCTGCTTGACGAGCAACGACAACTCAGACATCGGACTCGGCCTCGCTGAACGGCGGCAGTTGCTTCATCGCCGTGTTGATGCTGATCCGATGCGAGTTGAACGCCTCGATCGTCGCGTCGACGTCCCGATGCTGCAGAGCCTGCAGGATCGCTCCGTGCTCGTCGCACGTCGCGGTCTGATAGACCGAGAGCGCGTAGTAGAAGTGCCGGTAGGCCTCCATCCCGCTCCACAGCAGGTCGAGCTGGCGCAGCAGCAGTCGCGGCACACCCTTCTCGAGCAGGATCGAGTGGAACGCTCCGGCCTGTGCCGCCACGGCGAAGGCATCGACCCCCACCACGGCACGCGACTGGTCGATCGTCGCCTGCATCCGGGTGATCTGTCCGTCGGTGATGGCAGGAACGGCCGAGTGCAGCGCCTCGGTCTCAAGCAAGCGTCCCAGGACGACGAGCGAGTCGAGGTCCGCGACGTTCAACTCCGTGACGAAATGCCCCTTGCGCGGCACGTGGGTCAACACACCGCGGCCCTCCAGCCGGCGGATCGCCTCCCGGACGGGTACGTGGCTGACGTCGATCTGGCCGGCGACCACCTCCGCGCTCACCTGTTCGCCGGCTGCGAGGCGACCCGTGCGGATCGAGTGCAGCAGGTAGTCCAGGGCGAATTCCTGGGCGGTGGGCGGGCGGGTCCAGCCACCGGCGGTTGCTCCGGGTGCGGGCATGTCAGTCCACCCAGTCCTTCGGCGCCTTGAAGCGAGGCGCCGGCTGGAAGTCGCGGGCGTGCTCGTGGACCATGCGCCGCCACTGCACCAGGCCCATGTCGGGCTTCATGAGCTGCTCGTTGAGGAACTCGTCCTCGTTCTGGAACGGCTCCTGCATCGCCTCGCGGGCCCAGATGTCCTGGTCGTTGAACCCCTCCTTGTGGAAGAAGTCGCGCCACAGGTTGTCGTAGGCGTTGCGGAAGTCGTCCTCCTCCTGGGCGTTCTCGCACGGACGCACGAGGATCTGGACGTAGTCGTGGCGATCCTCGTCGATCGGCACGTACCACTCGAAGTGCGTCATGAGCGGGTCCGGCAGGAACTTCGTGATCTTCAGGACGCCGGGCAGCCAGATCGAGGACTCCTCGGTGGTCGACCCGTTGACACCCTTGGCATCGATGACCGTGTCGTCGATGTTCGTCTCGAACACCGGCTTCCAGTTCTCACGGAGCATGTCGACCAGGCCGCGCCGGCCGTGGGAGGTCACGAACTCGACGTCCTTGCCGGGCACCATCTCCAGGCCGAGCGCCATCTTGCGGCTCGTGCCGACGACGATGGGCGCCTCGCGGTGGAAGTAGATGTGCGTCGGGTCGAAGCCGTTCTCGGCGCCGAGTCGCCAGTTGCTGTCGATCGTGCGGCGGATCCCGACGATCTTGTGGTTCTCGCCGAAGAATCCCGGCGGCACGTCGGACTCGATGTCGACCGGCTCCTCGTCGCCGATCCAGACGAAGATGAGGCCCTGGCGCTCGACGACCGGGTAGCTGCGGATCCCGGTGCGGCCGATCAGCGGGCACTCGGGCTGCGTGAGGACCTGGGTCAGGCCGCCGGTCTCCATGTCGTAGGTGTAGCCGTGGTACCAGCAGGTGACCGTTCCGGGGACGTGGCTCTCGGCGCCGCCGGGCTTGGCCGAGAGACGCACCATGTGGTGGACGCACATGTCCTGGACGGCGAGCACCCTGCCCTCCACCCGGTTGAGCAGGATGTTCTCGCCGAGGATCCGGCGGGTCCGGAACTCGCCCTCGGCGACCTCCTCGGAGAACAGCGCCGGGTACCAGTAGTTCCGCAGGCCGTGACGGGACTTGCGGTAGCCCTCCTGCCACCTGCCGGTGCGCAGGTGGCGCACCTCCTCGGAGTGCTCCTCCACGGGAGCCGCCGCTGCGGTGGGAACTTCAGATGTGGTCATCGGGCCTTCTCCTTGTGATGCGGGCCGGGGGCCCTACTGCCACGCGATCCTGTCGCGCGAACTTGCTGGAATATATTCGCTAGTCGCTACTCGCTAGGCGATAGCGGCACGCTAACCCGCCGGGCGGCCGTGACGCAAGGGTTTGGGCGCATCGGAAATCGGGAATTAACACTCAGGCGTTGACCAACGCCGGGGCCGCCCCGGGCGCCGCGAATCGACCGCCGCCGAGGAACAGGAGCGCCGGCTCGTCGGACAGGACGTCCGTGGCGTAGACCTCTCCCACCAGGAGGGTGTGATCCCCCAGCGCGATCGCGGCCCGGGTCCTGCAGGCGAGGACCGACCGCGCCTCGGCCAGGCTCCACACGTCTCCCCTCTCGGTCAGGTCGACGCCCTCGAACTTGTCGGGACCGCTGCGAGCGAGCTGCAGGGCGAGCTCGGCCTGACCGGCGTGGAGGATGCTCACGGTGAACTCGGTGCTCTTGACGAACGCCTCGTGGCTGCTGGCGCGCGTCGCGACGGACAGGCCTACGAGCGGCGGCTCGAGCGACAGGGACACCAGCGAGGTCGCCGTCATGCCGACCGGTCGTTCGCTGGCGGAGTCCTTCGTGATGCCGACGACGACGCCGGTCACGAAGCCGCCGAGCGCGCTACGGAACTCCGCACCGTCCAGCGCGACACCGGGTGCGAGCGAATCGGTGAGGAGTTCGACTGCGCGCATCGCGCACAGCGACGCCACCCCGTCGTCGCTCGCCTTGGCGGCGACCACGAACCGTCGACCGTCGACATCGACCATCTGCACTGCGGTGCTCGACCCGGGCCGGCAGAGCAGGTGGTCGTGGGGGCTGATCGCGTGCGCCTCGGCGCAGGCTCTGACGGCGACCTCCAGGCCTGCCGGCGTCTCGGCCGACCGCGCGGATCCGAGGCACTTCGCGGACGAGTCCGCGACCGCGATCGCCACCTCCTGCTCCGCCATCTGCGCCAGGTTGAGCGTTGACTCCAACGCCGCGTGAACGTAGTCCATCGGTTCCTCCAAGTCGGTTGGAAGAAGCCTGAGTCTCAGCGCACCGCTGCGGCAATGGAGGTTGCACCGACCACAACCGCGCCGGAATCCGGGTCGAATCAGGACCCGACGACGAGCGTCGCGTGACGCTTGCGCAGGGCGCTGATCACCGAGAGCGCGGTGATCCTGCCCGTCTTCGGGTTCTCCGAAGGGATGTTGTTGATCGTCATCGACGCCCGGACGGCGCTGGAGTCGATCGTCACGACGTGCTGGTTCGAGTCCAAGGTCGGATCGGCCCACACCTCGGCCCGGGTCTCCTCGGCGCCCACGCCGGCCAGCGCGAGTGCGGCCGAGACGTTGAGGTTGGCCGGGAAGAGCGGCGCCGCGCCGAGCGGATTGCCCTCGAACAGCCGCGTGGGCTCGTCGATGCTCTCCACCGTGACGTCGCTCTGGTCGAAGTACGGCGCGCCCGCGAACGCGCGCGGAGGTTTCGCGCTGCGGATCGTCACCTCGCACGAATCCGCCAGCGCAGCCGCTGCGACCACGTCGAGACCCAGAAGTGCTCCGGTCGGCACGATGATCTGGCTGCCGGTCCGCTCCGCGAGGTCGACGAGCTCCGGGTGCAGGAGCAGGGCGCCGGCACTGAGGACGACGACGTCCTTGCCCGCTTCGAGCATCGGTGTGGCGATCTGCGGCAGGAGTTCGCCTGCCGAGCACTCGACGACGAGGTCGGCCACCTCGGCAATGCCGTCGAGACCCACCACGGGGACGTCGATGCCGGCGTCGGCGAGCTCGTTCTGCACGCCTTCGATGCGGCGGCTCGCCACGGCGGACAGGGTCAGTCCGCCAATGCCCTCGTGGAGTGCTTGGACGACTGATCGACCGATGGAACCGTAGCCGGCGACCGCGACCCGCTCGGGGGCCGGCCGCGCGCTCAGTTGCTCGCCCCGCTCATCAGGTCGGACACGCGGCGGGCCTTGCCGCCGGTGCCGGCACCGGTCAGCTCCTCCAACGCCGCGGTCTCCAGGAACTCGACGGTGAACCTGACGTTCAGTCGCTTCTGCAACGTCGGCTCGAGCTCGGCGTCGACGAGGGGTCGGATCTGGTCCGGGAGCCGTAGGGCCAGCATCGAACCCTTCTCGCTCGACGGCCGGTGCTCGATGAGGAAGTCCACGGGCTGTCCGAGCACGTTCGCGAGAACGTCCTCAACGGCTGCCGCCCAGATGGTCTGCCCGTGATACCGCACGGCCTCGTCGACCCTGCCCTGGATCGGCAGGATCCGCGTGCTCTCCTCGCCGCAAGCGCACGTCTCCCGGGTGATCGCCGCACGATCGCCCGTGCGGAAGCGGATGCGCGGGGTCGACGGGCGCAGCCACGACGTGATGACCAGCTCGCCGTACTCGCCGTCGGTCACCGGGTTGAGTTCCTCGTCGAGCACCTCCGCGTAGACGCAGCTGCTGACGTGCATCCCCAGTTCACCGGCCGCCGCGCTGCTCGCGGCACACTCGGCCGCGACCCAGCTGAGATCGGTCGACGCGAAGTTCATCACGACGCGCGCGTTCCACTCGGCCTCGGCGAACCGTCGGCTCTCGGTCGACATCGCCTCGCCGTTGGAGATGAGGATGCGGACGTTCAGGCTCCTCAGGTCGACTCCGAAGTCCTTCGCCCGGCGAGCCAGGTGAACGAGGTAGGAGCCGTTCGCCTGCAGTGCCGTGGCGTCCACGGCCTCGATCACGTCGAACAACTTCTCCGGCGGTGTCACCTTGCCGTTGCTCGCCGGCACGATCGTGGCACCGACGGTCTCCGCCGCCTGCAGGCACGACCAGGCGCCGCGAGGCATCCCGAAGGTCGAGGTGATCGCGACGATGTCGCTGGCGCCGAGTCCGAACCGGGTGAAGGTCTCACCGTAGAAGCGCCGCATGTCCTGCACGTCCATGCGCGGCACCGGGAAGATCCGCGGCTTGCCCGTCGTCCCCGTGCTCGAGTGGATGTACGCGAGGTCGTCGAGCGCGCCCGGGCGGTAGAGGTCGCCGTAGGGCGGGTTCGCGGCAATGGCCTCGCGCAGGTCTCGTACGCTCCAGGTCGGCCACGCGTCGATCGGCGGGACCTCTGCCGGGACAGAGCCCGTTGCCGACCTCCAGAGCCTGTCGTAGAAGGGAACCTCGCGCAGTGCGGCCGTGAGTGCCTGCGCGAGACCGTGGTCAGCGTCGGTGGTGGTGGACATCTTGCTCCTTGTCACGATGGTGCGTTCGTTGACGCTGATGCGGTGGACATGAGTAGTTCGCCGAGGGCGAGCACGCCCGCGTCGTCGCCGATGCGGCCGATGATCTGGATCGACCCGGGCATGCCGGAGGCGAAGCGGCCGAAGGGAATCGAGACGGCGGGCAGCCCAGCCACATTGATGAGGCCGAGTCGCGGGAACGGCAACGGCACGTAGGGGTCGTCATCGATCACCGGGGGTTCGCCTGCCACCGTGGTGAAGACGTAGTCGTAGCCGTCGATCGCGTGCGCGAACTCCAACCCGGCGCGCCGCTGATCCTGGGTCTGACGCACATAGTCGTGGGCGATCTGGTCTCGCGCCGATTCGTAGATCGGCCGCGCATAGTCGGTCAGCAGGCTGGAGGCCGACTCCCAGAAGCCGCCCCAGAGCGCCTTCGCAGCAGCGAAGTGCTCGGCCGCGTACGGCCAGATCGGCGCGGGCGCGACCTTCGGCACCACGGAGTCGAAGCTCAGGGTCTCGACCGAGCCGTACAGCTCCTTGAGCACTGGGCCGAGCTCCCCGGTCAGGACGGCCTCGTCGTCCCAGGGACCGTTCTCGTCGATGAGGGAGGCGACACGCAACGGTTGAGCGACGAAGCCCCGCGCCTGCTCGAGTTCTCCGCTGTCGAGCGCCGTAAGCCGGCTCGTGGGGTCGCGCCAGTCGTATCCACTCAGGGCGACGAGGAGGTCCCAGGCATCGCGAATGTCCCGAGCGATCGGACCGGAGTGGGATCGGGTCAAGGACGCCTTCCAGTCCTGCACCCACGGGATCCGCTGGTAGGTCGGCTTGAGGCCCACGAGCCCTTGGTAGGCGGCGGGGATGCGAATCGACCCCGCCGAATCGGTGCCGACCGACACGGCGCACATGCCCGCGGCCAGGGCGGCAGCCGCTCCGCCGCTCGATCCTCCCGCGGTACGGCTCGGATCGAGTGGGTTCCGGGTGGGGTCGCCGAGGCGGTTGCGCACTTCGGTCACGAGCGCGAACTCAGGCGTGTTCGTCTTGCCCACGATGACCGCGCCCGCCGCGCGCAGTCGCGTCGCGAGGACGCTGTCGGCGCGCATGTTCTCGGCGAACAGTGCCGATCCGTAGGTCGTGGGCATCCCCTCGACCTCGATGGTGTCCTTCACGGAGACGGGGACGCCCAGCAGCGGCGGCAGGACGTGCGGCGATTGCCGATACATCGCCGATGCCCGTTCAGCGTCGCGTCGTGCGCGTTCGCGATCGGTGGCGAGGTAGGCGCGGATGGTGCCGTCCATCTGGTCGATGCGATCGAAGCACCGCTCCAACGCGTCGGACGGCGTGTCCTCACCGCTGTGGAAGCGGCTCCGCAATTGCGCCGCGGTCGGCTCGGCTGCCAGGTCGATGGTCACTTCCGTCCCTTCCCATCGGCGTTCGCCGCGAACAGCATCGAGGTGATGTGCTTGCTCGCCAACACGACCTCGCGCGCCAGCGCCTCGTGCCGGCCAGCGAGTTCATCGGTCTTTCCGGACATGCCGATCGCCATGACCGGCGATCCCACGCCGTCTTGGACCGCGGCGGCGATCGAGGTCGTCCCCAGCTGCAGTTCGTCGACGGTGACCGAGTAGCCGCGCTTGCGGTCGCGCCGCAGCCGCTCCCACACCTCGTCCTTCGACTTGGGTGCGTTCGGGCCACTCGCCGCGTAGCTCGTGGAGGACAGCAGCTCGTCGACGCGATCGTCCTCCTCACGCGCCAGCAGTGCTCGACCGGACGCGGTGCAGAACACCGGCACCACGCCGCCCGGCTCGACTCCTCCGGCCCACTCGTTCACGATGATCTCGCCGCCCTTGGGTCGGAAGGTGTAGATCGTGAGGACCTCCTGACCGGAGAGCACGGCCACCCAGCAGGTCTGGCCCGTGCGGGCGGCGAGCTTGCGCACGATCGGGCCGGCGATCGACACGGTGTGCCGACCGCTGACGCGCACGGAGAAGGCGTAGAGCAGCCATCCGAGGTGGTACCGCTGCGTGGCGGGGTCCCGCTGGACCATGCCGTACTCCGCGAGGACCTTGAGCACCCGCGAGGCCTGGCTCTTGTCACAGGGCAGCAGGTTCGCCAACTCGGTGACGCTGAGTGACTCGTGCATGGCCATGTGCCACAGGGTGGCGACCCCGCGCCGCAGCGTGTTCTGCTCGGCGGGCAGACCGCCGGCGAGCATGGCCGACATCCCCAGTGGCAGGGCCACCGGGAGGTCGGCCTCGTCGATCAGGTCATCGTCCGGCGACTCGACCGACGAGAACTCCTCGTCTGCGGGCGGGGTCTCGGTCATCGTTCGGGCCACTCAGCGAGCACGGGTGCCACTTCCTTGCCGAGCAGGCGCAGGCACTCGAGGTGCTCCTCGTGCGAGGCGCCGTCGAAGAGGACGTCGATCTCGTCGACGCCCATCTCGTACAACCTGCGCGCGTTCTCGATGCAGTCCTCGGGGCTGCCGAACATGCTCGGGCTATCGTTGATGATCATGTCGAGGTTGTTCTTGAAGGCGATGGCGCGCTCGAAGTTGACCGCGGGCGCACCGGACTTCTTGACGAAGTTCTCATACATCTCGACCGTACGGTTCACGTAGCCGACGACATAGTCGCCGGCCTGCTTCTTGGCCTCGTCCAACGAGCCCGCGCAGTGGCCGTTCACCAGGATCGCGACGTCGTTCGTGGCCTTGAGGCCCTCGAGCGGCGAGTCCGCGGTGAACGCATCGCGGTAGCGCTGGATCCGACGCTCGGCCTGGTCCCAGTAGATGCCATTGCCGCCGGTCAGCAACGCCAGGCCGAGCTCGCCGGCCGTGTCGTGCGAGCCGGGGCTCGTCGCGGCCCAGTAGATCGTCGGGTGCGGCGCGGTGATCGGCTTGGGAACGACGCCGATGGGCGCGATCTTGTGGAACTGGCCCTCGTGGGAGAAGACCGGCTTGGTCCACGCCTTGACGATGACCTCGAGGTCCTCCAGCACGCGCGGGCCGGTCTCCGGCACGGGGATCTGGTAGGCCTCGGCGGTCAGCGGGGTGTTGCCTCGGCCCACGCCGAACTCGACGCGGCCGTGGGAGAGGACGTCGATCGCGGCCCACCGCTCGGCGACGTTGACCGGGTGGTGCAGCGGAGTGATCACGACGCCGGGGCGGAGCTTGATCTGCGAGGTCTCCCGCGCGACGGCCGCCATGACGACATCGATCGGGCCGGTGACGTTGGTCGGGAACTTGAAGTGCTGCTCCGACGTGCTGAACGAGTAGAGGCCTGCCTCATCCGCGGCGGAGGCCTCGGCGATGATCTCGTGGATTCGCCGTGCGGGGTCGCCGTGGCGGCCCACAAAACCTTGTGTCGCAACTCCCAGTCGCATGTCAGTTCTCCTTCTTTGCCAGGCCCGCTTCGAGGGCGGCGTCATAGAGGTCGGTGATCCACGGCTCGACGGCAGGCTTCGTCCCGTCTCGGCCCACGGCGACACCGGTGAGCTGGATCGTCACGTGGACGGTGTCGGCCTTGAGGATCTGGGTCGTGATCGTGAAGGAGCGGGTGCCGACCTTGCTCACGAACGTGCGCACCACGATCGGCTCCCCGAGCCGCAGCGACTTCGCGTGGCTGATGTCCTGGCGGACCATCGGGTAGTGGACGTTCTGGGCGTGCAGGGTCTCCACCGCGTGGCCGGCCGCGCGGAAGATGTTCTCCATGCCGATCTGGGCCCACCCGATCGGAGCGCCGATGTAGACGACGCCGGCCGCGTCCGTGTGGTGCATGGAGACGAAGGCGTCGTACTCGTCGAGGAAGTGGGTGCTCATGCGAAGGCTCCGATCTCGATCGGGGTGAAGTCCTGGGCTGCGACGACCTCCGCGCCGGGATCGGGCAGTGGCGGATTGTGCCCCGGGGAGATGCCCACGTTGCGTGCGTGACGACGGAAGACGACCTGGGCGGTGTCGTCGTCGACGTACATCGCGGTGCCCCACACTGCTTCACCGTCGATCCGGGCCTCACCGGTCCGGAAGGCTGCTTTCCACATCTGCCTATCTCATTTCCTCGGGGATCGTGCCGAACGCGGCGAGACTAGGCAGCCGGTCCCCGGTGGCGCCAACCACGATTGCTGTCATCGCAACTCGGCGGCCGCAACGGTCGAGCACGGCGCGGACTCGTGCACGCAGTGCGCACGGATGGCATCCCGTTCGGCGTCGTACCAGCCCTTCCGCCTGGCGTAGCCGACCATGCCGCCGAGCTTGACCTCCCACGTCGCCGGGTCAGACGGGTCGGCGAGGCTGCGGATCAGGTCGACAGGGATCCAGACGTGCTCGGCATGGCCGATACCCAATTCGGACGGCAGCACATCGGGCAGCGCACCCAGACCGCTGATCACCGCATCGAAGGAGGCGAAGTCCTCCGCGTCGGTGACGCTCAGGACGGTCGGTGCGCCGGGTTCGACCTCGAAGCGTACGTGCATCTCACTGGTCCTTTCGTCGAGAACTTCCCAGACCTGAGACTGTGACGATCACACCCTCGTGGTTCAACGGCGATTGCACGGTTCGCAACCGGCCGCCGCCATGCCGGCAGTTGCAGCCACCGCAACTCGCCTACTGACCTCCCGCAGGACCGGGCGATATTGACGTACTAATCGACCTGATGCACCCCCCTGCGCACCGGGGATGGCCTCCCGTCAACGGCGACGAGATGCCCGCGCAGTGACCGAATCGGCAACGATGGCGATCCGGTTGTTTCGGTTCGTTACGAGGAGATGACGTTTCCTCGGAGGGCTTGACCAGGCAATGACCCGAACGTACGGTCACTGCTACCCAACTCTATAGTCTAGCGTCTCACAGTGTGGACGCTCTCTAGATTAGGCGGAAACCAGAAATGCCGAAGATCAACCGATTGGTTCCCCCCGTGGCCCCCTTCAGCCGCGGCTCGCGCCGCCGCACCGGCGTCGCCGTACTGGCCGTCGCCGGACTTCTCGCGCTGGCGGCATGCGGCAGCAGCGCCGGGGAAGACGGCGACAGCGACGACAGCAGCATCGTGATCGGCCTCAACCTCGAGATGACCGGTGCCGGGTCCTTCCTCGGCGAGGGCATGAAGGCCGGCATCGAGGCCGCGGTCGAGAAGGTGAACGCCGCAGGCGGAATCGACGGCCGCAAGGTCGAGGTCGTCGCGAAGGACAACGCGAGCGATCCTGCCAAGGCGGTGACCGTCGTGTCCGACCTGAAGCGCGAGGGCGCCGACGTCGTGCTCGGCCCCGGGTTCGCCCAGGACTGCACCGCCGCTGCGCCGACCTTCGCCCGTGAGGACATCGTCGGCATGTGCATCTCCGCCGGCGACCTGCCGGAGGACACGTCGCACATGTTCGGCGTCGGGATCGACTACACGACGATGGAGACCGCCATCGCCCAGCAGTACGCCGACGAGGGAGTCAAGCGCGTCGGCATGGTCGCCTCCAGCGACACCAGCGGCGACCAGACGGTCGACATCTTCGTCCCGGCCGCGGAGAAGCTCGGCATCAAGGTCGACGTCGAACGGTTCAACAGCCCGGCGAACGACCTCACCGCGCAGCTGCTCTCGCTGAGCAAGAAGGACCCGGACGCGATCCGCATCCAGGCCACCGGACCCGATGCGCTCGTGGGCGTCTCCAACATCAAGGCTCTCGGCATCGAGACGCCGACGTGGCTGCCGAACTCCTCTGCGTCGCTGTACTTCGCCTCGCAGATCAAGGACGACGTCTCCGCCGGCAACATCCTCACGTGGATCCCGGCCATGCTGTCGCCGACGGGAACGCAGGACCACCCGGACCAGGCCGAGCAGATCGACGCGCTGAAGGCGGCACTGCCGGAGGCCGACACGATCTCAGCGGCCGGCTGGGACAGCTTCCAGATCGTCGCCGCGGCGATCGAGAAGGCCGGCAGCACCGACATCGATGACCTCATCGACGCCCTGCAGACCGGCGAGAAGTACTACGGCGCCTACTCGGTCCAGCAGATCACGGCCGACGATCACCGTGGTGCCAGCGACGAGGGAACGCTGCTTCCGGCGACCTTCACGACGGACGGCGCGTTCGCGCTGCGCGACGCGTCATGAGCGAGCGCGTCGCTGACACCGTCCGGCGGATGGCCCGACCCCAGGTCTGGCTATTCCTGATCCTCATCGTCGCGTGTGGGGCGAGTTTGGGCGCCGAGTTGCAGCCCATGCTCCTGCTCGTCGGCATCTGGGGCATCGCCGGCGTCGGGCTCGGACTCGTTCTGGGATTCGCAGGCCAGATCTCGTTGTGCCAGGCGGCTTTCGTCGGGCTCGGCGCGTACGCCTACGCGATCCTGACGGTCGAGCACGACGTACCTCCGGTGGCTGCGGCCATCGCAGGCGCGGTCGTCAGCGGCGCGCTGGCTGCACTCGTCTCGCCGATCCTGCGGATCCGCGGCTACTACTTGGCGATCGCGACGATCGTCCTGAACCTCTTGTTCTCGGCGCTCGCGGTGTCGCCGCTCGGCGTTCCCGGTGGTTCCAGTGGCATGTCGGGCGTCCCTTACCTGGAGCTCTTCGGTCACCGCCTCGAGACGATCAACGACTATGCCATCCTCTCGCTGACGATCCTGGTGCTCTTCACGATCGGTGCGCATCTTCGCTACGGCCGCGGTCGTCGCTGGCGGGCCATCCAGACGCTGCGACACGACGAGGAACTGGCTGGCGGTGTCGGACTCAACGCCCTTGCGCTGAAGAGCGAGCTCTTCACGGTCTCCGGCGCCGCGGCCGGCCTGGCCGGAGCGATCCTGGCTGCTGCCTTCGGCTTCGTCTCGCCCGCGCAGTTCTCCTACGCCGAGTCCTTCACCCTCGCTCTCGCCGTGTTCATCGGCGGGTCTCTCAGCCTCTGGGGTGCCGTGTTCGGCATCGCACTGCTCGAGGTGACGGCACCGCTGCTGGGCGACGCCGGGGCCCTGCACGGGCTGCTCGTCGGCATCGTCGCCCTGATCACCGTGCGATTCGCTCCCGACGGCTGGATTCGTCGACGCGAGGACGTGTCCGGGGAGTCGGCGACGTTGATCGAGTCCGAACTCTCCGAGACGGCGCACAGTGCACACGTCGACGCGGACCTGGCCGTGGCTGGCGCAACCCTGCGAACCCGCGGTCTCGGACGGTCCTTCGGGTCGCTGAAGGCCGTCAGCGACGTCGACCTGGACGTCAGCCCCGGAACGATCGTCGGCCTGATCGGACCGAATGGCGCGGGCAAGTCGACGCTGCTCAACCTGATCGCCGGCGAGATCCACCCCACCGAAGGCTCGGTCTCACTCGATGGCGACGACGTGACCGGCGCGTCCCCACACCGCCTCGCTCGGCGAGGCATGATCCGGACCTACCAGCAATCGCGGATCATCACGGACCTCTCGGTGCTGGACAACATCCTGCTCGGCACCGACTTCGCCGGTTCCCACCTCCACCACTCCGAAGCGCGCGAGGCGGCCATTCGCGCCGCTGCCGACGCAGGAGCCACCCGGCTCCTCTCCAAGCCCACCGACTCACTGACCTTCGGAGAGCGCCGACTCGTCGAACTGGCGCGACTGCTGGTCAGCCGTCCGAAGCTCGCGCTGTTGGACGAGCCACTGTCCGGGTTGAGCCAGCGTGAGGGTGAAGCGCTCGATTCGGTGCTGCGCACCTTGAGGCACCGTGGCACCACGGTCGTGCTCGTCGAGCACGCCATCCCCTTCGTCCTGTCGCTGGCCGATGAACTCATCGTGCTGAAGGACGGCAGCGTCCTGGCCGAGGGTGAGCCCCATGCCGTCGTCGCGCTGGACAGCGTCCGTGAGTCCTACCTCGGATCCGTCCTCGAGGAGCCCGTGTCATGACCGAGAAGATCCTCCGCGTCACGAACCTGAGCGCCGGCTACGGCGACATGACCGTACTGCGCGATGTCCACTACGACGTCGAGCTGGGAACCGTGACCGCGGTCGCCGGTGCCAACGGTGCCGGAAAGACGACGATGTTGAAGGCGACCCTCGGCCTCCTGGAGTCCTCGGCCGGGACGATCGAGTTCCGCGGCCACGACGTGACACGGATGCCCGTCTCGGGCCGCATCGGACTCGGCATGGGCATAGTCCCGGAGGGGCGTGGGCTCTTCGCCACCATGAGCGTGCACGACAACCTCCGCCTCGGCGCCCGAGCCGGAGGGCTCCGCGGCGAGCGCCTGAACGCGGCCATCGACCGGGTGCTGGACCTCTTCCCCGTGCTCGCCGACAAGTCCAGCGAGCATGCCGGCCGACTGTCCGGCGGGCAACAGCAGCAGCTCTCGTTGGCGCGCACGCTCGCGGCAGGGCCGAGCCTCGTGCTGCTCGACGAGCCGTCGATGGGTCTGGCTCCCAAGGTCTGGAGCGACTTCCTGAGCCTGGCGCGTTCGTTGGCCGACGACGGACGAGCAGTCGTGTTGGCCGAGCAGAAGATCCGGCCCGTTCTCGCGATCAGCGACCGCTGTGTCGTGCTGCAGCGGGGCGAGGTCAAGTACGCGGGCGCTGCAGACGACAGTGCCGCCGAGGACTGGATCAACAAGGCATATCTGGAGTCGGCGCCGACCGTAGGGGCACACCATGACTGAGTTTCTCCAACTGACGGTCGCGAACGTGACGCTGGCGTCCGTCTACCTCCTGATCGGTCAGGGCTGGAACCTGAGCATCGCGGTCTCGGGCCTGCTGAACCTGGCGATCGGCGGCTTCTACATGTTCGGAGGCATGCTCAGCTACTGCTTCGCCGTGACGTGGGGGCTGCCGGTGGTCGTGTCGGCCCTGGCGGCTGTCTCGACCGTGGGTGTGATGGCGTACGCCGTCGAACGGCTTCTGCTGCGCCCCTCGGGCGATCGCGTGGTGGTGCAGATCATCGCGACGATCGGCGTGTCGATGGTCCTCATGGAGGCGGCGAAGTACTTCTTCGGCGTCGACCCGGTCAAGCCGCCGCCGCCGCTGCCCGGCGATCCCGTCTCGATCGGTGGCGTGCTCATCACCCCACAGGCGATGGGCATCGTCGCGGCCGCCGTGCTCGCCACGTTTGCCCTGCAGGCCTTCTTCCGCTTCAGCGATCCGGGCCGCGCCATGCGCGCCTGCGCCGACAACCCCGTCGGCGCACGGGGCCTGGGAATCGACGTGAGTCACGAGCGCACGATCGCGTACACCGCCGCCGGCGCCCTGGCCGCGCTCGCCGGCGTGCTGATCGCGCCGCTCATCCCGCTCACCTACGCCGCCGGCGACTTCATCGCGCTGAAGGCCTTCATGGCCATCGCGATCGTCGGGCTCGGCAACTTCGCCTGGGCCCCGGCCGGCGCGCTGGTCGTGGCATCGTTGGAGGGTTACATCGCCGGCTACTGGTCGTCTGACTACCGTGACATCGTGGTGCTCAGCCTGCTGCTCGGAATCCTGCTCGTGCGGGCGCTGATGTCGACCGGGCGGCCGATGAAGCTCCGGATCCCTTCGATGCAGAAACTGGTGGGCTCGTCATGATGAATGACCGCTCTCTCGCATCCGAACTCCCGGATGGATCCTCCGTCGGTCCTGCCGAGGCCTCCCCGTCGAGCGCGAAGGCCAAGACGGCCCAGGAGGCCGCGATGGAGTTTGTGCTCGAAGGGCTGCGGACCGGCCGGTATCGCGCGGGAGATCAGGTCGTTCCCGAGTACGTCGCCACCGAGGTCGGCATCAGCCACGTTCCGGTCCGTGAGGCCGTCCGTACGCTCGAGGGCCGTGGAACGCTCACGCACGTGCCGCGCAAGGGCTACTTCGTCAGCAAGCTCGACACCGAGGACCTCGACGCGCTCGGGACCCTCGGGGAGCTGCTGGAGACCGAGGCTTTGCATCGCGCCCTGCCTGCTATCACGCCTGACCAGATCGAGCGGATGCACGATGCCATCACGGCGGGTCGGTCGCACGTGGGGCGTGACCCGATCGGCGTCGCAACGGCATGTCGCGACTTCCACAACGTGATGCTCGAGCGCGGGGTACCGAAACTCCTGTCCCGACACCTCAGCATGATGTGGAGCACGATGGAGCCCTATCGGCCCGTGCTCTACGCGTCGCAGGTCAACCAGGAATCATGCTGCGACGAGCATGCGGCGATCCTCGAGGCGATCGAACGTCGCGACGTCGGCGAGGCCGTCCGCGCCTACGACCAGCACCGAGCCAACATCCTGCTGGCAGTGCGTCAGCAGGTGTGGTTCAGCGATCTGGACGGCGCCTAGCCCCATCGGTCGCATCAGACCGACAAGCCGAGCAGACTCCGGGTGAGAACGCCGGGGTCCTCGATGTTCACGAAGTGGCCGACCCCGGGGAGCAGGTGGCAGCGCCCGTCGGGAACGGCGTCGACGATGATCTCCCCGACCTTCCAGGGGCACGACGTGTCGTGCTCGCCCACGAACACGTCGACGGGCACCGTGATCGACTCGAGCCGCGGGGTGAGGGGCGCGGCGTTCATCGAGGCCATCGCCCGCGCGCCGTTGGCGTAGCCCGCACCGTCGCCGATCGCCGTCAACCGCTCCTCCAGGTCGTCGGTCCACCAGTTCGCGTCCTGGAGGACGTTCGTCGTGAGGTTCTCGATCAACGCAGCCCGCGCGTACTCGCGACCGGACGAGTCGATGCCGTCCGCCCGCGTGCGGAATCGGTCGGCGACCCGGCTGCCGACGATGCTGGACGTGCACACACAGATCGCATGGCGGACGAGCGGGGAATCCTGCATCGCGGCGGCTTGGAGAACGATGGCGCCGCCCATCGAGAACCCCACGCACACGCTGGGACCGATCGTGGCGAGGAAGCGCAGCAGATCGCCGCCGAGCTGGGCGAGCGTGCCGTCGGCGTTCCCGAGGGTCGTGCCGCCGTGGCCGCGGACGTCGACGGCGTAGACCGGGCGGGACTCACCCAGCACGTCCAACTGAGCCTTCCACGAGCGGGAGTCCTCGCCGAGGCCGTGGACGAACACCCACGGCGTGCCCTCGGTGCCGGTGCCGGCGACTCGGTAGGCGATCTCGATGTCGCCGACGCGACTCGACTCGATCACGGCTTCCATGCTGTTCCCTCTCCTCGCGGGGCAGCGACTGCGGTCGCTGCCCCGAGCTTCATCGATCTCCCACATCGTCGATCCCCCCGACGTTCGGGATCAATCGGGATTGCAGCATCCACAACCGGACTGGAACACCGGACGGACGGAATCGCAAGGTGAATGCATGAGCACAGTTCTCCAAGTGGACGAGTCGGCGGTGTGGTCTGCCGCAGAGCGCCTCATCGAGGCACACCGCACGGGCGAGCCCTGCGCGCCGGTCCGCGACCTGATCGGACCCGACAGCATCACGGCGGCGTACGCCGTCCAGCAACGTCTGACCGAGCGACGCATCGCCGAGGGCGCGCATGTCGTGGGGCGGAAGATCGGGTTGACCTCGATCGCGGTCCAGGCGCAACTCGGCGTGGATCGACCCGACTTCGGTGTGCTCTTCTCCGACATGTCCCACGTCGGCGGTGACACCGTCCCCTTCGAATCCGTCATGCAGCCTCGCGTGGAGGCGGAGATCGCGTTCGTCCTCGGCCACGATCTCGACGACGGCCCGCTGGACCGGGCGCAGATCGCAGACTCGATCGACCACGCCGTCGCCGCACTCGAGATCTGCGGAAGCCGTGTCGCCGACTGGGACATCAGTTTCGCCGACACGGTCGCTGACAACGCCTCCGCCGGCGCGTACGTGCTCGGCCCGACGCGCAAGCGGCTGAGCGACTTCGAGCCACGTGACGTCCAGATGACCATGTCCATCGACGGAGTCGAGGTCTCGACCGGCGCCGGCACCGACTGCCTCGGCGACCCTCTCGAAGCCGTGGTCTGGCTGGCCCGACAGGCCCGCGACCTCGGCGCGCCACTGCGCGCGGGACAGGTGATCCTCTCCGGCGCTCTCGGCCCGATGAAGGCCGTCGCACCCGGCACCCGCGTCACCGCCGACATCAGCAACCTGGGCCGCGTCACGGCCTTCATCGGACAGGAGAAGGAATGAGTACGCCAAGCAAGGTGGCCATCATCGGTTCGGGCAACATCGGGACCGACCTGATGATCAAGGTCCTGCGCAATGCCGACTGCCTCGAGATGGCGGCAATGGTCGGCATCGACCCCGAATCGGACGGTCTCGCGCGAGCTGCCGCCCGCGGCGTGCCCACCACGTCCGACGGCGTTGCCGGGCTCATCGCGATGGCCGACTTCGATGACATCGACATCATCTTCGACGCCACGTCCGCGAAGGCCCACATCGCGAACGCGGAGGTACTCGCGCCCTACGGAAAGCGGCTCATCGACCTGACACCGGCGGCGATCGGTCCCTACGTCGTCCCGGCCGTGAATCTGGATGCCCACCTCGCGGCGCCCAACGTGAACATGGTGACGTGTGGCGGCCAGGCCACCATCCCGATCGTCGCCGCGATCGGGAGCGTCGTTCCCGTCCGGTACGCCGAGATCGTCGCCTCGATCGCGTCCAAGTCCGCCGGTCCGGGCACCCGCGCCAACATCGACGAGTTCACCGAGACCACCTCGCTCGCCATCGAACAGGTCGGCGGCGCCGAACGGGGCAAGGCGGTCATCATCCTCAACCCGGCAGAGCCTCCGCTCATCATGCGCGACACGGTTCTGTGCCTCGTGGATGCGCCGGCTCAGGCCTCGCACGACGCCGTCCGGGGCGCGGTCGAGCAGATGGTGGCGAAGGTCAACACCTACGTCCCCGGCTATCGCCTCAAGCAGCACGTTCAGATCACGGCGGTGCCTGACGACCAGCCGGCCGAAACGCTGCTCGCGAGCCCGGACTCCCCCCGCCCGACCCATCAGGTTTCGGTGTTCCTGGAGGTCGAAGGGGCGGCGGACTACCTGCCCGCCTACGCCGGCAACCTCGACATCATGACCTCCGCTGCGGTGCAGGTCGCCGAACAGGTCGCCCGCGCCGAGAGCGCTGCGCGCGCCTCCGACTCCGAGAGGAAGGTCAACGCATGACCAACGTCTTCATCCAGGACGTGACCCTGCGCGACGGCATGCACGCCGTCCGGCACCGGATCGACACCGACAGCGTCCGGACGATCGTGCGTGCGCTCGACGCTGCCGGCGTGGACGCGATCGAGGTGGCCCACGGCGACGGGCTCGCGGGGGGATCGCTGAACTACGGGCCCGGGTCCCACACGGACTGGGCATGGATCGAGGCCGCAGCCGACGTCCTCGAACGCGCGCGCCTGACCACCCTGCTGCTGCCGGGGGTCGGCACCATCGCCGAACTCCGCCACGCCTACGCGTTGGGCGTCCGCTCAGTGCGCGTCGCCACGCACTGCACCGAGGCCGACGTCGCCGCGCAGCACATCCAGACCGCACGCGACATCGGCATGGACGTGTCCGGCTTCCTGATGATGAGCCACATGGCGCCGGCGGACGAACTCGCCCGCCAGGCCAAACTCATGGAGTCGTACGGCGCCCACTGCGTCTACGTCACCGACTCCGGCGGACGCCTGACCTTGCGCGGCGTCGAGGAACGCGTCCGCGCCTACCGGGACGTCCTCGACCCGCACACCGAGATCGGTATCCACGCGCACGAGAACCTGTCGCTGTCCGTGGCCAACTCCGTCGTCGCCGTCGAGAACGGAGTGACCCGCGTCGACGCCTCTCTCGCCGGCCACGGCGCCGGAGCCGGAAACTGCCCGATCGAGGCCTTCGTCGCCGTGGCCGACCTCTACGGCTGGGAGCACGGTTCCGACCTGCTGGCTCTTCAAGACGCCGCGGACGACATCGTCCGACCGCTGCAGGACCGACCTGTCAGGGTCGATCGCGAGACGCTCACGCTCGGCTACGCCGGGGTCTACTCGAGCTTCCTGCGACACGCCGAAGCGGCCTCAGCCCGCTACGACGTCGATGTGCGGACATTGCTCCTCGAGGCCGGCCGCCGCAAGCTCGTGGGCGGCCAGGAGGACATGATCGTCGACATCGCCCTGTCACTGAGCGGCCGCTGATCCCCACGCGTCCGAGGTGGGTGAGCCGGAACAGGCCCCGGTTCACCCCACCTCGGCGCGGGCTCAGTCCTCCGGGATGGCGCGCTCGAAGAGGAAGGCCGGCATCTCCGCGTCAGGATCCGGCCCGGTGCGCACTCCGGTGTCCAGACCATCGATGCGCCCCACCTCGCCCTCGGAGAGCTCGAAGTCGAAGATGTCGAAGTTCTCGGCGATGCGGCCGGGGTTGACGGACTTCGGGATCGCCGACCGCCCTTCCTGAACGTGCCACCGCAGCATTACCTGCGCCGGGCTCTTTCCATGCGCGGCGGCGATCTCACCCAGGGTGGGGTCGTCCATCACGTTCCGGCGGTCCTCGCCCCATCCGGGGTAGAAGGTGATCCCCCCGATCGGCGACCACGCCTGGGTGAGGATGCCGTGCTCGGCATTGGCCTGCTGGACATCGCGATTCTGGAAGTAGGGATGCAACTCGACCTGGTTCACCGCCGGTACGACCGACACCTCAGCCAACAGCCGATCGAGATGGGCGCGGGTGAAGTTGCTGACGCCGATCGCCCTCACGTCGCCGTCGGACAAGAGCTTCTCCAACGCCTTGTACGCGCCGATCGTCCGGTCGAAGTAGCCCGGCGCAGGCTGGTGGAGGATCAGAAGGTCGAGGTGGTCCACGCCGAGTTTGCGAGTGGCCTTCTCGAACGCGTGGAGGGTCTCGTCGAATCCGAAGTCCGAGACCCACACCTTGGTCTCGATGAAGATCTCGCTCCTGTCGAGACCGGAGGCACGCAATCCTTCGCCAACTTGGCGCTCGTTCATGTAGGCGGCCGCCGTGTCGATGTGCCGGTATCCGGTTCCCAGCGCCGCCTCGACCGCGGCGGCCGTCTCCTCAGGGCTGCTCTGGTAGACGCCGAGCCCGATCGCCGGCAACACCACGCCGTTGTTGAGTGTCAGGTTCTCCATGTCAGTGGTTCTCCTCATGAATCGCTTCGCAGGATGGCTTCCAACCGTCCATCGGGCAAAGTCCGGCGGGATGTGCGCCCGCAACCCGGACGAGGCCCGACTGCCACGAAACCCGTCCCCAGCATCGCGGGCAAGTCAACGACGATACAGGCACTGGCAGTGCACCCCTCACGACGGTGCCGCCAGCCTGCCCGCCGAGCTCAAGATGCGTGCTCAGCGTGCTCGAACCGCGCGGACGCTGTGGCGCGGCGCAGCGAGCGTTCGCCTCTCGCGGCCGAGTGCTTGCACAGGCCCTCCTGCACTCACACGAAGTCGCGCTCGGCTCCGCCACGTCCGAGAGCCCCCGAGTTGAACTGGCCGTGGTTGCTGGCCGTTCTGACCCGCCTGATCGCCTGGCCAGCCCTGGCAGCGTCGCGTCCTTGCCTGTCAGTACGGGCTTGGCCGAGGATGCTGGGTCCGTCGATACCGTAGCGGTCCCGGTAGGCGACGATGGTTTCCACCGCGTCGAGCCATTGCTTCTTCCTCGCTGCTTCTCGTGGCGGCGCTCCGAGTCTCCTGAGCCAGACGTCGCCCCGAACGATGGCGAGTTCGGTGAGCTCGCGAGCGCGGGACTTCATGAGTTCAGCGCGTTCGGCCAGAGCTTGGGTCATCTCCGCTGGCATCGGACCTCGGGCGGCCGGCAGAAGCCCGGCAATCAGGTCGGGGTCAACGCCACGTCGGCGAGTCAGTTGTGCAGTGGCGTGGCGGACGCGGCTGATCAGTACGGCGCCGATGTCCTCCGCGTCGTCGAGCGTTCGTTGCTGTATGAGGCGCGGGATCAGGTCCTCAACGAAGAACTTGTCGGCCTCGACCCGGCGGAGTTCGGCGGTCAGCGGTCCGAAGGACTCCGAGCCGATAACTGCGTCAACTTGGTCGATGGTCAACCCGCTGCGGCTGATCAGGTCGACCCAGCGGTCGTGCTGGGCAACGGCGGCGATGGTCTCGTACTCAGCGGCGAGTTGGGCGATCGATCCCCAGACGAGTCGGTGGTCGCCGGGCTGCCGCTCCAGTTCGTCCGCAGGCAGGCCGGCTCGATCACCGAAAGAGACGTAGCCAAGGTGGTCGGCATCTGGGCGGACGCGCACGCCCAGTCGACGGTCATCCGCTACCGTGCCTCGCTGTCCAGCTTCTTCGCCTGGACGATGCGCGAGCAGATCCGGGCGACGAATCCGGTCACGAAAGTCAAGGTCCCCAAGCCCAAGAGTCCTCCCGTCGAGATCAACCCGTATCCCCGCGACGAACTCGAGCAGGTCGTCGCGGCGATCAGCGCGGTGAACGAGCGTCTCGGCGACGTTGTGCTCTTCCTGGCGCTGACGGGGCTGCGGTGGTCGGAGGCTCGCGTGATCCAAGTTGGTGACATGCACCAGTTACCCCGGCGTCGGCTGCACGTGAACAAGGCCCACCCGGAGGGCAAACGGACAAAGCTCAAGTCAACAAAGTCCGGCAAGTCTCGATTCGTCCCGCTCACCGATGAAGCCTGGGAGGTCGCCCAGCGGTTGGCCGCAGGCCGAACGCCAAGTCAACTCTTGGTCACCACCCGGCGCGGATCGCAGCTCTACGGTCACCGGTTCCGCGAATCCACGAAGTGGGCGGAGCTCTCGCGCGGACGCCGGATCCACGACCTGCGGCACACCGCCGCGACCCTGTGGCTGATCGCTGGCGTGCCGTTGACCACCGTCCAGCACTGGCTCGGTCACGCCGACCTGACCACCACCATGAGGTACCTGCACTGGCTAGGTGACAGCGCCGACGATCACGCCATCGGCCTTCTCAATCGGGCTGGGGGTGACAGGGGGGTGACAGATGCGGATTCCGGGTCAAATCACACGGCTGCAACGAGCGAGAAAAAGACTGGGATTCGAGGGAAAAGATCGGAGCCGCCTGTCGGAATCGAACCGACGACCTTCTCATTACGAGTGAGATGCTC
>CAYYQO010000025.1:0-26254 GCA_964473845.1 uncultured Aeromicrobium sp.
CCACGGTGGGCGAGCGAGAGTGCTCCGGGCCGGATGATCCGGCTGCCGCCGCCGACCACGGCGACGGCACTGGCGGTGTGGTGTGGTTCGAGGAAGGGCGGCCTGACCAGCATCGGCAGATCTGCCGGCAGCACCCCGGCGAGTGAGTGCAGGGCGCTGACCTCGAGCGAGTCGTCGGTCTCGAGGTCGGGCAGCAATGCCGGAAGCCGCTGCGCCAGCATCGTCTTGCCGATCCCCGGCGGCCCGGTCAGCAACAGGTGGTGTCCGCCGCTGGCCGCGATCAGGGTTGCCAGGCACGCATCGTCCTGACCGACCACGTCGGCGAAATCCAGGTCACCGGCCCCGCCGAGGTGAGCCCAGCCCGCGTCGCCGGTGTCGACGAGCGGAGGCACCGGCGGGTCGTCCGGTTCCTCCTCGCCGCGCAGCATCGCCACGACCTGCCGCAGCGATCGCACGCCCACGACGTCGACCGCCGGGACGAGGCTGGCTTCGGCGACGTTCGACTCCGGCACGAACACCCGCTCGAATCCAGCCTCTGCCGCCGCCAGCGTGGCTGGCAGAACCCCGCGAACGGCGCGGAGCCGACCGTCGAGCGCCAACTCTCCGAGAAACACCGAGCCGGCCAGCAGGTCCACGGGAACGATGGCCTTGGCCGCGAAGACCCCCAGCCCCATCGCGAGGTCGTAGTGGGGACCGCTCTTGGGCAGGCTGGACGGCGCGAGGTTGATCGTGACACGCGTGTCCGGCCAGGAGGTGCCGGAGTTCACGACGGCCGACCGCACCCGATTGCGCGACTCGCTGACGGTGGTGTCGGCCAGTCCCACCACCACGGTCGCCGACAGACCTGACGCGATGTCGACCTCGACCTCGACGGGTCGCCCCGCCAGTCCGTCGAGGGCGACCGAGTGGATGGCCGCCATCAGGCGACTCCCGCGATCCGCTCGACCTGCGGACCGCCCGCCCGTGGCACCCGGACCGTCACCACGTCGATCCGCACGCCGTCGGGTGAGACCTCGTTGGCCTCGAGCCAGGCCGACAGGAGGCGGCGCAGGCGCGCGACTTTCTGGGGCGAAACCGCCTCGAGGGCCGTGCCGTGCGTCGTGCTGGTGCGGGTCTTGACCTCGCACACCACGAGCGTGTCGCCGTCGCGTGCGACGATGTCGATCTCGCCGAACCGGCACGTCCAGTTGCGGTCGAGGATCGCCATCCCGAGGGATCTCAGATGATCGGCGGCGACACGTTCACCGTAGGCACCGAGTGCTTGATTGCGTGCGTGGGTCATGCCCCCAGCGTTCCGGGCCCGCACGCGGCTGAGAAGACTCCGGCGGCCGCCTGTGGACACCGGCCGCGCGCAGCCAAACCTGTGGACGACCGGAGTCAGACGGCAGTCGGATCCTCCACCGCGGCGACCTGGTAGCGCTCGGACAGGATGCGATACGCCCGTGACCCGAACGCCGCTAGGGCGGCCACGACCATCGCCAGTCCGGCGAACCAGAACACCAGCGCGATGCCGCGGGCATCCCCATGGCCGACCAGCCAGGCCCACTGTTCGGCGCCAGCGTCCGAATCCAGGTGAGGAATCACCCAGAACTCGGCGATCGGGGCGATCATGAATGCCGTGATCGGCGCCGACGCCGACTCGAAGGCCTGGGCGAACCCGAAGACCCTGCCCTGCGTGCGGAACGGGACAACACGCTGGATGACGGTCTGCTCGGCCGCCTCGACCGGCGGCACGAGGGCCATGTACAGCCAGATGCCCACCGCGTACAGCCACCCCCACTCACGAATCGTGAAGGTCGCCCCGAGCACGCCCATGACGGCGATCACCCACAGCATCGTGCGGATCGGGTTGGAACCCAGCCCGAACGTCGCCACCACGAGACCGCCGACGATGAAACCGGTCGCGGCGACGCCGAAGACCAACCCCCACACCTCGACCCGGAACAGCGTCAGGCCGTACGGGTCCATGAGCGCCATGTATACGCCGCCGATGAGGTTGTTGAACGTCGTGAAGATGATGAGCGCGAACAGTCCGGGGACCAGGCGAATCGCCGCGAGCGCCCCACGCACATCGATCCGTGGCGCCGATTCGCCGGAGGATTCGGGACGTTGCTCGGGGATGCGCACGAAGAACAGGTGCGCCATCGTGACCGCTGTCAGGACGTTCGCGATCACGAGGGTCCAGCCCATGCCCAACTGCCCGATCGCCAGGCCGCTGAACACACTCGTGACGATGAACGCGAGTCCCTGCACCGTGCCGACCAGTCCATTGGCCCGGTCCCGTCGATCAGCCGGAATGAGCAGGGTCACGAGGGTCGACAGCGCGATGTTGCGCATGCTCTCGACCACGGAACCGAACAGCACGATCCCCGCGAACAGCCAGAACCACGGGCCGGACATGTCGACCACGGCGGCCGGCCCCACTGCCAGGTACAGCAGGGCGGCCAGGGCGAAACACGCCATCGTCACCATGCTGGAACCGACCAGGACGGCCCGCTTGCGGTGACGGTCGACGATCGTGCCGAAGGCCATCGCGAACAACGCGAGCATCAGCATGTAGGCGCCGCCGATGACGCCGGTCGCGAGGACGGAACGCGTCTCAAGGTAGACCCAGAAGGTCAGTGCGAACCACAGGAAGCTGGTCGTGACATTGGCGACGAGTGTGTTGGTCAGGACGTGCGCGAAGACCCGAGGACCGTCCCGGGGCACGACGGGATCGGGCGACTCCATGGCCTCAGCCCGTCGGGAGCTTGAAATCGGAGTCCTGGAGCTCTTCGACGTTGACGTCCTTGAATGTCAGAACCTTGACGTTCTTCGCGAATCGGGCCGGTCGGTAGATGTCCCACACCCAGGCGTCGGCCATCGTGACCTCGAAATAGGCGTCGCCGGATTCAGAACGCACCTTCACGTCGACGGCGTTGCACAGGTACAGGCGGCGATCGGTCTCGACGACGTACTTGAAGATCGTGACGACGTCGCGATACTCGCGGTAGAGCGCCAGCTCCATCTCGTTCTCGTACCGTTCCAGATCCTCGGCGCTCATCGTGCCACCGCCTCTCGCGTCGTGTCGGCCATCGTAGTGCTGGCGGCGGTGGCCGGTTCGCAGCCGGGCAGCCGCCACGACCGCCGGTGATGAGGTGTCGGACCGTGCTGGGTCAGCGCCGCGATGTGGTCGGGAGCGGCGTAACCCTTGTTGACGTCCCAGCCGTAGGCAGGATGCTCGGCAGCGAGTTCGACCATCAGGTCGTCCCGGGACGTCTTGGCCAGCACGCTCGCCGCAGCGACGGCCGCACACCGCAGGTCGGCCTTGACCATGGTCAGCACCGGCGGGAGATCGTCGAACAGTCCGTCGGGTGCGAACAGCGCCGACTGGTCAGGGTCGGTCAGGTAGTCGTGGTTGCCGTCGAGCAGGATCGTGTCGGGACGCAGACCCAACTGGGCCAGCGCACGGTGCCCGGCCAGCCGCATGGCCGCGATGATCCCGTGCTGGTCGATCTCGGCCGGCGAGGCATGACCCACGGCATGGGCCGGGGCCCACCGTCGGATGAGCGGCGCGAGCTCGCTGCGGACCCGAGGGCTGAGCAGCTTGCTGTCGCGAACGCCACGCGGAGCGGCCTTGGTCGCCTCGGTCACCACGACCATCCCCACCGTGACCGGACCGCACAACGCTCCGCGACCGACTTCGTCACTGCAGGCGATCGCCGTACGGCCTTCGCGCAGGAGCCGCCGTTCGACGCGCAGGGTCGGCGCCGGGGTCATTTGACCTCGTCGAAGGCTTCGGTTCCGGGAATCAGTCCGAAACGATTCATGGGCCAGACGCGCAGCCAGGCCTTACCGACGACGCCGTCCTCAGAGATGAATCCACCGCCCGGCTCGCCCATGTGGGCGCGGGAGTCGGCCGAGTTGTCCCGGTTGTCGCCCTGGACCCACAGGTAGCCCTTCGGCACGTCGACCTCGAAGGTCTGGTCGGCGTTGGCTTCCTGGTTGGCCAGGTACGGCTCATCGATCGAGACACCGTTGACGGTCGTGTGACCTTGGTCGTCACAGCAGGCGACCTTGTCCCCCGCCACACCCACGACGCGCTTGATCAGATGGCCACCGGACGGGAACAGTCCGACCGTCTCGAGTGCCTTCTGGACCACGTTGGTCGACTCGACGGTCTCGTGCGGGCTCAGCCAGTTCCCCGGATCGCGGAACACCACGATGTCGCCGCGCTCGGGACCGCCGCTCCAGTAGGACCACTTCTGGACGAGGAGTTTGTCGTCCTTGACCATCGTGGGAACCATCGAGGCGGACGGGATGTAGAACGCCTGGAAGAAGAAGGTCTTGACGATCAGGGCCAGCACCAGCGCTGTGGCGACCAGGAGGATCGACTCTTGCCACAGGGGCAGCTGGCGCTTCTCCTCATTCACCCGATGAGCCTAGCGGCTGCCCCCTGCCGAACCTCACAGGCCGCTGCCGCGGGTCGCCCAGCCATGACATCGGCCCCGCTCCTGTCACAGGAACGGGGCCGATGGGTGAGGCGGAGGATCAGGCCTCGCGCTTCTCCTTGATCTTGGCGGCCTTGCCGCGCAGGTTGCGCAGGTAGTACAGCTTGGCGCGACGGACGTCGCCACGGATGGCGACCTCGATCTTTTCGATCACGGGCGAGTGAACCGGGAACGTACGCTCGACGCCGACGCCGAAGCTGACCTTGCGGACGGTGAAGGTACGGCCGATGCCCGAGCCCTGCACCTTGATGCAGACGCCCTGGAACAGCTGCACACGCGAGCGGTTGCCCTCGACGATGTTGACGTGCACCTTGAGGGTGTCGCCAGCGCGGAATTGGGGGACGTCGTCGCGCTTGTTCTCAGCGGCGATCTGGTCGATGACGTTCGTCATGATGGTCTCCTCGCCGGTGCCACAAGTCACCTGCGGATGATCGGTGTTGCTACGGAAGATTCGGGTGGTGCTGACTGGAGGCTCCCTCGTGGCAGAGTCGTCCGGCACCAAGGATCCATCATGCCACAGCGCCCCGTCCCCGAGGAAATCGGGGAACGGGGCGCCGTGGTGGAGAAATCGTTCAGTCGAACTTGTAGGCAGCGCCGCCGTGCAGCACGTTGTCGATGCCCGCGATCTCTTCTTCCTCCGTGACTCGGAAGCCGATGGTCGAGTCGAGAACCTTGCCGATCACGAAGGCGGCCCCGAACGAGTACACCATCACGGCGACGGTGGGGATGACCTGCGCAACCAACTGGTTGAAGTTCCCGCCGGTGAACAAGCCCGTGTCCGTGGCGAAGAAGCCCAGGTACAGGCAGCCGAGCACACCGGCCACGAGGTGCAGACCGACGACGTCGAGCGAATCGTCGTAGCCGAGCTTGTACTTCAGGTCGATCGCGAAGCAGCAGACCACACCGGCGACCAAGCCGAGAACGATCGCCCAGAACGGTGTCAGGTTGGCGCACGCCGGGGTGATGGCCACCAGGCCGGCCACGATGCCCGATGCGGCACCGACGGCGGTCGGCTTCCCATCCTTGAAGTGCTCGATGACGATGTAGCCCAGGACGCCTGCCGCCGGGCAGGCGATCGTGTTGATGAAGATGATCGCCGCAAGATTGGCGTCGGTCGCGGCACCCGTGTTGAAGCCGAACCAGCCGAACCACAAGATCGCGGCACCGATCAGCACGAGCGGGACGTTGTGCGGCTCGGCCGATTCCTTGCTGAAGCCTTCCTTGCGCTTACCGAGAACCAGGGCAAGGGCGAACGCCGCTGCACCAGCGCTGATGTGGACGACCGTACCGCCGGCCCAGTCGATCGGCGACGCGCCGCCGATCGTGAGCGTGCCGATCCAGCCAGTGGGTTCTCCGTCCCCATCGACACCCCAGACCCAGCCCTGCGACGGGAAGTACACGAGCGTCGCCCAGAGGCCGGCGAACAACATCCAGGGGAAGAAGCGCGCTCGATCGGCGACCGCGCCCGAAATCAGCGCCGTCGTGATGACCGCGAAGGTCGAGCCGAAGGCCACGCCCGCCAGGCCGGAGGCACCGTCGCCGGTGGCGAGGCCTTGTTGGGCGAAGTCAGAGAACGGGTTGCCCAGCCAGCCGGAGATCCAGTCGCCGTCACCGACCGTCGTCATGTTGACGCCGTACAGAATCCACAGCACGAACACCAGGCCCATCGCGCCGAAACTCAGCATCATCATCGAGATGACGCTCTGGGCCTTGACCAAGCCGCCGTAGAAGAACGCCAATCCAGGAGTCATGAAAAGAACCAGCGCGGCTGTAATCAGCAACCAAATCGTTGCGGAGTCCATATCAACCTCTTCGCAGTAGAAAACACTCGGATCGCGCCTGGCTTCCTTGCCGTGGCGCTGAAACGATCCTGCTGAAGGCGAATTACGGAAGTTCGCGTGCGGCGTTACGACGGTGTTACAACTCTCTCGGTCTCCGCGTGACATCCGAGCCTTGGTGGGGTGCTGGGTACCCGTGCTCGGTCAGCCGGTCGTCCTCACCTTGAAGGTCGCGCTGGCTGTCTTGTCCACGTACTGGTGACACCCCCTGGAGGTGCTGCGGGTACACACGTCGGCGGGGTAGGTGACCTTGACGGAGAAGGTCGGCTTGGTGCCCGCCTTGACCTTGACGATCCGACCGGACGTGAGGCCGTTGATCCTGGGCAGCTGCGACGCCGTGTAGATCGCGTTCTTTCCCGATGCCTTCTTCGTGAAGGCGGCCGCCTTGTGACACAGCGTCACCTGCCCCACCTGTATTCCGGCGCTCACGACACCGACCGACGCGCCGACATTGACGGGGAAGCTCTGGCACTTGCGCGGATCGGTGGTGATCGACTTGCTGTCCTCCCAGTCGACCACGTTCTTGGCAGAGTTCCTGATCCTGAACGTCGCCTTGGCCTTGCGATGCCGCGTCGTCGACTTCTTGCCGACGATCCTGGTGTCGACGTCGAGGAGATAGAAGTCGTACTTCTTGAGTGATTCCTTGACTCGGTACGCATTCAGCTTGATTCTCAGCGTCCCCGTGTCCCTACGGGTGCAGTTCGGTCGGCGGCAAGGGTTGTCCCGCCGCTCGAAGTTGCTGAAGAAGCGGTCGTAAGTCCCCGTCACCGGACTCTGCCCCACCAATGTTGCCGTCTGTGTGATCGGCACCGCCGCCACCCCGGGCTGGACGGCAATCGTTGACACCACCAGGGCACCCACGGCACCGCACAGAACTCGCATGACCCACGTCTTCGCCGCCATCGTCATCCCCCCAGATCGATCCGGAGACAGCCGGAGCCGGCCAGTCCCGAAGCGAAGTAAACCAGAGTTGTGGTGCGATTCCGGACGTGGGTCAGTCGATCAGATCCGGGCGACGCGCCCGGGTGCGTCGGCGTGACTGCTCACGTCGCCACTGGGCGATCCGGCCGTGATCACCGGACAGCAGGATCTCGGGCACGTCGAGGCCACGCCATTGCGCTGGCTTGGTGTACACGGGGTACTCCAGCAGCCCGTCGGCGTGCGACTCCTCGGCCAACGACTCGGGATTGCCCATGAAACCGGGCAACAGCCGCACGACGGCCTCGATGATCGCCAGTGCGGCGACCTCTCCCCCGTTGACGACGAAGTCGCCCAGTGAGATCTCTCGAACCTGCCAGCGCGACGACGCATGATCGATCACGCGCTGGTCGATGCCTTCGTAGCGGCCGCACGCGAACACGAGGTGGCCTGCGGACGACAGCCGAACCGCGTCTGCATGGGTGAAGGGTGTGCCGGACGGTGTCGGCACGACCACGACGGTGTCGTCGGTACACACGGCATCGAGTGCCTCGCCCCACGGCTCGGGCCGCATGACCATGCCGGCTCCGCCGCCGTAAGGCGTGTCGTCGACGGTGCGGTGCCGGTCGTGTGTCCATTCGCGCAGGTCGTGGACCCGCAGATCGACCAGGCCGGTCCGGCGGGCCTTGCCCGGAAGGGACAAATCCAGCGGCGAGAAGTAGTCGGGGAAGATCGAGATCGCGTCGATGCGCACTAGCGCACCTCGTCGGCTTCCTCGGGGTTCAGCAGGCCGGGCTGATCGACGATCGTCACGGTTCCGGACTCGAGGTCGACGGTCGGCACGAGTGCTTCGACGAACGGCACCTGGACCCGGCGACCGTCCACCGAAACGAGCAGGGTGTCGTGGGCGGGCAGGTGCAGCACCTCGAGGACCGCGCCGCGTTCCGTGCCGTCGACCATGACCTTCAGGCCCACGAGTTGATGGTCGTAGAAGGCGTCGTCCTCATCGGGGACCTCGTCGGGATCGACGTCGACCTCGAGCAGTGCGCCGTGGAGTTGTTCTGCCGCCGTGCGGTCGGACACACCGGCGAAAGTCACGAGCAGTCGCCCCGAGTGGGGGCGACTGGCTTCGATCGTCAATACCTGGTCACGACACAGGACCGACGAGCCCGGCGCAAAGCGCCGTTCGGGCTCGTCGGTCCTGGTCTCGACCGTGAGGTCGCCGCGGATGCCGTGGGCACGGCCGATCCGTCCGACGACGAGTCGCATGGTCGTCTCAGCGCCGACGGTCGACGTCCACGAAATCGATCCGGGCACCGTCGCGACCGGCGATGGCCGATGCGACGGTACGGATCGCCGTGGCCGTACGACCCTGGCGGCCGATGACCTTGCCGAGGTCGTTCGGGTTGACGCGAACCTCGAACAGCTCGCCGCGGCGGGTCTGCTTGGCGCGGACCGACACCTCGTCGGGATGTTCGACGATGCCGGCGACGAGGTGCTCGACGACCTCCTGCATGGGAGCGGCCACGATCAGGCCTCGTCGGCCTTCGCGTCCTCGGCCGGGGTCTCGTCGGCCTTGGGCTCCTCGGCGGGCGCCTCTTCGGCCTTCGGCTCCTCGGCAGGTGCCTCGTCGGCCTTGGGCTCGTCGGCCTTGTCCTTCTTGGCCTTCGACGTCGTGGCGCCCTTCTTGGGCTCGGCGTGCAGATCCTTCAGCGCGGCGTTGAACACCTCGGCCTTGTCGGCCTTGGGCTCGGGCGACTTGAGCGTCGCGTTGCCACCGATGTCGCCGGTGAGCTTGAGGATCGCCGCAACGGCCTCGGTCGGCTGGGCGCCGACGCCGAGCCAGTACTGGGCGCGCTCGGAGTCGACGTGAATCGTCGACGGCTCGGTCTTGGGGTTGTACGTGCCGATCTCCTCGATCACGCGACCATCACGCTTGGTGCGGCTGTCGGCGATGACGATGCGGTAGAACGGCGTGCGGATCTTGCCCATCCGCTTGAGGCGAATCTTGACTGCCACGAGTGTGGTGTCTCCTTGAAGTATCGAACTGTGGGTGACGGCGACCCGGCGTGTGGGGCAGGCCCGGTCTTGGTCTGGGGCCGGGACCGACAGGTGAGAGGGCCTGTGCGATTCCGGACGCAATGGCCCATTCTGCCAGACGAGGCGGCTCCGCTCCAACCCGACTCCGCGCGTTGACGGCGGGATCTCGCCCGTCAGCGCTGAGCGAGCCCCACGATGTGCTCGATGACCTGGTCGAGCGTCAGATCCGTGCCGTCCACGACGATCGCGTCAGCAGCCTGCGTCAGCGGGGATGCGGCCCGATTCGAGTCGATCGCGTCGCGCCGCGCGAGGGCCTCGCGCATCGCCTCGGCGTCCTCGACACCGAGTTCGGCCGCGCGACGACGTGCCCGCGCGACCGGGTCGGCCACGAGGTAGATCTTCAGTCCTGCGTCCGGGACCACCACCGTGCCGATGTCTCGGCCCTCGACGACGATCCCGCCCGTCGCCTGCGCGATCAGGTGGCGTTGCAGGGCGACGAGCTGCTCCCTCACCTCGGCGACGGACGCGACGGGACTGACCGCCGCCGTGACCTCCTCGCCACGGATCGGATCCGACACGTCCACACCGTCGGCGGCGATCGTCGGCCGCTGCGGATCCGTGCCCGAGGTCAGAACGACGTCGCGGGCCGCGGCGGCCACGGCCTGCGGATCGTGCACGTCGACCCCACGGCGCAGCATCGCCCAGGTCATGGCCCGGTACATCGCCCCCGTGTCGAGGTAGGCGTACCCGAGCCGGGTGGCGACCCCTCGCGAGGTGCTGGACTTGCCGGACCCCGAGGGGCCGTCGATGGCGATGACGTCGGTCACGAGTTGTCTCCTCAGCGGAACGCGGCCCAGCCGCGATCGGTCAGTGCGGTGTGCAGTTCGTCGGCGACGGCGGCCTGGACGACGACCTCGACGACGCCGACGAGGCGGCCCAGTTCGTGATCGATCCGCATGTCTTCGATGTTGATGCCGGCCCGGCCGATGTCGGCGAACAGCCGAGACAACTCGCCGGGAGTGTCGTCGATCGAGACGAACACACCGGCGAGCGCCACCGGGTGCTCGCCGTGCTTGCCCGGTACCCGCTGGACCCCGGAACGGCCGCGGTCGAGGTGCTCGCCGACCGATCCGTCCCCCGATCGCACGGCGGACCGCAACTGGTCCAGCCGCACGGCCAGGTCGTCCAGGATCGCTCCGACCTCGCCGGAGTTGCTGCCGATGATGTCGACCCACAGACCACGATCGCTGCCGGCGATCCTGATCACGTCGCGCAGTCCTTGGCCGGCCAGCGCGAGATCGTCCTGGGGCGCCTCGGTGAGCAGGCCAGCGGTGAGGACCGACACCAGATGCGGCACGTGGGAGACGAGGGCCACTGCCCGGTCGTGCGACCGAGCGTCCATCCGGCGAGTCACGGCGCCGAGCGACGCCGCGACCTGCTCGACCAGCGTGACGGCGGCGGGATCGGTCTCGGCCGTGGGCACGACGACCCAGGCGCGGCCCTCGAACAGCAGACCGGAAGCCGCCATGGGCCCCGAACGCTCCTTGCCGGCCATCGGATGCCCGGGGACGAAGCGCGGATCGGCGACCGTCTCGCAGATGGCCGTCTTGACGCTGGCGACATCGGTCACGATCGCGGCCGGGAACTCCTCCAGCGCTGACTGCACGGTGTCGATGACGGCCGCCGGCGGAACCGCGACCACGACCAGGACAGGCGACTCGACCGGATCGGCGGTTCCGGCACCGAGCGACGCGGCCACCTCGACCGTCGAGGGGCGGGCGTCGCGCAGGTGTACCCGAGTGCCCCGCTCGCTCAACGCGAGGGCGATCGACGTCCCGAGCAGTCCACAGCCGATGACGAGGACCGGGCCCGGCACCAGGGCAGCGGGCAGTTCGGCGCTCATGAGGACACGCTATCGGCGCGCGGATTCCCCGGTTGAGTGGGTTCCTTGTCACTGAACGTGGGTCGAAACCCACGTTCAGTGACCGGAAACCTACTCAACCGGGGAATCCTCCACGCTGTCGAAGAGCGCTCCCAGTTCATCGCGCGACAGGTCGCGCATCACGCCGACCTTGAGATCGCCGAGGCGCAGCGGCCCGAACGCGGTCCGGGTCAGTTCGATCACGGGATGGCCGACGGCCTCCAGCAGTCGCCGCACAATCCGGTTCTTGCCGCTGTGCAGGTCGAGTTCGACCAGGCTGCGGCCGCGGCTGGTGTCGCGCACGACGAATCGGTCGACGGCGGTGATCCCGTCCTCGAGTTCGACTCCCCCACGCAGTTTCCGGCCCAGCGACGGCGGAACGGTCCCGTCGACGAGGGCCACGTAGGTCTTGGTGACCTCGAACGACGGATGGGCGAGCCGGTGCGCCAGATCGCCGTCATTGGTCAGGATCAACAGTCCGGAGGTGTCGGTGTCCAGCCGCCCGACGTGGAACAACCGGTCGTCGCGGTCTGCGAGCAGACCCGACAGATCAGGTCGTCCCTGCTCGTCGGCCATCGAACTGACGACTCCGCGGGGCTTGTTGAGCAGCACGTAGGCGTGATCGGACGGCGGCGGAATCCGCACGCCGTCGACCCGGACGACGTCGGTGGCGGGGTCGACCCGCGCACCCATCTGGGTCACGATCTCGCCGTTGACCTCGACGCGGCCCGAAGCCATCAGGATCTCGCTGCCACGACGGCTGGCCACGCCCGCCTGGGCGAGGACCTTCTGCAGCCGGATCGGGTCAGTCACCGGTGCCGTCCTCAGTGTCGATCGAGTCCGGCTCGTTCGGTTGCGGTTCGCTCTCGGGAACGGTCTCGCGCTCGGCGGTCTGCTGGGCCACGCGCTCCAGTTCGCTATCGAGGTCGTCCAGGTCGGGCAGCATGGGCGCCAGGTCGGGCAACTCGTCCAGCCCGCCCAGCCCCATCCGTTCCAAGAAGTAGTTCGTCGTGCCGTACAGGATCGCGCCGGACTCGCCGTCGTTGCCCAACTCGACGATCAGGCCCCGGGTGACCAGGGTGCGCACGACGCCGTCGACATTCACGCCACGGATCGCCGAGATGCGCGAGCGACTGACCGGCTGTCGGTAGGCCACGACCGCGAGGGTCTCGAGAGCCGCCTGGCTGAGCTTGGCCTGCTGGCCTTCCAGGACGAACGCAGCGACCACGTCCGCGTACTGTTCGCGGCTGTAGAAGCGCCAGCCACCGGCGAGTTCGCGCAGTTCGAAGCCGCGCCCCTGCTCGGTGTACTCGGCGGCGAGCTCTCGCAGGGCCGCCTCGACCTCGGCCGGTGGGTGGCCCACGGCCTGGGCGAGCACGAGGTGTTCCATCGGCTCGTCGGCGATCATCAGGACCGCCTCGAGCGCCGGGCGCAGCGGCACCAATGGTCCGGCCGGCTCGGCCGCCTCGGTCACGTGCTCATCCGTGCCGCGGGGCACGGGGGTGTCAGTCTCGCTCATCGTCACTTCCGGTCGTCTCGGTCTCATCGTCGGGCAGGGTCGGCTCGTCGAACTCGTCGCCCACATCGATGTCGCCCTCGTCAGAGCCGGTCCAGCGCACGGTCAACTCCCCCAGCGGAACGGCCTGCTCGAACGACAGCATGCCCTCGCGGAACAGCTCCAGCAGCGCCAGGAACCGGGCCACCTTCGTCTGCCCGTCCGGAGCGTCCTGCGTGATCGCACGGAAGGTCAGGGAACGCTCGCGGCGCAATCGGTCGACGACCAGATGAGCCTGTTCGCGCACGCTGACCGAGGGCGCATGCAGGTGCGCCAGGGAAACGAACGGAACCTGTTTGGGCGCAACGGCTGCGGCCGCCAGATCGGCCAGGTCCTGCACCGTGGCACGGATCTCGACCTCGGGCAGCAGCGACGCGAATCGCGGCTCGAGCGTCACGGCACGCGGATGGCGCAGCAACTGGTTCTCGAAGCGCTCGGCGAAGATCCCGGCCACCTGTTTGAAGGCCCGGTACTGCATGAGGCGGGCGAACAACAGGTCCCGCGCCTCGAGCAGGGCGAGATCTTCCTCGTCCTCGACCTCGGCCTGCGGCAGCAGTCGTGCGGTCTTCAGATCCAACAGCGTGGCCGCCACGAGCAGGAAGTGGGTCGTCTGTTCGAGATCGTCCTCGAGTTCGCGCGTGTAGGCGATGAAGTCCGAGGTCACGACCGACAGCGCCACCTCGGTGATGTCCATCTGGTGCTTGGAGATCAGTTGCAGCAGCAGATCGAACGGGCCCTCGAAATTGCCCAGCGTCACCGAGAATCCCTCGGCGGCGGCCTCGACGGGTGCAGGTTCGGCTACGGACACCGCAGCCCCCTCAGTCCTCGGCGAGTCGTCGGACGAGCTCGCTGTCGGCGCCACGCGTCTCGAGATCGGCCAGCGCACCGGCGATCGCGGCCCGCACGAGCCGACCCCGATCGACCTTGCGTCCCAGGGCCGAGCGCAGTTCGAGACGAGCCTGCTCGATCGCCAGAAGTTCGTCGCTGGTCAGGTAGACCGTCATCTTCTCGTCGTGCCTGACCCGGCCGCTGCCGACGGGCGGCGCGGAGGCGTCGTCCTGGGAGGAACCACTGGGTGCGGTCGCTCGGAACAGCTCGTCCGCACCGGGCAGGTTTACGCGCCGGGACAACGGTGCAGCACCTCCACGGCGAGTTGACGGTAGGCCTCGGCGCCCGGTGACGTCGGCGCGTACTCGGTGATCGGTTCGCCCGCGACCGTCGAGTCGGAGAACTTGACGGTCCGCCGGATGACGGTGTGGAAGACGTTGTCGCCCCATCCGTCGACGAGTGTCTGCAACACCTCTCGGCCGTGCAGCGTCCGGCTGTCGTACATCGTGCCCAGCAGACCGATCACCCGAAGATCGAAGTTCGTCCGATCGCGCACCTTCTCGATCGTCTCGTTGAGCAGTGCGACGCCACGCAGCGCGAAGTACTCGCATTCGAGCGGGATGATCACCCCGTCGGACGCGGTCAGGGCGTTGACGGTCAGCAGGCCCAGCGACGGCTGGCAGTCGATCAGGATGACGTCGTAGTCCTGCTTCACGTCGCGCAGGGCCCGTGCGAGGACCTGTTCGCGACCGACTTCGGTGACCAGGCGCATCTCGGCGGCCGACAGGTCGATGTTGGCCGGAACCAGATCCATGTTCTCGAGCGACGTGCTCAGGATGATCTCTTTCATCGACAGCTCGCGGTCCATCAGCACGTGATAGATGCTCTGTTCGATCTCGTGGGCGTTGTAGCCCAGGCCGACGGTCATCGACCCTTGCGGATCGAAGTCGAGGAGCAGCACGCGGCGTCCCGTCTCGGCCAGAGCGGCACCGAGATTGATCGTCGTGGTGGTCTTGCCGACCCCGCCCTTCTGGTTGCACATCGAAATCACGAGGGCAGGGCCCTGGGTGGTACGAGGTCCGGGTTCTGACAGGTCGGGAAGCGGGCGACCGGTGGGTCCGAGATCCGAACTGGGCATGTCGGCCACTGTACCGCTACCTCAGCGCTCGGGGATGCGACGCCGCGTACGTCTCACGCAGCTTGTCGATCGTGACGAGGGTGTAGATCTGGGTCGTGGTCACCGAGGCGTGACCGAGCAGTTCCTGCACGACCCGCACATCGGCCCCACCGTCGAGCAGATGCGTGGCGAACGAGTGACGCAGCGTGTGCGGCGAGACGTCACCGTCGACCCCGGCGCGATGCGCCGCTTTCGTCAGGACCGTCCATGCGCTCTGGCGCGAGAGTCGCCCGCCGCGCGCGTTCAGGAACACCGCCGGCCCGCTTCCGGTGGTCGCCGTGAGTTCAGGACGAGCCTTGGTCAGGTAGATCTCGACCGCCTCGCGGGCGAACGACCCGAGCGGGACGATCCGCTGCTTCGAGCCCTTGCCGGTCAGCAGCACGCCGGACTGGTCCAGGTCGATGTCATCCACGTCGAGGCCGACCGCCTCGGAGATGCGCGCGCCGGTGCCGTAGAGGATCTCGAGCAGCGCCCGGTCACGCATCGCGAGGGCGGTTCCCGGTTCGCCGGCAGCCGCCAGCAGCGCTTCGACGTCCGTCAGGGGCAGCGCCTTGGGCAGCCGCGAGGCGGGCCGCGGCGGACGGACCGAAGCGGTCACGTCGTTCTGGACGATCTGCTCGCGCAGGCAGAACTGGTGGAACCCGCGGACCGCCACGATCGTGCGTGCGACGCTCGAGGTTCCCAGCGGCGTGTGCTCGTCGTCACCGGTGCGCAGCGCCACGGCGAACGCCGTCACGTCCGCCTCGGTGATCGCCTCGGGTGCGGTCAGGCTGTGACCGCGCAGGAACTCGGCGTAGCGGTTCAAGTCACGTCGGTAGGACGCGAGCGTGTTCTCGGCCAGTCCGCGCTCGACCGTCAGGTGGGACAGGTACTCGGCCACCACCCGCTCGACCACCGGCGTCGCCGTCACGCCCGCGCCACCGCCAGAATCGCGATCACGGTCTTCGCGTCGAAGATCCGCCCGTCGAGGCAGGCCGCGACCGCCTCGTCGAGCTCGACCCACCAGTGCGCCATGTCGGCCTCCTCGGCCTCGCGTTCGGTGCGTTCGGCCTCGGGCACCGCGGTGAGCTCGGTGACGTGGAACAGCGTGATGCGCTCGGTCGAGTAGCCGACGGTGGGCGCGATGTGCATCAGTTCACGCCACGAGCCCGCGACGATGTCGGCCTCCTCGGCCAATTCCCGCGCCGCCGTCTGCCGAGGACTCTCGCCCTCGACGTCCATCAGGCCGGCCGGGATCTCGAGAACGCGACGACCGAGAGGATGCCGGTACTGCTCCACGAGCAGGATGCGGCCCTCCTCGTCGACGGCAGCGACCCCGACCGCCGGGCGCGGCCGGACCACGACGCGGGCGTGCCGATCGCCATCGGGCGCGACGATCGTGTCGACCGTCAAGGTCAGGTAGTCGTTCCGGAACCCGGTCTCGGACTCCGCCAGTGGCCAGGAACCCGCGGCCGCCCGGACGGGCCCGGCCAGCCGGCCGGTCAGTCGCGGGTGGGCGGTCACTGCCTCAGGCTCCCTCGACGGGCAGGCGCATCTCGAGCTTGCGCTTGAGAGCGGCCCCGACCAGGCCGGCGAACAGCGGGTGCGGCCGTGTGGGCCGCGACCGCAGTTCCGGGTGCGCCTGCGTCGAGACGTAGAACGGATGCACGTCGCGCGAGACCTCGACGAACTCGACGAGGGTCGAGTCCGGCGACGTGCCCGAGAAGATCAGGCCGGCCTGCTCGAGCTGCTCACGGTAGGCGTTGTTCACCTCGTAGCGGTGACGATGACGCTCCTCGACCTTGTCGCTGCCGTACAGGTCGCCCACGATGCTGCCGGGCTTGAGACTCGCGGGGTACAGACCGAGCCGCATCGTGCCGCCCAGGTCACCGGCACCGTCGACGAAGGCCTGCTGCTCCTCCATCGTGGCGATCACGGGGTGAGTGCTCGACGGGTCGAACTCGGTCGAGCTGGCGTCCTCGATGCCCAGTTCGGTCCGGGCGTACTCGATCACCATGCACTGCAGTCCCAGGCACAGGCCGAGGGTCGGGACCTGATGGGTGCGGGTGTACGTCAACGCGCCCAGCTTGCCCTCGATGCCGCGGATGCCGAAGCCGCCGGGCACGCAGACGCCGTCCGCGTCGCCCAGCATGCGGGCCGCACCCTCCGGCGTGGCGCACTCGTCGGACGGCACCCACCTCAGGTTGACCTTGACGTCGTTGGCGAAACCGCCCGCCCGCAGCGCCTCGGCCACGGACAGGTAGGCGTCCGGCAGGTCGATGTACTTGCCGACCAACGCGATCGTGACCTCTTCGGCGGGATCGTGGACCCGGCGCAGCAGCGCGTCCCACTCGGTCCAGTCGACATCGCGGAACGGCAGGTCGAGTCGGCGCACCACGTACGCGTCCAGGCCCTCCGAGTGCAGCACCTTGGGGATGTCGTAGATCGACGGTGAGTCGACGGCCGTGACCACGGCATCCTCGTCGACGTCACACATGAGCGAGATCTTGCGCTTCACCCCGGCAGGCACGGGGCGGTCGGAGCGGCACACGATCGCGTCGGGCTGGATACCGATCGACCGCAGGGCGGCGACCGAGTGCTGGGTCGGCTTGGTCTTCAGTTCGCCGGACGGGCCGATGTACGGGATCAGCGAGACGTGCAGGAAGAAGACGTTGTTGCGGCCGACCTCCTGGCGGACCTGCCGGGCCGATTCGAGGAAGGGCTGGCTCTCGATGTCGCCGACCGTGCCGCCGATCTCGTGGATCACCACGTCGACGTCCGGGCCGCCCATCGACAGCATCCGGTCCTTGATCTCGTTGGTGATGTGCGGGATCACCTGGACCGTGTCGCCGAGGTAGTCGCCGCGCCGTTCCCGGGCGATGACCTCGGAGTACACCTGGCCGGTCGTGACATTCGCGTGACCGACGAGGTCCTCGTCGAGGAACCGCTCGTAGTGGCCGATGTCCAGGTCGGTCTCGGCTCCGTCGTCGGTGACGAACACCTCACCGTGCTGGAACGGGTTCATGGTGCCCGGATCGACGTTGAGGTACGGATCGAGCTTCTGCATCGTGACGCGCAGGCCGCGGGACTTGAGCAGCCGGCCGAGACTCGACGCGGTCAGGCCCTTGCCGAGCGACGAGACGACGCCGCCGGTGACGAATACGTGTTTGGTGACCGCGTTAGCTGCCAACGTGACTCCCGTGGGTCCAGTTCGGATGCGGAACCGGGCGGTGCCTGCGGCCGCACCCGTGGTCTGTCGAGCGACCGGATGGCTTCGGTGCGACTCTGGGCTCCACGGAACTCCAGCCTACCATCGAGATCCGTGTCCGATGACCAGACGACACCGATCGGGTGACCGTCTCAGTTCGGAACCGGCCCGTCCGCGGCGCGCGAGGTTCCCCACGCGCCCGATTGACCGGCGGCCTCGCGCACGAGGCCGAGAATGGCCGCCACCCGGCCCGTGCCGGTGTCGGTGACATCGACGGTCGAGACGCTCGCGGCCGCGTCACTGTTGCGCACCGCGTAGACGACTCCAGTCTCGCCGGAGGAGACCGGACCGACCACGGCCGCGCCCTGACCGCCTGCGTCGAGACTGGCGACGATGTTGGAGACCACGGTGCCCTCTCCCCCGCTGGTGCCCGCCGCGGGACCGGAGACGATGAGCGCCAGCTGGGCAGACGTCTCGGGATCCTGCTCCGCCTCGAGCAAACCGCCCTCGGAGAACGCCGAGCGGATCGTCCGGGCGGTTTCGTCGAGTGCACCGTCACCCTGGGTCAGGTAGCCGCGGGCGATCGCCGCGCCGACCCTGCCGTAATCCGTCCCGGCGGCCGCCGACTCGGGGTCGGCCTGGGCAGCGACCCCCTCGACGAACTGTCGGTTGGCCGGGGACAGCAGTTTGGTCGTCATCGTGACCTGACCCGTGACGCGCGCACCCGAGAGCGTGAGGTTCTCGATGAGCGAATCCACCTCGTTGTCGCGCGCACCCGGCGTCGTGAGCAACACGACGGTGCGGTTCTTGAGTTTGTCGGCCAACAACCCCGGCGCGGTCAAGGACGCATAGCCGGCATCGAAGCCCGCGAGCGCAGAACTGATCTCGGCGGCGTTCGCCCTCGTCGTGGTGGTGCCCGCTTCGCTCTCGTCGAGCAGCCCGGCTCCGACCGCGATTCCCGCCGCGAGCGCCAGCAGGACGGCGGCCAGGGAGATGACGTGGTAGCGCAGGTTGATCACGAGAAGAGTCCTTCGATCCAGGAAGAGGCACGGTCGGTCACGGGAGCGATCCATTCGTGTCCGAGTGGGGTGGTGGCGACTGCTGCCACGACGGCGACGATGCCGGCCAACAGCAGCAGCAACGGGGTGAACCAGCTGAGCCGCTGGCGGGTGAACCAGGCGACGGCCTGGGCGTCGACGACGCGCGAGCCGGCGCGCAGCCGCGCGATGAACGTGCCTGCGGCGTCGGCCGTGTCGTCGTCGACGATGTCGACGAGCCGCGACGGACGCCCGACCTGCACGATGACGGATGCGTCGTGCTGGTCGGCCAGCACGACGGCCAAGTTCTCGGGTGCACCGTCGGCGGTGAAGACGATCGGCTGGTGACCGTGGGCCTCGAACAGCTCGGGACGGTCGAGGCGTCCCGAGGCCGACACGATGACGACCTCGCCGGATCGTTCGAGCATCTGGGCCGACAAGTCGTCCCCGCGGCCCACCAGGACGTGCGGACGCAGGCCCATCCCCAGGATCAGGTCGGCCCCCGCACCCACGCCGATCAGCACGGGATCGTGATCGTGGATGAACGGCCGGATCGATTTCAGGTCGGCCGCGGCCTGCGGTCCGTCGCTGACGATGACGACCGGTCGGTCCTTGATCGGGGCCGACACCGCCGGGATGCCGGCGCCCTCCAGCAACATCGCCCGGTCCCGGCGCAGCGTGTCGGCGGCGTTCGTCACGATCGAGTCCAGCTGACTCGACAGACCGGTGGACGCCTCGTCCAGCTGGTCGCGCACACGGGCCGATGTCATCTCGACCCCCGTCGCCACGGTGTTCTCGCCCAGGTGGACGACGCCCTCGTCGATCCGCACGACGTCGCCGCTGCGCAATGCCTGCCACACGCCCTCGCCGACCCGGTCGATCAGGGGAACGCCCGCACCGGCCAGGACCTGCGGCCCGAGGTTCGGATAGCGCCCCGAGGACGAAGTCGAGACGTTCACGACGGCCGCGACACCGCGTTCGACCAAGGTCTGGGCCGCTTCGGTCTCCAGGTCGGTCACGTCGAGGACGACGACGTCGCCCACGCGAACGGCTGACAGGTCGGCCTTGGTCCGGCACAGGCGCACGGGACCGATGACTCCGGGCCCCTCAGGCAGGTCGCGGTTCCTTCGCTTCAAGATGGGCATGATGCCTTCCATGGAAGCGCGTGGGGCCGGTGATTTCACCACCGACACGCCGTTCGACAGGCAAAAGGTCCAGCTCAGCGGGCGTGCGCCAGCTCCAGCAGTTCGCGGGCGTGCTGCTGGGCGGCGGACGAATCGTCGACTCCGGCCAGCATGCGAGCCAGTTCGTCGACGCGGCCGGACTGATCCAGGCGCACGACGCTGCTGCTCGTGATCGTGCCGTCGTCGCTCTTGCTCACGACGAAGTGGGAATCGGCGAACGCGGCGACCTGGGGCAGGTGGGTGACGGCGATGACCTGGGCGTGTTCGGCCAGCCGCGCGAGCCGGCGGCCCACCTCGACCGCCGTGCGACCGCCGATCCCCGCGTCGACCTCGTCGAACACGAGGGTCGGAACCGGGTCGCGCCCGGCCAGCACGACCTCGATCGCGAGCATGAGCCGTGAGAGTTCACCGCCGCTGGCGGCCTTGGCCAGGGGACGAGGTTCGGCGCCGCTGTTGGCGGCGAACCAGATCTCGATTTCGTCCGCACCATGTAGTCCGGGATCGCCGGCGGTGACCCGGATGTCGAGGTGGGCCGAGGGCATCGCCAGTTCGGTCAGCTCAGCACCCACCTCGCGCGACAGTTGGGCCGCCGCGCGGGTACGGGCGGCCGTCAGTCGGCCGGCGAGTTCCACGGCCTTCTGCTGCATATCCTGTGCTTCGGACTCCAGGTGCTCGACGGCCGAATCGTCGAGGTCGAGTTCGAGCACTTCGGCCCGGGCCTTCTCGGCCCACGCGATCACCTCGTCGACGCCGGGGCCGTAGCGGCGTTGCAGGGCCGTGAGCGCGGCGCGGCGGTCCTGGATCGAGGCCAGCCCGGCGGGATCGAGTTCGATGTCAGCGGCGTACGACGCCAGTTCCGAGGCGATGTCCGTCAGGTCGATCGCCGCCCGCGACAGCCGTTCCCCCATCGCCTCGAGTCGTGGATCATGGCCCGCGACCGGATCGACCACGGCCCTGGCCGCGGCCAGGGCGGCCGCGGCGGAGCTCTCGTCCTCGGACAGCGCGGCGGCGGCTCCCGTCGCGGCAGCGGCCAGCGATTCGGCGTGCGCAAGTCGATTCTCGCGCTGCACCAGGTCCTCGTCCTCGCCCGGTTGGGGGTCGACAGCGTCGATCTCGTCGAGGCCGTGCCGCAGGAGGTCGAGGCGTTGCAGGCGTTCGCCGGCGTGGGTCTTCAGGTCCCGCAGCCGGGCCCGCAGCTCACGCAGTCGCTCGTAGGCGGGCCGGTACTGCTCGAGGAGGTCGGTGACGTCGCTGCCGGCGAACCGGTCCAGCGCGTGCCGCTGCTCCTGGGGCCGGACGAGTCGTTGCTGATCGGACTGACCGTGGACAGCGACGAGACTGTCGGCCAGTCGCGCGAGCAGGCCGGCCGGCACCGTCGAACCACCGGCGAGCGCACGGCTACGTCCCTGGCTGGTGAGGACTCGCGCCAGCACGAGATCGTCGTCGACCTGACCGCCGGCTTCCTCGACCAGGGCGATCACCTCGGGCGTGGGAACGATCGATGCCTCGATCCGCGCCCGATCGGCACCGCGGCGGATGAGCGCGAGATCGGCGCGTTCGCCGCGCAGGAGTCCCAGCGCCGTCACGACCATGGTCTTGCCGGCACCGGTCTCGCCGGTGATGACCGTGAACCCGGGTCCGAGGTCGAGTTCGGCCTCGTCGATCACGCCGAGCGACTCCAGTCGCAGGTATTGCCACATCAGCGAGTCCCCGAGGCCCGGCGTGCCGCATCAGACGAACCGCGCCACCCGGACACGGGCAGCTCGAACTTGCGGACCAGCCGGTCGGCGAAGGAGGCCGGGTGGACGCGGGCGAGCCGAACGGTCTCGGTACCGCGTCGCACCTCGACGCGGGCCCCGATGGGCAGGTCGGCGGCCCGGCGCCCGTCGCACCACAGCACGCCGCTCGTGGACTCCCCCACGACCTCGACGGCCAGGGTGGACTCGGGCGAGACGACCATGGGCCGCGCGAACAGGGCGTGCGCGCTGATCGGCACCATCAACAGGGCCGAGACCTCGGGCCACACGACGGGACCGCCGGCGCTGAAGTTGTAGGCGGTCGAGCCGGTCGGCGTCGCGCACACCACGCCGTCGCACCCCATCCGGGAGACAGGGCGGCCGTCGATCTCGAAGACGACCTCGAGCATCCGCTCGCGCGAGGCCTTCTCGATGGAGGCCTCGTTGAGAGCCCAGTTCGTGGCGACGACCTCGCCGCCCTGCAGGACCTGGACGTCGACGGTGAGGCGTTCCTCGATGGTCAGGGAACCGGCGATGACCCGCTGGGCGACGTCGGCGAGATCCTCCTCGTCCGCCTCGGCCAGGAAGCCGACATGCCCGAGGTTCACTCCGAGCAGCGGCGTTCCCGTCCCCCGGCAGAGCTCCGCGGCGCGCAGAATCGTGCCGTCGCCGCCGAACACGACGGTGAGTTCGCAGTCGCGGGCGGCACCTGGCTCGGCCGGTACCGAGACCAGGTCGTGGGCACCGGCCGCCACGAGTTCGGCGATCTCGCTGTCGAGGGCGCGCACCTCGATGTCGGCGGCCTGGAGGGACTTCGCGAAGTCCGCCGCGATCTGGGGAGCGCCGTCGCGGGCGACGTGCACGGCCAGCAGCACGCTTCTCATGCATCGCTCCCTTCCGGGGGAATCGGCACCGCCAGCGGCCCGTCCGCGACGGCGGCCTCGGCATCGGCCAGCTCTGGTGCGGGCGCATCGGCCCTCAACCAACAAAAGTACTCGACATTGCCCGCGGGTCCGGGAAGTGGACTGGGAGCGAGAGCGCGGGTCCCCCAACCACCGGCCCACGCGGCACTCGTGACGCCGTGGACCGCTGCGGCGTGCAGCCCGGGATCGCGGACGACGCCGTTCTTGCCGAGGTTCTCGCGGCCCACCTCGAACTGCGGCTTGACCATCAGCACCATGTCGGCATCGGGCCGGGACACGGAGATCAGCGCGGGCAGCACGAGCGTGAGGGAGATGAAGGACAGGTCGGACACCACGAGGTCGACCGGGCCACCGATGAGTTCGGAATCGATCGACCGGATGTTGGTGCGGTCGAACACGTGGACGCGTGCATCGGACTGCAGCGACCACACGAGTTGGCCGTAGCCGACGTCGACGGCCACGACCTCGCGCACGTCGCGCCGCAGCAGGACGTCGGTGAAGCCGCCCGTGGAGGCGCCGGCGTCGAGGGCCCGCCGACCCCGGACGGTGAGGCCCAGCGGTTCGAACACCTCCAGTGCCCCCAACAGTTTGTGGGCACCTCGGGAAGCCCAGCCGGGATCGTCGCCGTCGCGCAGGACGATCGGTTGATCGGTCGTGATCTGGGTGGCCGGCTTGCTGGCGGGAGAACCGGCCACGAGGACACGTCCGTCGGCGATCAGGCTCGAGGCATGATCGCGCGAGCGGGCCAGCCCGCGGCGCACCAATTCGGCGTCCAGCCGAACCCGACGGCTCATCGCGTCACGGTCGAGCGTCGGGTGTGCCGGCGAGCTGGTCGCGCAGCACGCGATGGATGGCCTCGAACACCGCGGGATGATCCGTGATCGGCAGGTCGTCGAGCGATCCGAGTCCGGCGACGGCCTCGTCGATCGTCGGGGACGGCGAAGGACCGTTCTGTCCCGTCGGTTCCGTGGTCATACGACGATTGTCTCATCGAGGGTCACACTCGCCGATGATTCGTCACGGCAGGCCCACCCCAGGGCGACCAGCGCGCGGAGCGTCTCGGTCCGGGTTCCCTCGGCCACCACCTGAAGGCGACCGTCCGCGACCCGGGCCGTGGCCGCCCCGCAATGGACCGTCTGGCCCGCGAACACGACCGCGCCATGGACTTCATGGAGGGCTGACAGGTCGGCACCGACGAAGTCGGGGCGATCGGCCGGCGCCGCGTCGATGACGTCGGCCAGCGAGTTGACGCCGGTCTGGACCCACAGTGAGCGGATGCCGGCACTGCGGGCGCCGCGGATGTCGGTGTCGAGGCGGTCGCCGACCATGAGCGGAGCGTGTGCGTCGATGCGAGCCAGGGTCTCGTCGAACAGCGGTGCGTGGGGCTTGCCCGCGACGACGGGATCGCGTCCCGTGGCCAGGTGAACGGCGTGGACGAGTGCTCCGTTGCCCGGCGCGATCCCGTCGGCCGTGGGAATTGTCAGATCGGTGTTGCTGGCGTACCAGGGCAGACCGGATTCGATCGCGTAGGCCGCCTCGGCGAGATCGCGCCAGCCGAGATCGGGCGAGTAGCCCTGGACGACGGCGACCACCTGCCGATCATGGCGATCGGAGACGGCCACCAGGCCACGTTCGGCCAGCGCGGCACGCAGTCCTTCTCCACCCACGGTGAGGATGGAGCTCCCGGCCGGGAGATCGCGGGCGATCACGCCGGCGATCGCTTGCGCCGACGTGACGATGTCGTCGATCGTGACGGTCAGCCCGAGCTCTCGCAGATGATCGGCCACGGACACCGGCGGCCGATTGGCGTTGTTCGTGAGGTAGGCCAACCTCGCATCCACGACCGCATCGAGCGCGGCGACGGCACCGGGTACCGGGTCGGGGCCGCGATACACCACACCGTCCAGGTCGAGCAGGACCGCGTCGTGGCCTGCGACCAGTGCGGATTCGGTCGCGGCCAAAGTCATGCCTGTGAGGCTACCGGGACGTCCGGGATCTTCTTCACGGACCCGAGGTCCACGAAGACCCGGCTGGAGACCCCGCCGCGGGACCGCGAGAACAGTCGTCGCAACTCACCGGTGATCTCGATCCGGTCCCCGGGGTGGAGTCGCAGTGACTGGCGGCGGAGCCGAGCAGTCCAGGCCGAACAGTCGAACGTGTCAACCAGTTGGCGCGAACGTCGTCGGGCGGCCCGGCTCCGATCGACGATGAGGCGGAAGGACACGATCTCGTCCCCGCTGGGCAGCGTGCGCAGCTCGGCGATGTCGGCGACACGGCCGCGCAGCACCACATGATTGTCGACGTCTGGCATGACGTCCACCCTGCCGTCGCAGGACCGACCGAGAAAGGCCCGTCAGCGCGCCTGTGGACGAACCACGACCCTGCGCAGAACTGTGGAAAATCAGCCCTCGAGATCGGCGAGTCGGTCCTCGACGTCTGTCAGACCGTTGCCGTCCGTGCCGGCCACCCGGTGGAACCAGGTGATCGCCTCGTCCCGGCGACCGGCAGCGGCCAGCGCATCGGCGTAGGCGTAACGCAGACGCGTGACCCAGTCCGAACGGCCCTTGGTGTTCAACGGCTCGGACTCGAGGATCTGCAGCGCGGCGTCCACCTGGCCCAGGTCTCGACGAGCCCCGGCGATGACGATCGAGAGCTCGACGTTGCCGGCCTCGTCCAGGTGCGCACGGATCTCAGGCTTGTCGTACTCCAGTGCCTTCTCCGGACGTTTGAGCGCGCGCTCGGCATCGGCCATCATCGGTGCGTAGATCTGACGTCCCGACATCCGCTTGGCTGCCCGGAACTCACTGAGTGCCTCTGCCCAGTTCCCGCAGGCGTACGCGGTCTCGCCCGTGGCCTCGCGCACGAGACCCACGCGCATCGCGCGGGCGCGAGCGGCGAGGGCATGCTTGTGCGCCAACTCGGGATCCTCGTGAAGCAGCACGCCGGCCATCACGAGGTGGCGTGCCACCTTCTCCGCGAGCTTCTCGGGCAGGCCCTGCAGCTCCTGGCGCGCGAACTTGTCGAGGTCCTTGGCGCTGACGTCGTCGGGAATCGGCGGACCGTCGTAGACCTTCTGTGATTCGGTGCGCTCGGGTTCGCGGCGCTGGGGTCGATCGCCACCACGACGCGGGGCTCCGCCACCGGGCCTACCGCCACCTTGCGTGCGTCCACCCGAGCGTCCGCCACGACCTTGGCTCTCGCCACGGCTGTCGCCACGGCCACCACCAGAGGGGCGTGAACGACCGCCGCTGCCGCCGGGCTTGCCGCCACGCCCCTTGGATCCGGGTGAGCGATGCTCCGACATGTTCTGGTCCTTCCACGAAATGGCCACAAGGCCTGAAAATGCAGCAAGGCCGCTCCCGAAGGGAGCGGCCTCGCGCTAATGATTGTCCGGCGACGTCCTACTCTCCCACACCGTCT
>CAYYQO010000026.1:0-1569 GCA_964473845.1 uncultured Aeromicrobium sp.
CAGCAATTGGACGCCGTCGGTGCCGATCTTCATGCCGTACTCGGTCGAGAGCCGACGCGACAGCGCCGCCTCACGAGCGAAGTCGACGTCCTGCTCGGCCCGTGAAGCAGCCTTGAGGGTGACCAACCGCATGCCCTCGAGTTCGATGGCCATGTCGGCCACCGTGAACGCGACGGCCTGACGGTACGCGATCGGTTCGCCGAACGCCTCGCGCGTGACGACGTACTCCTTGACGTACTCGAGCACCGACGTGGCCGCCCCGAGCGCGAGTCCTGCCCACGCCAGCCGCGAGAGCCGGATCATCGACCGGTAGTCGTCGACCGAACCGAGGATCGCGTCCTGCGTGACCTCGACGTCGACCAACTGCAACCGCGACAGGCCGGCCGCGCGCAGACCCATGCTGGGGTCGGCGGCGACGGTCAGACCGTCGGTGTTCGACTCGACGAGGATCATCGACGGGCCACGGCCCTCGACATCGGCGGCGATGACGAACAGTTCGGCCTCGGCGCCACGCACGGCTCCGGACTTGACGCCGTTGATGACGTAGCCCGCTCCGCTGCGCTTGGCAACGGTCTGGAGGGCGAAGGGATCGAACAGCGGCTGGGGTTCGTTGACGACCAGTGCAGCAGCAGGGACGTCGGCCGTGAAGGACGGCAAATAGGTCTGCTGCTGGCCCTCGGTGCCCCACAGCGAGATCGCCGTGGCGACGGCGGACGGTGCCATGCAGGCCACCGCTTGACCCATGTCACCGTGCGAGAGCGCCTCGGCGACCAGCACGCCGGTGACGGCCGAACGCTCTTCGGCCAGGCCGCCCAGCGACTCGGGAATGTTCAGCAGCGACAGTCCGAATTCGGTGGTCTGGGCCAGCACCTCCTTGGGCGTGTCGTCAGCCTTCTCAGCCTCTTCGGCACCGGGACGCAGCACTTCGGCAGCGAACTCGGAGATGACCTCGACGATCATCTGCTGGTCCTCGGTCGGGGTCAGGTCGAAGACGCCTGACGACTTCGCGTTGGCCGGGCGGCTGCCCTGGGCGCTGCCGGACACCTTGGAGAAGGTCCGCTGCGCCGCTCCGATCGCCTGGAAGCTGGTCTTCGTGCCGCTGTGGACCGCGCGCTCTGCGAACTTGCGCAGTCCGAGCTTGTCCAGCGATTCGGCCGAGGCCAGCTTGTTCAGGACTCGAAGCCCGTAGGCCATGGGGTCTTTGCCCGCCACGTTCACTCCCTCAGTGAGTTGGGGTCGAAACTGCCATTTACAGTTTCGCATACCGAGAGTATCTGAAATGCGACCCGGCTGCCACCGACTCGCCGTGTTGTGACGATAGTTACCCTAGAGCGTGCCTGAAACGCCTTCTGCCGACCAGTCCCGTCCGCTACCCGCCGGTGGCTCCACCCGGCCCATCACTCGATGGGGAACGCCGGTGATGCACCACGAACTGCAGGACATCACCGCATTCGACGACGACCTGCGGACCCTGGTGGCCGACATGGTCGCCACGATGTACGCCGCCCAAGGCGTCGGCCTCGCCGCGAACCAGGTCGGAGTCGACCTCAAGGTCTTCGTGTTCGACTG
>CAYYQO010000026.1:1669-3121 GCA_964473845.1 uncultured Aeromicrobium sp.
GAGAAGGCGCGCAAGAAGCTGTACAAGCAGCACAAGTCGCTGGCCGACGAGTATCCCGACGACTGGCCCGTGGGCGCCGAGGCAGAGGCAGAGGCAGACTGAACGTATCGCGGAGGTCAGGGTCGCAGTTGCCAACAGGCGATGGCCGTGGACGCCGCCACGTTGAGCGAGTCGATCCCGGCCGCCATCGGAATGATCACCCGGTGGTCGGACTCGCGCTGCCAGTGATCGCTGAGCCCAGGTCCCTCCGATCCCACGATCACGGCCAGACGCTCGGCCGGCTCGACCTGATCGATCGGCACGGCGTCGTCGGCCAGAGTCATGGCGTAGCTCGTGAACCCGTGTTCCCGCAGCAGCGCCGGGGCGCCGTACCAGTCCTCGATCCGGGCCCACGGCAGCGAGAACACCGCCCCCATCGCGACCTTGATCGAGCGTCGGTACAGCGGATCGGCACATCGGGGTGACAACAGGACGGCGTCGAAGCCCAGCGCGGCGACATTGCGCATGATCGCGCCGATGTTCGTGTGATCGACGAGGTCCTCGGCGACCAGTACCCGCCGTGAGGACCGGAGAACCTCGGCCACGTCGCGGGCCGGGGGTCGGTGCATCGCCGCCAGCGCGCCCCTGTGGACGTGGAACCCCGTGACCTTCTCGATGGACTTCTCGTCCAGGACGTAGACCGGGGCCTCCAGCGCCGCCAGCACGTCGGCCAGCGTGTCCAGCCACCGCGGCGCCAGCAACAGCGACTTCGGCCTGTGGCCCGCGGCGATCGCGCGGTGGATGACCTTCTCGCCCTCGGCGATGTAGATGCCGCGTTCGTGCTCGAGGTTCAGTCGAAGCTGCACGTCGCGCAGGTCGGTGTAGTCGCGCAGCCGCTCGTCGCGGGGATCGTCCACTGTGATGAGCTCGGCCACCGCACTAGGTTAGGGGTATGAGCCTCGAACGCCCTGTGACGCCCGATCCGTACCCGCTGCTCCCCGCCGCCGCATCGTTCACCGTCGTCAGTGACGACGTGACCGACGGCGCTCCGCTCAAGACCGATCAGGTCAACGCGCACGGCGACACCTCGCCGCACCTGGCCTGGAGCGGCGCGCCCGAGGGCACCAAGTCCTTCGTCGTGACCTGCTTCGACCCCGACGCCCCGATCGTGTCGGGATTCTGGCACTGGGTCGCCGTCGACATTCCGGCTGATGTGACCGAACTGGCCGCTGACGCGGGAGCGAGCAATGACAGCCTGCCCGCCGGCGCGTTTCACGTCCGCAACGACGGCGGCGGCCTGAACTTCATGGGTGCCGCACCGCCGGAGGGCGACCAGCCGCACCGCTACTTCTTCGTGGTGCACGCGGTCGGCGAGGAGACGCTCGGCGTGGACGGATCCGCCTCCCCCGCCGTCGTCGGCTTCAATCTGGCCTTCAAGACGCTCGGCCGCGCCATCGTCCACGGCACCTGGCA
>CAYYQO010000026.1:3221-26001 GCA_964473845.1 uncultured Aeromicrobium sp.
ATCCGGCGACTCGGCACACCTGCCGCATCGAGGCCCGCTCCGCCCAGCGTGCCGTGGGCCGACTCGACCGAACCGACCCCGGCGAGCGTGTTCCAGCGCAACCGGCACTCGGGCTGGTTCTCACGTTCGCTGATCTCGGTCCGGGCATAGGCCTGCATCGCCCGCACCGGGATCAGGCGGTCGGCCGCCGTCCTGGTCACCCAATCCTCGTCGGGCTCGGTGGTGGAGCCGGCCGCCAAGGGGACCTCCTCGGCCTGCTGAGCCGGCGGGCCGCTGATCGGGTCGTCGTCCCCGCGGTCCAGGACCAGCCACACGAGCACGATCGCCACCGTGACGGACACGGCCGCGGCAACGAGCACGGTCCGGGAGCGTTTCACACTCCCCACCTTGGCAAGCCGGGCCAAGGCGCGGTTCAGCGGCGGGCGGCGAAGCGTTCGATGACCATGCAGTTGCCGGCCGTCGCATAGGTGAACTTGCCCTGCGTCAGCTTCTTGCCGACCACCCGGCCGCTGAGACTCGCGGAGTACCAGGCACTGCCCTTGCGGTACTTCTTGGTCGCCTCGACGTAGCCGTGACGCGGCACCTTCACCCGCGGGAATGAGAGCGTCACGTTGCGGTAGGTCGGGTACGAGCCGTAGCCGCCGCACTTCATTCGCAGGTTGATGCCGCGGAAGTTGGTGATCGCACCCTTCTTGATCCTGAACGTGAAGGTCGTGTTCGTGCTGCGCCACGTGCCTGCGGCGGGCCTGGCCGGCGCCTTCACCGCACGGACGCGCACCGCGCGACTCGCCTTGACGCCCGACCCGGCGACGGTGAACCGGACCGTCGTGCGCTTCTTCTTCGACGCCAGTCGCACCGGCACCCGCACGGTCTTCGTCTCTCCGGGCGCGATCGTACCGACCTTCTTGCGCACGGACTTCAGGCCCGAACCGCGCGCGGTCAGCACGACATTGCGGGCACGGTATTTGCCGGTGTTCTTCACCGCGAACTCGTGGTTCTGGGCCACGCCCCGGACGAGCTTCAACTGTTTCGTGCCCTTGCCGATCAGCCGGGGGTAGGAGATCGCGAGCTTCGGCTGGATGTAGGTGTTGGTGAGCGACCCGGCCACCGCATCATGGATCTCGTCCGGTTGGGTGCTCTGACGGGTCAGGACAAGGGCGCAGTTCCACCGGATGTCGAACGTTCCCGGATCCACGACGTGCACGACGGTGCCCGTGGTCGGACGGAAACCCTGGGTCACGTAGTCATGAATCCGGCAATCATTGCCGTTGACGAGAATCCCGACTCCCACGTCGATGACGCTGGTGTTGTCGGGCGCGTTCGCTCGAAGTCGCACGGTGGCTTCGATCTGGGCCCGACGGCGTTCGTGGTCGTAGCGGACGACCACGGTTGCCCCGTGCATCTGACGCCCGGGATGCACACCGGCTCTCGGGAATCCTGGTACGGAGCCGGCGTTGAGTTCGCCGCGCTTCTGCGACACCCCGCGTTCGACCGCGGCAGCTGCCCGAGCAGCGCCGAGCAACGGCAGGACGCTTGCGACGAGCGCGACGGTGACCAATGATGCGGACAGTTTCCCCCGGAACATGGGCCGATCCTACGATGCCCGACAGTCAGGGCAACAGGTGTGTAGCCCTGCGTACGTTTCGGAGCCCGAATGTGTACGCAGAGCTACACATCTCGATCGTCAGACCGTCGGCGGCTGATCCGTGGGCGGATCGTCCTGGGTGGACACCGGGGACTCGGCCTGCTTGGCCGCCCGGATGGCCTCCTCGACCGCGCTGGTCGTCTCGGCCGTGGCGGATCCCTCGGTCTCGACCGGTTCGTCGAGGTCGACCCGCTTGTGCGAGCCGCCCCCGTCGACCGGGATCGATCCGACGACGTTGCCGATCGAGTTGAGCGCCGCCGTGACCTCGGCCGGGATGATCCAGGTCGAGGCGTTCGCGCCCTGGGCGATCTTCGGCAGGGTCTGCAGGTACTGGTACGACAGCAGCTTCTGGTCGGCGTTGCCGTCGTGGATCGCCTGGAAGACGGTCTCGATCGCGCGACCCTCACCCTGCGCGGTCAGGATCGCCGCGGTCTTCTCACCCTCGGCGGTCAGGATCGCCGCGGTCTTGTCGCCCTCGGCCCGCAGGATCGCGGCCTGCTTCTGCCCCTCGGCGCTGAGGATGGCCGACTGGCGGTCGCCCTCGGCGGTCAGGATCGCCGCACGCTTGTCTCGCTCGGCGCGCATCTGCTTTTCCATCGCATCGATGATGGTCGGCGGCGGGTCGATGCTCTTGAGCTCGACCCGGCTGACCTTGATGCCCCAGCGCCCCGTGGCGGCGTCCAGTTCGGCGCTCAGCGTGCGGTTGATCTGGTCGCGGCTGGTCAGCGCGTGCTCGAGCGTCATGCCACCGATGATGTTGCGCAACGTCGTCGTCGTGAGTTGGTGGATGCCCTCGATGTAGTTGACGATCTCGTAGGTCGCCGACACCGGGTTGTTGACCGTGTAGAGGATGACCGTGTCGATCTCGACCGTCAGGTTGTCCTCGGTGATGACGCCCTGGGGCGGGAACGAGACGACCTGCTCACGCTGGTCGATCCGGTACTTCACCCGGTCCAGGAACGGCACGATGAGGTGCGGGCCCGAGCTCAGGGTCGTGCGGTACTTGCCGAGCCGCTCGACGATGCCCGCAAAGTTCTGAGGGATGATCTTGAGGCTCATCGCCGCGGTGACAATCAACAAGATCACCAGCAGGACGAACATCACCAATAGTGCAGAACCCATTCAGGACTCCTTCCGGACGACGCGCGCAGTGGCGCCGTCGATCGCGGCGATGAGCAACTCATCGCCCGGTTCGTACGTGGCTTCGGGGTCGACCGGACGGGCCGACCAGAATTCGTCGCCGATGCGGACGCGGCCGCTGTGGCGGGTGACCTGCTCCTCGACGATGGCGAGCGTGCCGACCAGGCCTTCTCGCCCCGTGGGCAGGGTGGGCCCGGCGTGGATGCGTGCGACGATGCGGGGTCGCACCAGTCCCAGCAGGGCGACGGACACGACGCCGAACACCGCGAGTTGCAGGATTTCGTCGCCGCCCAGGGCGGCGGTGCCGGCGGCGGCGAAGGCCGCCAAGCCGAACATCAGGAAGATCAGGTCGCCGCTGACCAATTCGATCAGGCCCACGAGCACACCCAAGGCCACCCAGGTCAGCCAGATGTCGTCACCAAACCAGTCCATGGTTTCCCTCCCTAGTTCGCGCGTCGCCGCACCGGTGGACGACGGGCCGAGAAGCGCCCGTCTGCGTGCGTCACCTCTAGCCGTTGCCCGAAGGCGGTCGACAGGTTCTGCGAGGTCAGCGTTTCGACGATGGGCCCGGACGCTATCACGCGACCCTTCGCCAGCAACAGGGCATGAGTGAAGCCGGGCGCGATCTCCTCGAGATGGTGCGACACCATGACGAGCGATGGTCCGTACTGGTCCGAAGCGAGCGCCTCGAGGCTCTCGACCAGATCCTCACGAGCTCCGACGTCGAGTCCCGCCGCCGGCTCGTCGAGCAGGACGACCTCGGGATCGGTCATGAGGGCACGCGCGATCAGGACGCGCTTCTTCTCGCCCTCGGAGAGGGTGCCGAACGTACGGTCCGCGAGCGGCGCGATGCCCAGCTCCGCAAGCATCGACATCGCGCGCTGGTGATCCTGTTCGTCGTAGGTCTCGTTCCACCGGCCGAGCACCGCGTAGGCGGCGGACAGGATCAGGTTGCGGACGGACTCGCCCGGCGGCACCCGCTCGGCGATCGTGGCACTCGTGTGCCCGATCCGGGGGCGCAGTTCGAAGACGTCGACGGCACCGAGTCGCTCACCGAGGATCTCGGCCGTACCGGACGACGGGTGCATGTTCGCCGAGGCGACCTGCAGCAACGTGGTCTTGCCGGCACCGTTGGATCCCACCAGGACCCAGTGCTCGCCAGCTTCGACGCGCCACGAGACGCGGTCGAGGAGAGTCTTGCCCGAGCGCACGATCGTGACGTCGGTCAGATTGAACACGGCAGTCACATGACCAACCTATCGGGTCGCTGCTCGTCGGTGCGGATACCCTCGACACGATGAGCGCGCCTGTTCCGGGACACGTCCCGACCCTCCACCTGACCGATCCGACGGTGCTGGTGACTTTCAGCGGTCCCGACCGCTCGGGCGTCTCCAGCCGGGTCTTCTCCGTCCTCGACTCCTACGGTGTCGAAGTGATCGACGTCGAACAACTGGTGGTGCGCGGACGTCTGGTGCTGAGCGTGCTGGTCACCGAACCCTCCGCCTCCTCGGAGTTCGAGTCCGATCTGGCCGCCGTCGCGTCCGAACTGGGCCTCGAGGTCGAGTCGGTCCACGGCACGGGCGACAACCGCCCCCGCCGCGTCGGTCGCGCCCAGGTGGTCGTGCTGGGCGCTCCCCTGCTGCCCCAGGCACTCGCCGCCCTGACCGAGGGCATCAACGACCTGGGCGGGAACATCGACCGCATCGTGCGGATGGCCCGCTACCCCGTCACCGCGATCCGGATGGAGGTCTCGGGCGCCGATCCCGACGCGTTGCAGTCCGAACTGGCTTCCATCGGGCACGAACACGGCACGGATGTCGCCGTCCAGGAGCACGGGATCCTGCGCCACGCCCAGCGCCTGGTCGTCATGGATGTCGACTCCACGCTGATCCAGGGCGAGGTCATCGAGATGCTGGCCGCCCACGCCGGCTGCGAACAGGCCGTCGCCGAGGTCACCGAACGCGCGATGCGCGGCGAGCTGGACTTCGCCGAATCACTGCACGAACGGGTCGCGCAACTGCGCGGCGTTCCCGCCTCGGCACTCGATGACGTCTACGAGAACCTGACGTACACCCCCGGTGCGCGCACGATGATCCGCACCCTGAAGCGGCTCGGCTACCGGTTCGCGCTGGTCAGCGGCGGGTTCACGCAGATCATCGAGCGGATCGCCGAGGCGCTCGACATCGACTATTTCGCCGCCAACGAACTCGAGGTCCAGGACGGCGCCCTGACCGGCCGCGTGGTCGGTCGAATCGTGGACCGGGCCGGCAAGGCCGAGGCGCTGAGGGACTTCGCGCACCGCGCCGGCATCAACGTCAGGAACACTGTCGCGATCGGCGACGGTGCGAACGACCTGGACATGTTGGCCGCCGCCGGACTGGGCATCGCCTTCAACGCCAAGCCACTCGTGCGCGACCAGGCCCGCACGAGCGTGAACGTCCCCTACCTCGACGCGATCGTGTACCTCATGGGCATCACGCGCGAGGAGGTCGAGGCGGCCGACGCCGCCGACGATCCCCCGTGATCTCCTAACCGAACCCCGCCGACGACGGTGGGCCATCAACCTTCTCAGCCCGGTATCGGTTGACAGGTCACCACCCACACCAGGGAACGGTTGACCACTCACCGCCTCCCCGAGCCACAGGCACCGACCAGCTCGATACGACGGGGCCGGGGCTCGGCCGGGACGTCTACTCGTCGTCCTCCAGGCGGAAACCGATCTTCATCGTGACCTGGTAGTGCGACGGGAGGTCGTCGACGACCTGGCCGCGGATGCCGACGACCTCGAACCAGTCGAGGTGCCGCAGCGTCTGCGACGCTCGCTTGATCCCACTGTCGATGGCTTCGCTGACGCCCTCGGGCGAGGTGCCGACGATCTCGGTGACGCGATAGGTGCGATTGCTCATGTCGTCATCGTCCCACCTGCGCCCCGAGAGCGCGTCGACACCACGGCGTAGAGTGGCACCATGGCGCGCCACGAGTCCGACGAGGTCCACTCGATCACGAGTGCCCGTGAGCCGTTCAGTGCCCAGGTCGACCATCGCGAGCGCAACTACCTGATCTCGATGGGCATCCGCGTCGCCTGCTTCCTGGCCTTCGTCGCGGTCGACCACCCGATCCGCTGGGTCTTCGCGGCCGGGGCGATCTTCCTGCCCTACATCGCCGTGGTGATCGGCAACTCTGCGGTGCGCAACCCCGGCGACGGTCCCTCGCCGTACGGCGTTGATCGCAAGCAATTGGACCAGTAGGCGTGTATCGCTTCCTCCTGAGCCCCCGATGGATCGGGCTCCTGGTCTTCGCGCTGTTCATGTTCTCCGCGTGCATCTGGCTGGGCGGTTGGCAGCACGACCGGTACGAGCAGCGCCAGACGGCGAACGACGTCATCCGCGGCAACTACACCGGTGATCCGGTCGATGTCGAGGACGTCCTGGCGGACGGCTGGTCCACGGACCTGAACTGGCGCACGGTCACCGCCACCGGCGTCTTCGACCCCGAGCACGAGGTCACGGTGCGCTTCTCCCAACGCGACAGTCGCCCCGGCGTCGACGTCGTCACGCCGCTGCGGCTCGACTCCGGCGCCACAGTCCTGGTCGATCGCGGCTGGATCGAGTCCGACCGCACTGGCACGGCGCCCGACGACATCCCCCTGCCACCCACCGGCACCGTCACGATCACCGGTTGGCTCCAGCCGGACAGCACCGCGAACCACGCTGCGACGACTCCCAGCAACCGCCAGGTGCGCGCCATCCGGGGTTCGAACTGGGCCGACTTCCTCGGCACCACTCCCTTGACCGGACACATCGCGATGACCGACCCCGAGCAGGACGGCATCGAGACGCCCGTGCAGCCGGATTTGGGCTCGGGGCCGAGCCTGTTCTACTCGATCCAGTGGTACTTCTTCGCCGGGCTCGCGGCCTTTGGCTACTTCTGGTTCGTGCGCACCGAGGTGAAGGAACGCCGTCAGGCCAAGCTGACCAGGTCGGCGTAGGTGTCGGACCACAGGTCCTCGTCGCCGTCCGGCAACAACAGCACTCGGTCGGGCTCCAACGCCTGCACGGCACCCTCGTCGTGCGAAACCAGGACGATCGCGCCCTCGTAGGAACGGATCGCCGACAGTACCTCTTCACGTGACGCGGGGTCGAGGTTGTTGGTCGGCTCGTCCAGCAGCAACACGTTGGCACTCGAGACGATGAGGCTGGCGAGGGCCAACCGCGTCTTCTCGCCACCGGAGAGCACGGCAGCGGGCTTGGCGGTGTCGTCACCGGTGAACAGGAACGAACCCAGGACGCTGCGCGCCTCGGTGTCGGTCAGATCCGGAGCAGCGCGCTGCATGTTCTCGAGCACCGAACGCGAGGTGTCGAGCGTCTCGTGCTCCTGCGCGTAGTACCCGACGCGCAGCCCGTGACCGGGGACGAGTTCACCGGTGTCGGGCTGGTCGACCCCCGCGAGCATGCGCAGCAACGTGGTCTTGCCCGCGCCGTTCAGGCCCAGCACGACCACGCGGCTGCCCCGGTCGATCGCCAGGTCCACGTCCGTGAAGATCTCCAGCGAACCGTAGGACTTCGAGAGCCCGGTCGCCATCAGCGGCGTCTTGCCGCACGCGGCCGGCTTGGGGAACGCGATCTTGGCGACGCGGTCGACCATGCGCTCGTCCTCGAGACCGGCCATCAGCTTCTCGGCCCGTTTGAGCATCTGCTGGGCAGCGACGGCCTTCGAGGCCTTGGCGCGCATCCGGTTCGCCTGGTCGGTCAGTCGATCGGCCTGCTTCACGGCGTTGGCGCGTTCCCGCTTGCGCCGGGCCTCATCGGCCTCACGCTGCTTCAGGTACGAGCGCCAGCCCATGTTGTAGACGTCGATCTCGCCGCGGTTCGCATCGAGGTAGAAGACCTTGTTGACGGTCTCCTCGACCAGTTCGACATCGTGACTGATGACCACGAAACCGCCCGAGAAGTTCTTCAGGAATCCGCGCAGCCACACGACGGAGTCGGCATCGAGGTGGTTGGTCGGTTCGTCCAGCAGCAGGATGTCGGCGTCCGAGAACAGGATGCGGGCCAGTTCGATCCGGCGTCGCTGACCACCGGAGAGGGTCGACAACGGCTGCGCCAGGACTCGGTCGGGCAGGCCGAGCGCGGCCGAGATCGTCGCGGCCTCGGACTCGGCGGCATAACCACCACCGGCTCCGAAGTCGGCATCGGCGCGGGCGTACCGCCGCATCGCGTCCTCGGCGAGTGCCGAATCGTCCGACGCCATCTCCTCCTCGGCCTTGCGCATGCGTCGGAGGGCGTCGTCCAGACCTCTGGCCGACAGGATGCGATCGCGGGCGGTGACGGACATGTCGCCGGTCCGCGGGTCCTGCGGGAGGTACCCCACGGTGCCGGAACGGGTGATGCTGCCGGATGCAGGTTCGCCACCGGCTCCGGCCAACATCTTCGTCAGCGTGGTCTTGCCGGCACCGTTACGGCCGACCAGGCCGATCTTGTCGCCCTTCGTGACCCGGAAGGAGACATCGGACATCAGGACGCGCGCGCCGAAACGCAGCTCCACGGAGGAAGCGGTGATCATGGGATTCTTTCGTCGTACGGGAAGAGAGCAGGGAGCAGCCGAGACGCTCACTCACGCTGGACGATCATGGGTCCATCGTAACGGCGAATGCCCGGAGGGAGAATTCGCGTCCCGGCTGCGCCGGAGCAAATACCTCAGAAGGCAGACCGAATCGCTCCGACCGGCTGGCCGGCACCGAGCACCGGACGGATCCGCAACGACTCGACCACCTCGCGATCCACGTCGTCCCCGGTCAAGGCACCGAGGTCGTCCAGGGCCGCCACCATGACCGGGGCGAGCGCTCGTTCCCCTCCATCGAGCACCTTGAACGCCACAGCGCGGCCGTCCGGCAGACCGGCGGCGAACACCCCATCAGCACCGTCCTTGGCGACCAGCCCGGGGATCGCGCGCATGAGGCTCGTGGTGGGACGACGTCCGCCGCCGACCTGGTCCGGGTGCGCCGACATCGCACGGGCCACGCGCGCCTCGGCTGATCCGGGTTCGCGGTCGGGGGCCGCTGCGATCCGCCCGAAGGCCCGGGCCAATCCGGTGACGGTGGTGGAGAACAACGGCGCGCCGCAGCCGTCGACGGTCGACGTGGCGATCGGGACCCCGGTGAACTCGGCGATCGTGCCGTGGATCGCGATCTGCAACGGGTGATCGGGCTGGAGGTACGTCTCGACATCCCATCCGGCCGTCACGCACGTGAGCAGCATCGCGGCATGTTTGCCCGAGCAGTTCTGGCAGATGCGTTCCTCACCACGTCCCGCGGCGAGCCACTCGCGCTCGGCCGTCTTCCCCCACGGCAGGTCGGGCGTGTTCTGCAGGGCGCTCTCGTCCAATCCGGCCAGGGCGAGGATCTCGCGGGCACTCGACAGATGGTCGGGCTCGCCGTTGTGGCTCGCGGCGGCGAGCGCCAGGAGCCGCTCGGGCAGGTCCAGCCCGCTGCGCACCATGGCCACGGCCTGCAGTGGCTTCACGCTCGACCGGGGCCACATCGTGACACCGGGATCACCCAGCACCAGGCTCGTCGTGCCGTCGGAGTGCAGCGTCGCCAGGTGCCCACGGTGCATCGACTCGACCAGTTCACCGCGAATCACGTGGGCGAGCGGGGCGGCAGAACGGGTCGAGACATCGAGGTGGAGCAGGGCGCGATGGGTCACTCCAGCAGGATATGCGCGGTTCCGGACCGAGGTTTGGGAGACTGGGCGAGTGAGAGTCTCGACGAAGTCCGATTACGCCTTGCGTGCCCTGATCGAATTGGCCGTCGAATCGGCCGATCGAGCGATCACCGCCGATGAACTCGGACAGCGTCAGGAGATTCCGCACGGATTCCTGCAGGCCATCCTGGGCGATCTGCGCAAGGCCGACATCCTGTTGTCCCAGCGCGGCAAGTCCGGCGGCTGGCGACTGGCCCGGCCGGCCGACCAGGTGACGATCGCCGATGTCATCCGGGCCGTCGACGGCCCTCTCGTGTCGGTGTACGGGGTGCGGCCAGAGTCGGTCTCCTACATCGGCCGGGCTGAAGTGCTCAAGCCCGTGTGGATCGCCGCTCGCGATGCGCTGCGGGAAGTCCTCGAGACCGTGACGATCGCCGAACTGGCCTCGAATGAACTCCCGCAGGCCATCGAGAAGCGCATCGCCCACGACGAGGCCTGGCGCTCTCACTAGGCTGTGCGGGTGCAGGGAACCCTCCTGGTCGCCGGGACGACCTCCGACGCCGGCAAGAGCGTCGTGACGTCCGCCCTGTGCCGCAGCCTGGCCCGGCGTGGCGTGTCCGTCACGCCGTTCAAGTCCCAGAACATGTCGAACAACTCGATGGTGGTGACCGGACCCGACGGTGAAGGGGCCGAGATCGGCCGGGCCCAGTGGGTGCAGGCCGTCGCCGCGCAGGTGACGCCCGAGGTCGCGATGAATCCCGTGCTGCTCAAACCGGGCAGCGACCGACGCAGCCACGTCGTCCTGAACGGCCGTCCTGCGGGCAGCCTCGGCGCGCGCGACTTCGCGGGGCGGCGCCCGATCCTGGAGGAGACGGCGTTCGCCGCGTACGACGACCTACGCTCCCGCTTCGACGTGGTGATCGCCGAAGGAGCCGGCAGCCCCGCCGAGATCAATCTGCGATCGGGCGATTACGTGAACCTGGGCCTGGCGCGCCACGCCGAGATGCCGGTGATCGTCGTGGGCGACATCGACCGAGGCGGTGTCTACGCCGCGTTCCACGGCACCGTCGCGCTGCTCGAGCCGGCCGACCAGCGTCTCGTGTCCGGGTTCGTCGTCAACAAGTTCCGCGGCGACGAGACCCTGCTCGCCCCCGCGAACGACGCCATCGCGCGCGTCACCGGTCGTCCCGTGCTCGGGGTCCTGCCCTTCAGCACTGACGTGTGGCTCGACTCCGAGGACGGCCTCGACGTCGGTGCGCGGAACGCGGACGCCGCGCGGCCGCTGCGCATCGCCGTCGTGCGGCTCCCCCGGATCAGCAACTTCACCGACGTCGACGCCCTCGGCCTCGAACCCGACGTGGACGTGCGCTTCGTGCGAGACCCGCGGGACCTGGCCGATGCGGACCTGGTCGTACTGCCGGGCACCCGGTCGACGATCTCGGACCTGGCCTGGCTGCGGGCTCAGGGCCTCGACCGGGCGATCATCGACCACACCCGTCGCGGCCGACCGGTGCTGGGCATCTGCGGCGGCTTCCAGATGTTGGGTCACGGAATCGAGGATCCCGATGGGGTCGAAGGTGAGGCGGGCGTGGCGGTCGAGGGCCTCGGCCTGCTCGCCGTCACGACCTCGTTCGGCACTGACAAGGTGCTGCGGCTCCCCCGGGGCCGCGCGCTGGGTCACGACGCGCACGGTTACGAGATCCATCACGGCCGGATCAGCCGCGGAGCCGATGCCGAGGAGTTCCTCGGCGGTGCTCACCATGGCACCGTCTACGGCACGATGTGGCACGGCAGTCTGGAGGCCGACGGCTTCCGCTCGGCGTTCCTCGCCGAGGTGGCAGCGCTCGCCGGGCGCCGACGAGAACCCAGTGGAGTCTCCTTCTCGACCGCACGCGAGAACCGCCTCGAGGCGCTGGCCGACCTCGCCGAAGCCCATCTGGACATGGGCGCGATCATCGACCTGATCGGACGGGGCGCGCCGGCCGGCCTGCCGACCCTGCCACCGGGAGGCATCGCGTGAAGGTCCTGATCCTGGGCGGCACGTCGGAGGGACGCGCGCTGGCCCGCCTGCTGCAGGACGAGTCGGTCACGTTCGTGTCCTCGTTGGCCGGTCGGGTCGCCCGGCCACGCCTGCCCGTCGGCGAGGTCCGGATCGGCGGCTTCGGCGGAGTCGAGGGCCTGCGTGACTTCCTGCGTGCGGATTTGGTCCACGCCGTCGTCGATGCCACGCATCCGTTCGCGGTCGGGATGTCCCGCAACGCGGTCGAGGCCTGCGCGGCCGAGAACATCCCACTACTGCGCCTGGAACGCCCCGGGTGGTCAGCCGAGCCGGGTGCCGAGAACTGGCACTGGGTGTCCGACCACGACGAGGCCGCGCGCGTCGCCGCGAGCCTGGGGCGTCGCCCGTTCCTCACGGTGGGTCGCCAGTCACTCCCCCGATTCGTCGGCCCCCTGGCGGACCACGAAGCGCTGGTCCGGGTTGTCGACAGGCCCGACCACGACCTGCCCCGGGCCTGGACGCTCGTGACCGACCGAGGACCCTACGAGCTCGGCGGTGAACTGGCAACACTGCGCCGCCACCGGGCCGACGTCCTGGTCACGAAGGACTCCGGCGGTTCGTACACCTGGCCGAAGATGCAGGCCGCCGACGACCTGGGGGTCCCCGTCGTGATCGTCCGGCGGACAGTACTGCCGGACGCCGAGACGGTCAACGATGCCGCGGCCGCCGCCGCCTGGGTACGAGCGCGAGACTGACCGCGACGACCAGGGCCGCCAGGTCGACCCGATCGGCCAGACGAACGGCAGTCGGAATGTCATCCGGCGTCGGTGGTCGTCCGTCCCCCAGTTCGGGGCGGTCCTCGACCGTGTCGCCGTAGCGATTCCGACCACCCAGCGTCAGGCCGAGGGCACCGGCGAACGCCGATTCGATCCGGCCGGCATTGGGGCTGGGATGGCGGTCCGCATACGTCCGCCATGCCTGCAGGGTCTGCGCGGGTCGGCCGCCGACCACCACGGTCAGCAGTGCGGCCAGGCGGGCCGGCACGACGTTGAGCAGGTCGTCCAGACGCGCGGACGCCTTGCCGAACAACTCGTAGCGGGGCTGGTGGTGGCCCACCATGGCGTCGAGGGTGTTCGCGATCCGGTAGCCGACCAGTCCGGGCACCCCCGCGACCCCACCCCACAGCAGCGGCGCGACCACGGCGTCGCTGGTGTTCTCGGCGACCGATTCGACGGCCGCGCGGGCGATGCCGTCGGGGTCGAGGGACCGGGTGTCGCGGCCGACCAGATGGGTCAGCCGTCGGCGGGCACCCGCCAGGTCGTCGGCCTCGAGCAGTCCGTGGACCGTGCTCGCCTCGAGCCCAAGCGTTCGGCCGCCGAGGGCCGCCCACGTGGCGGCAGCAGTGACGCCGGCCAGGGCGACCGGATGGTGCCTCAGCGCTCGTTCAGTGACGACCGACGTGGCCGTCCCGCCGCCGACGAGCACCGCCGAAAACAGCACGCCCCGGCCGATCCGGTCGGCATACAGCGCGGACTCGAGCCGCGCCGCACCCCGACCGAGCACGGCGACCGGATGGCCGCGGCGGGGGTCGCCGATCGCGCGATCGAGCACGAAGCCGGCCACGAGACCGGCGACCCGGGCCTTCACAGGCTGGCCGCGAGATCCTTCCGGGCCACCTCGGCGTCCAGCTGAGCCGTGCGGCGACCCACGAGACCGGCCAGGACGAGTCCGATCGTGGCCCACATCGTGGTGATCGTCAGCAGCGAACTGACCCGGAAGGACCAGAGCACGTCCGCGGGGAAGTCGCCGATCTCGTTGACCGTGGCGAACAGTTCACCCGCGACGGCCACGAGGACGACGTAGATCGCCGCGGCCGACACGATCGCGGCGAACAGGCTCGTCGAAGCGCTGAGCCGGTGACCGACGTACACGGCGACGACCGCCGCGAGCAGCGACACGAACAGGAAGCCGAAGTACACGCCCGTACGGTGACCGATCGTGTCACCGCTGCCGACCGCGGGCGGCGTGGCCGGGTACTTCAGGAACGGCACGAACGAGACGGAGACGAAGCCGACCAGCGTGACCAGGCCGACGGTCTGGCTGGGCCGAAGCCTGCCGATGCGGCCCACGAGGGCGGCCGAGACGAGCGCGACGAGGCCACCGAGGGCGACGCCGACCGCCACCGTCGCGGTCAACAGACCCCACGTGCGCTGGTTGCTGCGCGAGACCTCGGCCGTGAAGCCGTCCTCCTCGTCGCCGTGCGTGGCGAGGGTGGCGACGTCGACACCGACGCCCTTGCCGTGACCAAGCACCGGGAGGGCCGAGGCGCCGGACTCCTCGAGTTCGATCGCGGTCTCGACATGGGGCTCGCCGAACACGTTGCCGACGGCGAAGGTGAAGATCCCGGCGACGAGGCCGGCGATCATGCCCAGGATCAGGAAATTGCGTGCGTTGAGCGTCATGTGATCAGACCTCAGTGGCACGGGAAGCCGAGCAGGTGGCGTCCGTCGTGGACCCACTCGTGGATGGCGTTGCCCGCCGGGATCGAGATCGCGCCCTGGTCGGACGTGACCAGGAACAGCACCACGAGGGCGAACAGGCCGAAGAACAGCGCCCACGGCGCGATCTGACCGAGCGGGATGGTGGGGATGCTGCCGTGGTCGGCAACGGGGGATGCGACATGGCTCATGTGAGTGCCTCCTGTGGGATGACTGCGTCCCTGGTTGATGGGGCGATCCCGGCGTCGGGTCTGACTCCACCCGGTTCCCCTGCTGGAGAGCGGATGTCACAGTAGCGCGACTGTGCCGGAATTCCACCGGCTTCCTCGGCCAAGATCAGCGTCAGGCTAACAGAGCCGGATCCGTGGTCCTCACGACGTCTCCGATGACGGTCACGGCGGGCGAACCGATCTCGGCCGCCTTCGCCCGGTCGGCGATCGTCGTCAGATCCGCGACGAGGCTGCGCTGGCTCGGCAGACTGCCGTCCGCCACGATGGCCGCAGGCGTCTGGGGGTCGCGTCCCGCCTCGATGAGCGCCGCGCAGATCGATGCGAGATGACGCACCCCCATGAGCACGACGATCGTCGTGCCCGACCGGGCCAGAGCCGGCCAGTCGACGGTCGACTCGGCATGACCGGGCGGTACGTGCCCCGAGACGACGGAGAACCCTTGGGTCAGGCCGCGGTGCGTGACCGCGATTCCCGCGAGCGCGGGCGCGGCGATCGACGAACTGACGCCGGGAATGACGCGTACGGGCACTCCCGCGGCGAGGCACACCTCGACCTCCTCGCCCCCGCGCCCGAAGACGAAACCGTCGCCGCCCTTGAAACGCACGACCCGTCGTCCCGCGCGAGCATGATCGACGAGCAGCGCGTTGATGGTCTGCTGTGAGGTCTGGCGGCCGCCCGGCACCTTGGCGACGTCGATGATCTCGACGTCCGGGCCCAGTTCCGCCAGCGCGGCCAGCGGTGCGAGCCGGTCGGCGACCACGACGTCGGCGGAGGCCAAGGCCTCACGACCGGCGACGGTCAACAGACCCGGGTCGCCGGGCCCTCCGCCGACCAGGACGACCTCGCCCGGCGCGATCACACCCTCGACCGGCGCATCGCCCGCGATGGGCCGGTTCACGACCAGTTCGGCGGACGCGACGTCCTGCAGGGTCAGCGGCTCCTGCTGCCACTCGATCAGGCCCCGGTCCGCCAGGTCGGCGATCGCGGCACAGACCTCAGGGGCGACCACCGTGACCGCGGCGCCCTCCCCGACGAAGGCGTGGACCTTGGCGGCGGCCGAGCCGTCGCCCCACGTCACGACGACACGCTGACGCGCGCTCATCGCGCACTCCTCGTGAGCGTCTCCAGCGCAGCCAGCAAGGGTGCACACGTCGCGGGACGGCGCACCGCGATGCGGATCCAGTTGTCGTCCAGACCCGGGAAGGTGTCCGCCCGGCGCACGGCGAATCCCTGCGTGCGCAGGGCGGCATGGATGCCTTCGGGCACGCGCACCAGGACGAAGGGCGCGGCACCCGAGACGGCTGTCAGGCCGATCTTGTCCAGGGCGGCGACCAATTCGTCGGTGGCCGAACGGAGCCCCGCCGCCCGTCGTCCGGCCTCATCGGTCTGGTCCTCGACAATCGCCGAGGTGGCCGCGAGGGCAGCGGCCGACACGCTCCACGGCGGCTGATGCGTCCGCAGTTCGTCGATGGCCTCGGGGTCACCGGAGACGTAGCCCGCGCGTACTCCCGGGATCGCCCACAGTTTCGTGAGGCTGCGCACCACCAGCAGCCCGCGGTGACGTCGCGCGACCAACGACTCCGGCTCGTCCACGATCGCGTCCATGAAGGCCTCGTCGACCACGACGAGCCGACCGCGTCGGACGAGCGTGAGGATCTGGTCCGCGCGATGCAGCACGCCCGTGGGGTTGGTCGGATTGCCGATGACCACGAGATCGGCATCCAGCGGGATCGCTTGCGGATCGAGCCGGAAACCGTTCTCGGCATCCAGGACGACCCGAGTCACGTCGCGACCGGCGGCCTCGAGCGCGACATCGGGCTCGGTGAACTGGGGATGCACGACGACCGGGCGCCGCCAGGGCCTCGCTCGAGCGACGAGGGTGAACGCCTCGGCAGCACCGGCCGTCAACAACACCTCGCCGGTCGGGCGGCCATGGTGCCGGGCGACCGCAGCGGTGACCGAGGTCGGATCGGGGTATCTGGCGACATCGTCGGCGCTGCTGCGGATCCGGTCCACGAGCCACTGCGGCGGACCGTCCTCGTGCACGTTCACCGCGAAGTCGATCACGTCCTCGGTGGCCTCGACGTCGCCGTGGTGCCGCAGCGGGTCCGCGAGCGGTGCCGCCCGAGTCAGGACCGGCGCGCTCGGGACCGGCTCGACCTGCGCCCGCACTTCCTCGGTGGGGGCTTCCTGGGCAGGGGCTTCCTGCGGGGGTGCGGACGTCAGGGCGCGCCCGCCGAACTCGGCGGCAGCGGCAGCGAAACGCTGGGCGTGGTCGCGATGGCCGGCCCAGTGGACGTGCAGGTACGAGGCGACCAACGCATCGTCGGCGAAACCCTCCTCGACCCGGGCGCCGTCGGTCTGCCACGACCAGGCCGCGGGGCCCGACACCGGCTCGACCCGGGTGCGATGGAACTCATGACCGGTCACGCTGTCTCCTGATCCTGCCAGCAGATGATCGTTGGCCGCCGTCGCCGACCGGTAACCCAGACTCAGCGTGGACGTCATCTCGGCGTCGGCATCCACGACCCCGGCCATGGGGCGTCCGTCCAGCGTGCGGCACAGGTACAACAGGCCGGCGCACTCGGCGACCGTCGGGACGCCGTCCAGGACGGCACTGCGCAGGTCCTCGCGGAGCCGGCGGTTCGCCGACAGTTCCGCCGCATGAACTTCGGGGAATCCGCCGCCGAGGTAGAGGCCCGCGATCCCGCTCGGCAGCGATTCGTCGACGAGGGGGTCGAACTCGACGACCTCACACCCGGCGGCCTGCAACAGTTCGACGTTCTCGGCATAGCGGAACGTGAAGGCCCGGCCACCGGCGACGGCGATCCGTGGCGACGTGCTCGTCACCGGCGAGAGCTCGCGCCGCGCGTCCCAGGGCTCGGCGGCGAGCGCAGGCGCCGACCGGGCGATGGACAGCAGGGCATCCAGGTCGATGCCCTCCTCGACCACGTCGGCCAGGGTCTCCAGCGTCTGTGCGGCCTCGCCACGCTCGGCGGCCGGAACCAGACCGAGGTGTCGCGAGGGCACGTGCAGACGGCTGTCCCGACCGAGTTCACCCACGACCGCCAGACCAGTGGTGCGCAAGGCCCCGCGGATCTCGGCCGACTGCCGGTGCGAGGCGACCCGGTTGAGGATCACGCCGGCGACGTGGACGCCCGCGTCGAATCGGGCGACCCCGTCCACCATCGCCGCGATCGTGCGCGAGGCGTGAGACACGTCGACCACGATGACGACCGGGCTGGAGGTCAGCCGGGACACGTGGGCCGTCGAGGAGAACCCCGCGGTACCGAGGCGACCGTCGTGCAGACCCATGACCCCTTCGACCACCGCGACGTCGCCATCGGCGGCTCCGTGCGCGAGCAATGGCGCGACCCGGTCCTCACCCACGAGGAACGGGTCGAGGTTGCGCCCCGGCCGCCCCGTCGCGAGCGCGTGATAGCCCGGATCGATGTAGTCGGGACCGACCTTGTGGCCGGTCGTGGAGATCCCGCGCCGCGACAGCGCCGCCATGATGCCGGTCGACACCGTCGTCTTGCCGTGTCCCGACGCAGGGGCGCCGAGCACGAGTCGCGGGATACTCACCATTCGATGCCTTTCTGTCCCTTCTGGCCACGTTCGAAGGGATGCCGGACCTGGGTCATCTCGGTGACCAGGTCGGCCGCATCGAGCAGGCGCTGGTCGGCGCGGCGTCCCGTGATCACGACGTACTGGCGGCCCGGGCGGTTCACCAGGGTCTCGACCACGTCGTCGACATCCACCCAACCCCATGCCATCGGATATGTGAACTCGTCCAGCACATAAAGATCGTGACGTTCCTCGCAGATCCGTCTCTTGACTTCCGCCCAGCCCTCGGCGGCCGCCTGAGCATGGTCCTCGTCATCTCCCTGCTTGCGCGACCAGGACCAGCCGGAGCCCATCTTGTTCCACTCGACCGGGCCGCCCTCGCCGGTCTGCTGGTGCAGCTCGCCGAGTCGCTCCAGCACGGTCTGCTCGCCGATGCGCCACTTGGCCGACTTGACGAACTGGAACACGCCGATGTCCCAGCCCTGGTTCCAGGCACGCAGAGCGAGCCCGAACGCCGCCGTCGACTTCCCCTTGCCGGCGCCCGTGTGCACCATGAGCAGCGGCTGGTTCCTGCGCTGACGCGTGGACAGACCGTCGTCGGGAACGGAGAGCGGTTGACCCTTCGGCATCAGGCGGCACTCCCCTCGAGGCGATCGTGGGCGATCTGCGTGAGCGCGTCGGCACTGACATCGGTCAGCGGAACGTGTTCAGCACCCAGCAGCCGGGCCAGTTCACCGGCCAGACCGAGACTGAACCGCCCGGTCTCGCAGTCGACCAGCACCGTCGAGATACCGAGGCCGGCCACGTGGGCGGCGGCCCGCTGCGAACGGCCCACCGCGTCGGGCCCACTCGTCGCCCGACCGTCCGTGACCAGCACCAGCAGTGGCCGGCGCCGCGGATCACGCAACTGCTCGACCCGCACCACCTCGGCGCACGTGGCGAGTGCTTCGGCCAGCGGTGTCCGGCCACCCGCCGGCAACTCACGCAGCCGCTTGGCGGCGATCTCGACCGACCCGGTCGGCGGCAGGGCGAGTTCGGCCCCGGCACCGCGGAACGTGACCAGACCGACCTTGTCGCGGCGCTGGTAGGCATCGAGCAACAGCGACAAGATCGCGGTCTTGACCGCCTCCATCCGGCGACGGGCGGCCATCGAGCCCGAGGCATCCACGCAGAACAGCACCAGATTGCTCTCGTGACCCTCACGAACGGCTCGACGCAGATCCTGGGCCTCGAGCGCGAGCGGTCCCCCACGGCGACCGCGGCCGGCCTGGTGCGGCGCGGCGGCCCGGATCGTCTCGACCAGGTGGATCGCGCCTTCGGTCGCACCTCGGGGGGCGGCGCCGATCCGCCGACCGCGGTCGGTCACCGCTCGCGACCGACGGCCGGCCGTGCCGGTGCCGACGCCCTGGGCCCGCAGGACGCGGGTGCGGTAGGTCTGTCCGACGGGAGCCGTGGTGGCGGGCGCGGTTCCCGGCTCGCCGCCCTGAGGTTCCTCGGGAGCCTGATCGGCACCGTCGGACGGTGGGCCGGACGGCGGAGGTGCTCCCCCGTCGTCGCCGTCGCCGTCGCCGCCTCCGCCGTCTGGATCGTCGTCGGGTCCGTCGTTCGGATCCTCGGGCAGCAGGTCGTCCAACTGCTCCTCGTCGATACCGGGGGCATCGAAAGGATTGCGCCGCCGCCGGTGCGGCAGCGCCAGCCGCGCCGCGACCCGGAGGTCCTCGGTCGTGACGTCGCTGCGGCCCTGCCACGCCGCGTGCGCCACGGCGGTCCGCGCCATCACGATGTCGGCGCGCAGACCATCGACGCCAAACGCCGAGCAGATCTCGGCGATCTGCACGAGAGTTTCCTCGCTCAGGTCGACCTTGGGCAGCTGCGAACGCGCGGCGATCACCTGATGCCGCAGCTGCGCCTCGTCCTCCTGGAACCGGACGACGAACGTCGCCGGATCGGCGTCGAAGGCGATGCGCCGGCGGACCACCTCGGCCCGCAGGTGCGGATCGGCCGGAGCGCTGACGTCCACGGCCAGTCCGAAGCGGTCCAGCAGTTGGGGCCGCAGCTCACCCTCCTCGGGGTTCATCGTCCCGATCAGCACGAACCGGGCCGCGTGCTCGACCGAGACGCCGTCGCGTTCGATGCTGGCGCGACCCGTGGCGGCGGCGTCCAGCAGCACGTCGACGAGGTGGTCATGCAGCAGGTTGACCTCGTCGACGTAGAGGATGCCGCGATGGGACTTCGCCAACAGCCCCGGTTCGTACTGGGCGACACCGTCACCCAGCGCGCGCTGCAGGTCGAGCGAGCCCAGCACCCGGTCCTCGGTGGCGCCGACCGGCAGCTCGACGAGCCGGACCGGCCGCTCGACCACCGTCGCCGGACCGTACGGGGCGTCGGGCGACAGGGGTTGCGGGTCGTGCGGGTCGACCGAGAAGCGATCGTTCTCGCGCACCTCGATGGGTGGCAGGACGGCCGCCAGGGCGCGCACCGCCGTGGACTTGGCAGTTCCCTTCTCGCCACGCACGAGCACACCGCCGATCTCGGGCGAGACCGCGACCAGCAGAAGGGCCAGCGTCATGTCGTCGGCCGCGACGACGGCGCTGAAGGGGTACTGAAGTGGCATTCGGGGCTCCCGCGCTCTGTGCCATCGGGGACACTCGCGATCACGAGCGTCCTCAGGCACCGAGGCCGGTCTTCGGACTTACCGGCCATGTGGCCGGATCACCGCAGCGGGCCCTGTGCCGGATTCACACCGGCTTCCCGATTCTCCCCCGCAGGGGCACCTCGGGCCTGACTCCGGCAGTCTAGGCGACCGGCGGTCGACCACCCCGGCGTGGTCAAGGGATGGCCGCCGCCTCTGTGTACCGTGACGGGCATGTCACGCATCCGGGTCATCGGCATCGGCGACGACGGCTGGAGCACGCTGCCCGAAGCCGTCCGGACCGAGGTGCTGGCGGCTGACGTCCTGCTCGGCGGCGAGCGGCATCTGGCGCTGGTCCCCGCCGTCACCGGTCAGCGCCGCACGGTCTGGCCGTCGCCGCTGCGCACCGGCCTGCCGGACCTGCTCGCCGAGGTCGGCGGCACCGTCGTGGCACTCGCCTCGGGCGACCCGCTCGTCGCCGGGATCGGCACCACCCTGACCGACCTCCTCGGTCCCGAGCGGGTGGCGATCGAGCCCGCCGTGTCGTCCGTGTCGCTCGCGCGCGCACGCCTGGGATGGGCCGCCGAGACCGTCACCGTGATCCGCGACCACCGCACGCTCGCCCGATTCGTCGCACCGCGCCGTCGGCTCCTGGTGCTGTCGGCCGACGAGAGCACGCCGCGCGCCGTCGCGACGATCCTCACGGGCCTGGGACACGGCGCCAGCACGATGACGGCGCTCGGAAGACTCGGCTCCGCCGACGAGCAGCACATCATCGGCACCGCCGCCGACTGGTCGGCCGCGGTCCCGCGTCTCCACGTCCTCGCGATCGAGTGCGTCGGTCCCGCGCTGCCCGCGGCCCCGGGACTGCCGGACGAGTCGTTCGACCATGACGGCCAGCTGACGAAACGCGACGTGCGGGCCAGCGCGCTGTCCCGACTCTCACCCTTTCCGGGCGGCGTGCTGTGGGACGTGGGCGCCGGCGCCGGATCCGTCGGCATCGAATGGATGCTGCTGTCGGGCACCGGTACGACGTGGGCCGTCGAACGCGACCCCGAACGTGCGGACCGGATCGAGGCAAACGCCCTGCGACTGGGCGTACCCGGGCTGCGCGTGCTGCGCGACGAGGCTCCCCGGGCGCTGGACTCCCCCGACCTCCCGACCCCCGATGCGGTGTTCCTGGGCGGCGGTGTCACCGAGGCGGCCGTCCACTCGGCGTGGTCCGCGCTGCGTCCCGGTGGCGTGCTGGTTGCCCATGCCGTCGCGCGCGAGACCGTTCGGGTGGTCGAGGACCTGCACACCGAACTCGGCGGCGAGATGACGCGCCTGCAGGTCGAGCACGTCGACCGGCTCGGCGCCTTCAGCGGGTGGAAGCCGGCCCGCGCCATCACGCAGTGGGCCGTACGGAAGGAAGCGCGATGACGGTGCATTTCGTGGGAGCCGGCCCGGGAGCCGCCGATCTGCTGACCCTGCGTGCGGTCGATCTGTTGTCCACGGCCGACGTCGTCCTGTTCCCGGGGACGTATCTCGACCAGTCCATCCTGTCGCACTGCCGTGACGACGCCCGGCTGGTCGACACCCAGGACCTGGACCTGGACCGCATCACGGCCGAGTTGGTGGATGCGCACGCGGCGGGCCTGTCCGTCGTCAGGCTGACCTCCGGCGACCCGTCGGTGTACTCGGCCCTGCACGAGCAGGCGCGTCGACTGGACGCACACGGCGTGCCGTGGGACGTGTGCCCGGGCGTGCCCGCCTACGCGGCCGCTGCCGCGGTCCTCGGCGCCGAACTGACCGTGCCCGAGGTGGCCCAGTCGGTCGTCATCACCCGTGCTCAGGCCCGCTCGACGGTCATGCCCGACGGAGAGCGGCTCGCCGCCTTCGCCGCGACCGGCGCGACCCTGGCGCTGCACCTCGCGATCACCCGGACGCGGGAACTGGCGGCCGAACTGGCGCCCCACTACGGCGCCGAGTGTCCGGTGGTCGTCGTGTTCCATGCCAGTCAGCCCGATCAGGTCGTCCTGCGCGGGACCCTGGCGGACATCGGTGACGCGGTCGAGACCGCCAGACTGCGCCACGGCGCCGTGATCCTGGTGGGCCCAGCACTGGCCAAGGACGTGCGCGGGGCGGAGTCGTACCTGTACGACGCGGCACGGGACCGGTCGGCGAAGCTTCGCTGATCCGGGATAGGTGCGGGATCTCGATACGCCCGCTCGTCCCTCGCTACTCGCTCGCCGATGCACTCTGATCGAGTGCGAGCGAGCGAAGCGAGATCGTGTATCGAGCTGGTGGGAGGCTGCGCCTCGTCGTGGGGGCGAAGTGTCGGGTCGGCGGTGAGCGGTGCGGTCAGGGGGTGTGGCGTTGCGGACGG
>CAYYQO010000027.1:0-25685 GCA_964473845.1 uncultured Aeromicrobium sp.
GACCTTGCCGCGGGCCCAGACCTCCCAGCACACGACCGTGATGCCGAAGGCGGCCAAGACGTACAGACCGCTCCATTTCGTGGCCACGGCCATGCCGAAGCTGGCACCGGCGGCCAGCAGCCACGGCCGCCACAGCCAGAAGCGGTGGTCGACCGCGAGCTTGCGCGAGAGCCAGTCCCGGTCGGCTGCCACACACGCGACCGCGCAGACCAGCCAGAAGGTCAGGAAGACGTCGAGCAGCGCGATCCGCGACATCGTGAAGTGCAGGCCGTCGAACGTCAGCAACAGGCCGCCCAGGCAGCCGAGCGCCAACGATCCGGTCAGCCGCAGGATCAGCCGCGCCAGCACCAGGACGGTGAGCGAACCGACGACGACCGCCGCGAAGCGCCAGCCCAGGGGTGTGAGCCCGAAGAACTTCTCACCGATCGCGATGAGCCACTTGCCGCCGTCGGGGTGGACGATCCAGGTCGGATCCTTCGTGAAGACGTCGGTCTCGCCGTTGATGATCCGCTGATTGGCGTCCTCGAGACCGTCCCGGGCGTAGCCCCAGTTCAGCAAGCCCCAGGCGTCCTTGGCGTAGTAGGTCTCGTCGAAGGTCAGTGATTTCGGGCTGGAGACCTTCCAGACGCGGAGCACGAAGGCCACCAGTGCGATGGCGATAGGTGCGATCCATCCCCAGGCCCGCAGGCTGATCTTGTCGAGCACAGTCACCCGCACACCCTAGCCAGCAACGCATCGGAGCGGGAGAGGGGCAACTCACAGTTACCTTCGCGGCTGCCGGAGCGCTGGGTCGCGTGGCAGGATCGAGGGGTGTTGATCCTCGCCGCGACCCCCATCGGAACGGTGGCCGACGCATCCGGCCGGCTGGCCGCCGCACTGACGGACGCGGACGTCGTCGCGGCCGAGGACACCCGCCGCTTCCGGCGCCTCGCGAGCGATCTGGGCGTCGACGTCACGGCTCGCATCGTCTCCTACTTCGAGGGCAACGAGGTCCAGCGCACGAGCGATCTCCTGGACGAGCTGCGCGCCGGCCGCACGGTCGTACTGGTCACGGACGCGGGAATGCCCAGCGTGTCGGACCCCGGCTATCGGATCGTGGCCGCGGCGGTGGCCGAGGACCTGCCCGTCACCGCGATCCCCGGACCGTCCGCCGTGCTGACGGCGCTGGCCGTGTCGGGACTGCCCGTCGACCGGTTCTGCTTCGAGGGGTTCGTCCCCCGCAAACCCGGTGAACGACGACGCACGCTGGCGGCGCTCGCGGCCGATCAACGCACGATGGTGTTCTTCGAGTCCCCGCACCGCACGGCCCAGACCCTGGTCTCGATGGTCGAGGCGTTCGGGCCCGACCGGCGTGCTGCCGTGTGCCGCGAACTGACCAAGACCCATGAGGAGGTCGTCCGCGGCCCGCTGTCCGAACTGGCGGACTGGGCCGGCGAGGGCGAGCGGGTTCGCGGCGAGATCACGATCGTGGTCTCGGGGGCCGAGCGTGAAGCCGCGCCCGAACTCGACGAGTCGGATCTGGCCGAACTGGTCGACGAGGCTCGCGCCGAGGGCCTCAGCCGCAAGGACGCGATCGCCGACGTCTCGCGTCGCACCGGAATCAATCGCAAGCTGGTCTATGCCGCCGCCCACGCCACGAAGGAGTCCTGATGGGTCAGCCGTTGAAGTTGGGATACAAGGCCTCGGCCGAGCAGTTCGGCCCGCGTGATCTGGTCGAGTACGCCGTCGCCGCCGAGCAGCACGGGATGGAGTCGGTGTGGACCAGCGACCATTTCCAACCCTGGCGACACGCCGGCGGACACGCGCCGTTCTCGCTCGCGTGGATGACCGCGGTCGGTGAGCGCACCAGCAAGGTCGTCATCGGTACCTCGGTCATGACACCGACGTTCCGCTACAACCCGGCCGTGATCGCCCAGGCGTTCGCGACGATGGGGTGCCTGTACCCCGGCCGGATCGTGCTGGGCGTGGGCACCGGTGAGGCCCTGAACGAGATCGCCACCGGGTTCCGAGGTGCCGGCGAGCAGGAATGGCCGCCGTTCAAAGAGCGCTTCGCCCGGCTGCGCGAGTCGGTGCGGCTCATGCGGGCCCTGTGGGCCGACGAGCGGGTGTCGTTCGAAGGCGACTACTACTCGACCCATGACGCGTCGATCTACGACCGACCGGAGGAACCGATCCCGGTGTACGTCGCGGCCGGCGGGCCCGTGGTGGCCAAGTACGCCGGTCGGGCCGGTGATGGGTCGATCTGTACCTCGGGCAAGGACCCGGAGCTGTACACCGACAAGCTGATGCCGGCGTTCCGCGAGGGCGCCGAGGCTGCGGGGCGCGATCCGGACGCCGGAGACCGGATGATCGAGATCAAGCTGTCCTACGACACCGATCCCGACCTCGCGCTCGAGAACACGCGGTTCTGGTCGCCACTGTCGCTGACCCCGGAGCAGAAGCACTCCATCACCGACCCGGTCGAGATGGAGGCCGCGGCGGACGCGCTGCCGATCGAGCAGATCGCGAAGCGGTGGATCGTTGGTTCCGACCCGGACGAGGTGGTCGCGATGATCGGCCAGTATGTGGACTGGGGCTTCAACCACCTGGTCTTCCATGGCCCCGGGCACGACCAGACCCGCTTCCTCGAGCAGTTCGAGCGGGACCTGGCGCCGCGCCTGCGGGACCGCTGAGGCGCTCGCCGGGTTCGGCGATCGAATGGCTGGGCGAGGAGCCTGCGTGTCGAGCTGGTGGGAGGCTGCGCCTTGCCGTGGGGGGACGGATCTTTCTACGTGGTGGCTCAGCGTCCATTCCGTGTCGAAGACCGACGCTCACGCACCGCCGTTTGGGTCGGTCCCCGAGTGCCGGTGGCTCAGCGTCCACCTCGCCGCCAGCAACGGACGCACATCCACCGCCCACCGTGAACCCACCCGGACGCCGCCGTCGGCAGGTTCACGCTGGGCTACACCCACTGAACCGAGAAAGATCTAGGAGATCCCGGACTCAGCGGCTGAAGGTCGGGCCGTCTCCCTCGGGGACCAACTGATCGCCCTGCACCACGAGTTCATCGGGCAGGTCCGGCAGGTCGGCGTCCGGATCGCACTGGACGATGCCGTCCTCGGACGGGGTGAGCAGGACGCGACCGCCCTCCAGCGCCCAACGGCCCGGGAGTTCGATGCACGCATCGGTGATGGAGTAGGAGTTGTCGTCGGACAGCGTCAGGGTGAGGGCCCCGCTCGACTCGTCCAGCGGCTCGGCGGTCCAGGCGCCCAGCACGTCGATCGTGTCCTCGGGTCCGGTGCTGGTCGATTCCGTGGGTGTGCCGGGGTCGGGATCCTCGGAGGCACAACCGGCCAGCAGGATCGCCGCGAACACCAAGGCCGTCAGTCTGCGCATGCCGTCCACGGTAACGAGTGGGTCACACGCCCCGGCCGAGTACGGCGGTCGTGCGAGGACCGAGTGTTCCGGTCAGGTGTTCGGCGTGGTCGACGTCGCGCCGCAAGGTCGACCAGGTCGGGACCGGTAGTTCGACGAACCCGGACGCCAGGTGTCGTCGCCACGATCCGGGTCCGAACGCGGCCGGCAGGTCGCCCTCGAGTGCGGTGACCAGGGTGGTGCCCTGACGCTCCTCGTCGGGAACGGCGCCCAGCGGTGTGCCCTCGGCCAGCTCCAGCGCCTGGGCCAGGTCTCCGGGCAGCAGTCCGGGGAGGTCGCCCAGCAGGACGGCGCGCCGATCGCCGGGTACCTCGGCCAGTCCGTCGGCGATCGCTGCCGCGATCCCTCGGGGCGCCGGCTCGGCGACGACCGTGACTCCCGGCGCGGTGATCATCGGGTCCGACGTGACGACGACGACCCGAGCGACCTCGGCTGCCGCGTCGATCGTGTCGAGAGCGATGGCCCGCGCCAGGGTCGACCGATCGATGCTGGGCACCTCCAGCCGCGACTTGCCCACTGACGAGGGCTTCACCGGGATGATGACGGTCCACAGCCGTCGCCGGCGGTCACGCACCGGCGGTCTCCGCCAGGCCGAAGGGGGCAGGGTCGAAGTGGCCGAACCGGTCGCGGAACTCCTGCGCCTTGCCCGGCCACAGCAACACCTGGCGCCCGCTGCGCTCGTCGACGTACCAGTTGTGACAGCCCGAGGTCCACACGCCGCTGCGGCGGTCCAACTCGTCGATGTAGGCCTGCTCGGCGTCGATCGACACCTCGACGGGGCCCCCGGCGGTCCACGGCAGTGCCGAGGCCACGTAGTCGGCCTGGGCCTCGATCATCAGCACCGCCGAGTTGTGGGCCAGCGTCGCGTTCGGCCCGTCCAGCACGAACAGGTTCGGGAAGCCGTGCACCGCGGTGGAGGCGAAGGCGCGCATGCCCTGTGACCAGTACTGGTCCAGCGCGATCCCGTCGCGGCCGGTGATCAGTTCGGCGTAGGGCTGACGGGTCGTGTTGAAGCCGGTGGCGGCGACCACGACGTCGACCTCGTGGCGCGAACCGTCGGCGGCCGTGACCGCGTTCGGCTCGTAACCGGTGAGCGCGCCCGGCACGAGACGGACGTGCGGCAGTCGCAGCGTGTCGTAGTAGTCGTCGCTGAACAGGACCCGCTTGCAGCCGAACTCGTGGTCCGGGGTTAGTGTGGCGCGCAGCACGGGATCGGGCACCCGGTCGGCCAGATGGTCCAGCGCGCGCTGTCGAGCCTTGGCGCGACCGTCTCCGGCGCGCTGGTCGAAGACTCCCTCGGTCTCGGTCATCAGTTCGTGGCGCAGGTTGGTGAGGCGCTCGGGCTGTTGCTCGAACAGCGCGATCTCGGCCTCGGCGTACGCCCGGTCGCCCTTCGGCATGACGTACGGAGCGCTGCGCTGCAGTACGACGAGAGACGCGGCGCGACGGGCGATCTCGGGAACGACCTGCAGGCCCGACGCGCCGGTGCCGACGACAGCCACGCGGACTCCGTCGAGATCGACGCCGTCGTCCCAGCGCGCCGTGTGCATGACCGGGCCGTCGAACGCGCCGGGAACGTCGGGCAGGCGCGGATCGGTCAACCGCCCGGCCGCCATGACCAGAACCTCGGCCGTGACCGGCCCTCGAGAGGTCGACACCTGCCAGTGCGTCCCGTCCCACTGGGCGTTCTCGAGTTCGGTCGACAGCATGATCCGGTCGGCGATCGGCGCGGCCGCGTCCTCGAGGTACTGCAGGATCTCGGCGCCGGGAGCGAACACGCGGCTGAACCCGGGGTGGGCGATGTCGGAGTAGCCGTACAGGTGGGCGGGAACGTCGCAGGCGACCCCGGGATAGCGGTTGTCGTGCCACGTGCCGCCGATGCCGGGTCGGCGCTCCAGCACGACGAACGATTCGCCTGCGGCGGCCAGACGGCGAGCCATCGCGACTCCGGCGAACCCGGCGCCGACCACGGCGACCCGGACCATTGTCACGCTGCCACTCCGTAGGTCGTCGTGCGTAGACGCAGTTGGCGGCCCAGTCGGTTCGCGATGCCCTGTGCGGTCTGGATCGTCAGTTCCTGGCCGTACTCGACGCCCGCCTCGGGGAGGACCCGGCCGTCGTACAGGGTTCCGCCGAGGTCGTCCGCCCCCGACCGCAGGACGAGTTCGGCGCCGTCGACGCCCAGCCGCGTCCAGGCGGCCTGGATGTGGTTGATGCTGCCGTGCAGCATGAGTCGCGCGACCGCGTGGACGGCACGGTGCTGGTCGGTGTCGTGGCTGCCGCCGGGGAAGGCCATGGGGACGAGTTCGTTGAACCCGGCCGTGTCCTCCTGGATGCCGCGGAGCCGGCGCAGGTGCCGCACCCGCTGCAACGGGGTCTCGCCGTGGCCGTAGAACAGCACGGACGTCGAGCGCAGGCCGAGGCGGTGCGCGGCCCGGATCGCCTGCTCCCACAGGTCGGTGGGCAGGTCGCCGGGGAAGTGTTCGGCCCGGTGCGCCTCGTCCAGCACCTTGACGCCGGTGCCGGGCACCGTGTCGACGCCGGCCGCACGGAGAGCCGCGTACTGCTGCTCGATCGTGCGACCCGTGCGGCGGGCCCCGTCGATCACGTCGGCCGGCCGGAATGCGTGCAGGTGCAGGCTTGGTCCAGCCGACCGGACGGCACGGGCGATCTGTTCGTAGACGTCGTCGGGCGTGTCCGCCGGCGCCGTGCCCTGGATGCACAGTTCGGTCGCGCCGAGTGTCACGGCATCGGCGGCGACCTGGGCGACCAGGTCGGGGTCCGTGACCTGGTCCGAGCCGAGGTTGCGGTTCTGGACCAGCGACACGGTGGCACCGGCCACGGTGCGTCGCAGTTCGTCGGCGAGGCCCGTCAGCCGGTCGAGGTCAGCGCCGGTCGACGTCATGAGGTGGACGTACTCGTCGTCCGAGAGGCCCGCGGGGTCCTGCTCGGCGCGCTGGGAGTGACGTTTGCGGGGTGCTTGACGGCGTGTTGCCCCCGCAAACGTCACTGCCAGCGGGTCAGCGGCCAGGCCGTCCTCGTCGGCGAGCCTCAGGACCGCGTCGTGCAGGCCCGGGTCGATCCACTCGTCCCGCTGCTGGATGTACGGGGGATAGGCCGTCAGTCGTTCCCGTAGGGTGAATCCGGCCGCCTCGGTCGCGGCCGCCAACTGGTCGACCTGGGGCCAAGGGCGTTCGGGGTTCACGTGGTCGGCGGTCAGCGGACTGACGCCGCCCCAGTCGTCGATCCCGGCGGCCAACAGCCGCGCGAGTTCGCCCGGATCGGACAGGTTCGGCGGCGCCTGGATGCGCGCATCGGGACCCAGAACGATGCGCGTGACGGCGACGGCCGCGATGAAGGCATCGGTCTCGGCGTCCGCGACCCCCTGCATCGCCGTGGCGGGCTTGGCGCGGAAGTTCTGGACGATCACCTCCTGCACACTGCCGTGCCGCTCCGACAGATCGCGCAGGGCCAGGATCGTGTCGAGCCGCTCGTCGACGGTCTCGCCGATGCCGACCAGCAACCCCGTCGTGAACGGGATGCGCAACCGACCCGCATCCTCCAGGACCTGCAGCCGCACCGCGGGGTCCTTGTCCGGCGAACCGAAGTGGGCCTCGCCGGGCTCGGTGAACAGCCGGCGGCTCGTGGTCTCGAGCATCATGCCCATCGACGGAGCAGTGGGGCGCAGTCGCTGCAACTCGTCCGCCGTCATGACGCCGGGATTGAGGTGGGCCAGCAGCCCGGTCTCGGCAGTGATGCGCCGCGCCAGGTGGCCGACGTAGTCGAGGGTCGAGGCGAAGCCGTGCGCGTCCAGCCACTCGCTCGCGACGCCCCAGCGGTCCTCGGGCCGGTCGCCCAAGGTCAGCAGTGCCTCCTTGCAGCCCAGCGCAGCGCCCTGGTGGGCGATCGCGAGGACGTGCTCCTCGGACAGGTAGGGCGCGATGCCCTTGCGCTCGAGCTTGCCGGGGGTGTCGACGAAGACGCAGTAGTGGCAGCGGTCGCGGCACAACGTCGTGACGGGGATGAAGACCTTGCGCGACCACGTGATGACATCAGGCCGCCCGGCCAGGGCCAGGCCCTCGTCGCGGACCCGGCCGGCCTCGGCGACCAGGTCATCGAGGGCATCGCCGCGCGCCCTCAGCAGTGACGCATCGAAGGTGATCACAAGATCACGGTAACCACGTGGCGTAGCGAGGATGGTTGCGGACGAGTCTCAACGAGGTAAACGGGGCCTGACTTCGTTCGATAATGCTTCCTCGTGAGCCACAACCCACGAGCGTCACATCCGGTGGCTCCCGTAGGCGACCGAACCAGCTTGGCCGAAGTTCGCGACGTCGGCGCTGCAGGCGATGCCCTCGAGGGAGGCGCTGGCGTCGGCCGCAGTCGGAGCGTCGGGGTACGTCAACCGCGCCACGACGTAGGGAGCATCGGGTTCGTCGCTCACGATCTTGTTCCAGGTGAATTCCACGAGTCCGGGGATCGCATGGACCAAGGGCACGTGGGTCTCGCGGTAGTAGGCGTCGAACGCCTCGGGGTCGGCCGGTGGCCGATAGATGACGATGATGTCGTACACGGGGGTCATGTCCTCTCCGGTTGTGTCGTGATCACGAGGGTCGTTCGGGTGGGAAGTCGACTCACGATGATCGCCAGTCCGATCAGGGCGAGAACCGCACCGGCGAGCGGAGCACTGCGCGCACTTCCGCTGGTGTCGATGATGAGCGAACCGAGCAGGGCACCCACGGCGTTGGCGACGTTGAGACTTGAGTTGTTCAGGGCGGCGCCGAGCAGCGGGGCACCGTCAGCCGCACGCATGAGGTTCAGCTGAAGCATCAGGATCACGATGGGAGTGATGCTGCCGAGGACGATGCCGCCCACCGCCAAGAGCACGATCTGTGGCGAGAACAGCGAGATCCAGACCAAGGTGACGGCCAGAAGCGCCTGACCGATCACGAGGGCCCGGTGCTGGTCCCACAGCGCCAATCGACCGGCCAGCTGGTTTCCGATAAGGCCACCGATTCCATAAACCAGGATGAGCCATGCCACGAGAGACGATGGCTGGTCGGCGACTTCCGTGACGAGCAGCGCGATGTAGCCGTACGTGGCGAAGACTCCTGCTGTCGAGACCATCCCGGCAGCAAGGAGCCGGAGTACGCGCGGATTCGCGAGCGCTCCGAGTTCGGACCGCAGGTTCGCCCCCGGGTGGCGGGATGTGTGCGGTACACGCATCAGGACGAGGACGGCAGCGACGGCCGCCAATCCAGCGACGACTTGGTAGGCCGACGCCCAGCCGTGCTGTTGACCGATCGTGGTCGTCATCGGTGAACCGATCAGATTCGCGAGAGCGAGTCCGAGGAACACCCGGGCGACAGCGCGCCCACGCTCGGCCGGAGGTACCAGCGATGCGGCCATGAGCGAGCAGGTGCCGAGGATCGCGCCCGCCGGCATGGCGGTGAGGAAGCGCAGAGCGCACAGCCGCTCGTGGGTCGAGGCGAACGATGTGGCCAGGTTTCCGGCTGCCATCCATGCGAGCAGTGCGGCGGTCAGCTCGCGTCGCGGCAAGGAGGCGCCGAGCGCGACCAGCAAGGGCGTGCCGACGATGACCCCGAGCGCATACGCGGTGATGAACCGGCCCGTCTGAGCGGGCGTGCGGTCGAACGTCTCGGCAATGTCGGCGACGAGCCCCATCGTGGTCCATTCCGAGGTGATCACGACGAATGCGCACAGGCTCAGGACGAGCTTGGCCGCCACGTGGCGACTCGGGGCAACCCGCGTCATGCGCGTGCTCGCGGTCGTCGCGCCACGAGCAGTCCGACCACGAAGACACCCAGGCCGACGGACGTGATGATCGACCCGACGATGCCGGTCGACTCATAGCCGAGGCCGTGGATCACGGTCCACGAGCCGGCGAGCGCACCCAGACCGTTGGCAGCATTGAACGCGGCACTGGTCAGCGCCGCCGCGAGGAGTTGGGCGCGCCCGGCTTCGCGCATGATGCGGACGTTGAAGCCGATCGAAGCGGGCGGTCCGGCCAGCCCGATGAGGAAGATCGCCATGAGGAGCAGGGGCGGGAGCGATACGGCGAAACTGAGCGCCGCGAGCAGGCCGACCATCACGAGATTCCCGACCAGGATCGCGCGGATGAGTCCCGCGTCGATGAGTCGTCCCGCCGCAAGACCGCCGACGACCCCGCCCAACCCCCACAACAGCATCGCGATCGGGATCGTGGATCTGGACAGATCCGCCGCCTCCGTCACGAGCGGTGAGATGTAGGAGTACATCGCAAACACGCCGCTGGCCGTGAGCAGTGCGCCCGCCGCGCCGAACAGGACCTGCGGCCGTTTCAGAGCACTCAACTCGGCGCGCACGTTGAGACTCCGGTCACCGGGAACGGCCGGGACGTGAAGCCGGATCATCACGGCCGCGAGGACGCTCAGCGCGAAGATCAGGACGAACGACGTCCGCCAGCCGGCGACCTGTCCGAGCCACGTGCCGAATGGCACGCCGGTCACCGCGGACAACGTGAGGCCGAAGGCGACGTAGGCGACGGCGCGGCCCTGCCGTCCCGGTGGCGCGAGCGACGAGGCGAGTACCTGGGCCGTCCCGAAGTAGGCCGCGTGCGGTAGACCCGCGACGAACCGGAAGGCGCCGAGACTCTCGTAACTCGTGGCCGTCGCCGTCAGCAGATTGCCCACACCCAGGGCCAGGATCAGTCCCATGGCGAGGGTCCGCCGCGGTAGGTGGGTGACGAGTCCGACGATCAAGGGCGCTCCCACTACGACGCCACACGCGTAGATCGCGATGATGCGGCCGGTGTCGGCGGGCGTCCGGCCCACCGCGTCGCCGATCTCGGGAAGCAGACCCATCGTGACGAACTCGGTCATGCCGATGACGAAGGTGCCCAGAGCGAGCGCGGCGGTGGCCCGGCCGACGTGGAGGCGTTTCTCCGTGCTGGTGGTGGTCGTCATGACGTCGTCAGGCTAGGGCCGAAGAGGACGTGGAAAAGGGTCCTGGTTGTCCGGTATTTCTTCGTGACACGGCCGACACAGAGCCAGCCGGACGGAGTAACACCGTCTCCCTAGCGTCGTTGTCATCAGTACCCCACAGAGAGCGAGCCTGTCGTGACCGACCTGCCTCAGTTGACCGTTGACGACCCCTTCATGCAAGCGGCCTACGACCAGTCGGTGAAGAGCTACCGTGAAGGCGGGATCCCGATCGGTGCCGTCATCGTCCACCGTGGTGAGATCATCGGTGCGGGCCACAACTCGCGCGTGCAGCGCAGCAATCCGCTCCTGCACGGGGAGATGTCCGCCTACGAGAACGCCGGACGTCTCGCACCGGCGGTCTACCGTGAGTGCACGCTCTACACGACGCACTCACCGTGTGCGATGTGCACCGGGACGACTCTGCTGTACAAGCTGCCGAAGGTGGTGATCGGGGATTCCACCGGTGCTGCCCGCATCACGAACTTCCTGAACTCGGGCAAGTCCGTGGACGGCTTCCTGCGCAGTGTCGGCCTCGACGTCGTCGTCCATGACGATCCGGCTCCCAGATTGCTGCTCGACCGGTTCGCTGCGGAGAAGCCTGAGGTGTGGGCTGAGGACATCGGGGACGACGGCGACTTCGTCGGTCCTCACATCGATGTCCTCACCTGACTCCGCGGTGGGTTCCAGTTGGTCCGTCAGCCGGACCGGGCAGCTCGCCACGCGGTCCCGCGCGAGACAGGTGTGTCGCTGAGCAGGGCCGCGACGTGAGGTGCCTCGGCATCGGACAGGCGAGCGGTCGTGATCCTGAGATGGTGGGAGTCGGGTGAGTCCCACATCAGGGAGGAACCGGGGCAGACTCCGATGTCGGCGGACGCGAGTCGCGCCATCGCGGCATGCTCGTGGTCGACCGAGACCCACAGATTGAGCCCGTCCACCCCCGAGGTCTCCAGGCCCCGTCGGTGGCACTCGTCGGCCAGCAGCCGGCGGCGCCATTTGTACGTGCGGCGGGCGTGACTGATCGCGTGGATCGACGCGGGGTCGGTCAACAGTTGGAGCAGGACCCGCTGGAGCAGCATGCTCTCCCATCCGCCGGCGAGTCGCCGTGCCAGTTCGATCCGGCGCAAGATGTCGCGCGGCGCGCCCATTGCCGCGAGTCTCAGGTCGGGGCCGTGCGACTTGGAGAAACTCTGGATCGTCACGACCTGGTCCGGGATCCACCGTGCCAACGAGGTCTGTTCCGAGATCGACACCGCCCCGGAGTGGTCGTCCTCGATGACGAGGGTCCTGGTGGCGCCGAGCAGAGCAGCGAGTTCTTCGGCCCGATCCCAGGTCATCGAGATGCCGGTCGGATTCTGCCCCCGAGGCTGCAGGATCAGAACGGATGGTCGAGTGAGCAGACCGGCGGCCAGTGAGCGTGTGTTGATGCCGTTCTCGTCGAGTGTGACCGGCACCGCGACGGCACCGAGCATCTCCACCAGATCGATCACGGCGGGAACACTGGGATTCTCGACGAGCACGCGGTCACCCGGGCGCAGGATGGCGCGCAGAGTGTCGGACACGCCCGCGTAGGCGCCGTGGGTCATGGTGACACGATCGGGTCCGACGACCCCACGCCATGCCTCGCGGATCACCTCCTCGAGCTCGGGCAGGATCGACGTCACCTGGTAATGATCTATGCCCGCCACCTCGACGTCGCTGAGGGCGGCCGCGATGCTGGGGAGCAGGGAGCTGTCCGGTGTCCCTGAACTCAGGTCCACGCCGTGACGACCGACGATCCAGGTCGAGCGCTCGAGCCGGGCAGACACATCGACCTCGCGGGCTCGCAGGACCACCGTGCCGTTGCGTCCGGCGCTGCGGATCATCCCTTCGCGCGCCAGGATTCGCCAGGCTTCGCTGACGGTCGATGCGCTCACGTGCAGTTCGCCTGCCAGGCTCCGGACGGTCGGCAGCCGGGCCATGGGCCGCAACGTCTCGGCGGTGATCAGCTTGCGCACGGCAGCGGCGATGCCACGGGGTGTGTGGTCGCTCACGGCGCCCACGAGAAGCGCTGTGACGTCGGACGCAGCGGCGTCGTTCCGTCGGTTCATGGCCTCACCCTAGGCACGCTCATCGGCGTGCTGAAGCGGTCCGGGACAAGTTCATTGTCCGGTAATCGATCTTGATCCCCGCGTCACAAACGGACGCGACCTGACGAAACACGGGACTCCTACCGTCGAGCGAAACAGTGACCTGAACAACGCGGGAACGGAGTGACCATGGTGAAGTGGGGCCTGATCTCAGGTGGTGGCGACGGAGCAGCATTCCCCGAGGCGGTGAGGACCGCACAAGCGGCCGAAAGCCTCGGTTTCGACACCATCTGGATGGGGGAAGGCCGTCTGACCGGCAGCATCGTGCCACTCATGACGATGGTGTTGGCGAACACCGACCGGGTGAAGGTCGGCACGAGCGTCCTGCCCTACCGGACCCGCAATGTCGCCTTGCTCGCCGGCACCTTCAAGACCTTTGATGAGATGGCGCCCGGTCGCGCGATCATGGGGTTGGGAGCGTGGTGGGAGCCGCTCGCATCGCGCACTGGCCTGCCGAACACCAAGCCTCTGAAGGCGATGCGCGAAGTCATCACGGTGTCCAAGAGGCTGCTCGGCGGCGAGACCGTCACGTACGACGGCGAATTCGTCCAGGTCACCGACATCCGGTTCGACAGCCCGCACGACGACGAGGGCCGGGTGTACGACGTGCCGATCTACACAGGGCCCGTCCGCTTCAAGATGGTTGAGCTGTCCGGTGAGATCGCCGATGGTGTCGCACTGGACTTCCTGGTCCCGCCCTCCTACACGGTTTCGGCGGTCGAGGCGTTGGAACGCGGCGCTGCCAAGGCGGATCGGACCCTGGCCGACGTCGGGGTCGCCCAGCTGATCTCCTGTGCGGTCGATGATGTCGATCCCCAACAGGCGATCGACGAGTGCAAGTTCTTCCTGACCCAGTACATCGCCCAGCAACCCCACATCACCGAGTTCTCGGGTGCCGACCCCCAGCTGGTCGAGGACATCCAGAAGATCGTGCAGTGGCCGGCGACCACGGATCAGATCAAACAAGCCATGGCCTTGGTGTCCAACGAGTTCACGCAATCGGTGTGCGCCTGCGGGACGTCCAGCGAGGCGGTCGAGCGGATCCGGGATTACGTCGACGTCGGGGTGGAGGAGCCGATTCTCGTGCCCCGTGGTGGCCGGGACCTCGAAACGGCGTCGACGATCTTCGAGAAGGGTCGGCTCGCCGGGCTGTGAGGTCCACCGGCCTTTGTTCGGTAATTCATCGTGATCGTTCCGTCATCGCCACGATCACCAACTCGCAACAACTCGTACCTACGTTCGTGGCAACGCACGAACGAACGCACCCGACAGAAGGGGAAAACCAATGGTGAAACTCGGCCTGATGGGCGGCGGTTGGCACGGAGGTGAGATGTCGTCGGTGGTCGAACTCGGCCAGACCGTCGAGGATCTCGGCTTCGAGACGTTCTGGATGGGGGAGGGGCGGTTGACCGGCAGTGCGATTCCCGCCATGGCGATCACCTTGCACCACACCAGCAGGATCAAGGTCGGCTCCGGCGTCCTGCCGTACCGTACCCGCAACGTCGGCATCTTGGCGGGAACGTTCAAGACGCTCGACGAGCTGGCGCCCGGTCGCGCGATCATGGGCCTGGGGGCTTGGTGGGAACCGCTCGCGACGCGAGTCGGCCTGCCGAACACGAAGCCGTTGAAGGCAATGCGCGAGGTCATCACGGTGTCGAAGAAGCTGCTGGCCGGCGAGACCGTCACGTACGACGGCGAGTTCGTGAACGTCCAGGACATCCGGTTCGACAGCCCGCACGACGACGAAGGCCGGGTGTACGACGTTCCCGTCTACACCGGTCCGGTCCGCTTCAAAATGGTGGAACTCTCCGGAGAGATCGCGGACGGCGTCCTGCTGGACTTCCTGGTCCCGCCCTCGTACACCGAGAGCGCCTGCGAGCACCTCCAGACTGGTGCCGACCGGTCCGGTCGCTCACTTGACGACTTCGGGGTCTCGCAGTTGATCATCTGCTCCGTCGATGACGACGACCCGCACCAGGCCGTGGAGGAATGCAAGTTCTTCCTGACCCAGTACATCGGTCAGCAGCCGCACATCACCGAGTTCTCCGGAGCGGATCCCGACATCATCGCGAAGGTCAAGTCGATCGTCGGCTGGCCCACGACGGACGCGAAGATCCGCGAGGCCATGCAGTACGTCCCCGACGAACTGGTCCATTCGGTCACCGCGTGCGGCTCGACGGCGCAGGCCGTCGAGAAGATCGAGGAGTATGTGGCTGCCGGCGTCAAGGAAGCGGTGCTCACGCCGCGCGGCAACGCGATCGACACGGCGAGCCGCATAGCCAAGCACGTCGAGGTCGAGCTTTGACCGCGTTGACAGAGCCCGCCCCGGCCGCCCTGATGCCGTCGGCCGCACGCCGGCCCGCCGGCACCACGGTGGCGCGGTGGCGCCGGATCGGTCTCGGCGCGGTACGGGCGACGGCGCTCGTGATCGGCTTCGTCGCGGCGCTCTGCGTGCTCTGGGAGACGGCCAAGCTCGTCACCGGTACCAACGACAACCTGATGCCGCACTCGTGGGAGATCTTCGCCCAGCTCGGTGAGCCGGCGACACGCGGTGAGACCTGGTTCCAGTACCTCGCCGGCAACTGGGTCATCACGCTGCGCAATGCCGTCGTGGGCTTTGCGGTCGGTTCGATCGGAGGGCTGCTGCTGGGCATCGCGATCGCCCGCAACCGGGTCATCGGCGCGGCGCTACTGCCTCTGACGACGCTGGCGCAGACGATCCCGATTGTCGCGATCGGACCGGCCCTGGTGCTGTTCCTCGGCACCGGCTGGGTGACCAAGGCGTTCATCGCGGCGTTCCTCACGTTCTTCCCGGTCACCGTGGCAACGGCGAGGGGCATCGCCCGCACACCTCGGGCGAGTCTTGACCTGATGCGCGTGTGTTCGGCCGGGCCGGTTCAGACGCTGCTGAAGGTGCAACTGCCGTCGGCGCTGCCGATGATCTTCGTCGGTCTCGAGACCGCGGCGGGGATGGCGGTGATCGGAGCGATCGTGGCCGAGTTGCCGTTCGGGGCCAAGGACGGCCTCGGCGCCACCATCTTGACCAGCTGGCAGTTCTACACGATCCAACCCACGTCCCTCTATCTCGCGGCGATCGCGTCGTGCCTGCTCGGTGCCTTCGTGGTTTTCAGTGTCCGCGCCGTCCGTTCCCTTGTTCCCGCCGCGGCCGAATCGAAGGGGAAGTAAGCCCATGAGTCAGTCAGTCATCACCACGGCCACCTCCGGAGCTGCCGACATCGAGTCTGCGGTCGGTCTGGCCGCTCGGGGTCTCAACCAGACGTTCCACGTCAAGGGCCGTGACGTCGTAGCCCTGCAGGACGTCGACATCGAGATCGGGCGTGGTGAGTTCGTCTCGATCATCGGTCCGTCGGGCTGCGGCAAGTCGACGCTGTTGCGCATCTTCGCCGATCTGATGCAGGCGACCGGTGGGACCGCGATCGTCGACGGCGTCAGCCCGAGCGAGGCGAGGGCCGATCGTCGGCTCGGCGTCGTCTTCCAGTCCGCGAACCTGATGAGTTGGCGCAACGTCCTGCGCAATGTGGCACTACCGCTGGAGGTCGCGGGCCGTCCGAAGGCCGGCCGCGAGCAGATCGCCGGTGAACTGCTCGACATGGTCGGCCTGGAGGGGTTCGAGAAGCACATGCCGGACCAACTGTCCGGCGGCATGCAGCAACGTGTCGCGATCGCCCGCGCGTTGTCCACCGCCCCGAAGGTGCTGTTGATGGACGAGCCGTTCGGAGCACTGGACGAGATCACCCGCGAGCGCCTCAACCAGGAGCTGCTCGAGATCTGGGCGGAGGTCGCGCCGACCGTCCTGTTCATCACGCACAGCATCCCCGAAGCCGTGTACCTGTCCAATCGCGTGGTCGTGATGGCGTCGGGTCCGGGCCGTGTCATCGACGTGGTGGACGTCGACCTGCCGTACCCGCGCACGACCGACATGCGGACCGACCCGGTGTTCCACCGGACGGAAGCACGAATCCGCGAACTGCTCGCCAACGGCGGCCACTGATGTCACCGGGGATGAGGCAACGACTGCTCGCGATCGGCAGCCCGATCGTCGCACTCCTGATCCTGTTCGCGATCTGGGAGGCCGTGATCACGTTCAAGGACGTCAAGGAACTGATCCTGCCCTCACCCACGAACATCCTCGTGCGGGCCTGGGAGGAGCGGGCGTCTCTCATCGAGTACGTGGCCTTCACGGGCAGGGAAGCCATGTCCGGACTGCTGATGGCCACCGCCTGCGCACTTCTGCTGGCGATGCTCCTGCACGGCAGCAAACTCATGGCGAACCTGGGGCTGACTCTCGCAGGTGCCGGTCGGGCACTTCCGACCATCGTTCTGTACCCGGTGGTCACGGTCTTCCTGGGCACCACCTCGCTCGCCGTCGTGGTCATCGTCGCGATCACGCTCGTTCCCCTCTTGCTCGGCTACTTCCTCACCGGCTTCACGGTGAGGTCCGACCTCGACGACCTGATGTCCGTCACGGGTGCGAGTCGCTGGCAACGCTTCCGTCTGGTGCGCTTTCCGGTCGCGATGCCCTACCTGATCACCGGACTGCGGACGGCACTGCCGCTCGCGGTCATCTCCGCGATCGTTGCGGAGTACTTCGGCGGATCCACCGCCACTCTCGGGGCCTTCATCCGCCTGCAGGCAGGTCAACTGCACACGCTCGACCTGTGGGCGGCCATCGTGTTCGCCTGCCTGCTCGGTGTGGCCGCCTTCGTGATCGGCGGCCTGTTGGAGAAGGCCGCGCTGCGGCACAGGGGCGGAACGGAGCTGGCCCTGTGAGGGCGGCCTTCAGAACTCGGGGAACGCGCGACACCCACATCACTCGTCACGAAGGAGCACGCATGAATATTGGTTGGAAGCGCACATCCGGGAGGGCCGGCCGTCGTACGCGGCGCGTCGGAATCGGAATCGCCGCCGCACTCGTCACGTCATTCACACTCGCGGCCTGCGGCGGAGGGTCCGACGAAGCCGCCGCCGAAGGCCTCACCAAGGTCCGACTGAACCTCAGCTGGGTGGACCAGGCCGAGTACGCCGGCTGGTACATCGCGGACAAGAAGGGCTACTTCGAGGAGGAGGGCATCGACATCGAGATCACCCCCGGTGGTCCTGATGTCAACACGATGCAGATCCTCGAGGCCGGCACGGTCGATGTCGCCATGAACAGCTATGGCGCTCAACTGGCCGCGCGCGAGCAGGGTGCCGACCTGGTGACCGTCGCGCCGGCCTTCGAGCGTTCGGCCAACATCCTGGTGTACTTCGCCGACAATCCCGAGTTGGCGGACCCGAAGAACTGGAAGGGCAAGAAGGTCAGTCTCTGGACCGGCTGGAATGCCACGTTCGCCGCGACCCTGGGCAAGAACGGACTCTCCCTGGACGACGTCGAAGTCAGCAACCAGTCCTTCGACATGACCAACTTCGTCAAGGAGGGCGTCGATCTGGCCGACGCGATGGTCTACAACGAGTGGGCGCAGGCGATCGCCGGTGCCGGTGGCCGCGAGCTGGCCTACTTCGACTACAACGCCGACGGGACGGCATTGCTGGAGCAGAACCTCGTCGTCAAGCGGTCGTACCTGGAGGAGAACCCCGAGCTGATCCAGGGCTTCCTGAAAGCTTCGATGAAGGGCTGGATCGATGCTCGCGAGGATCCGCAGTACGGCGTCGACACGACGCTGGAGATCGGTACCGCGCTGCCGGAGAAGTTCCAGAACTGGCAGATCAATGAGATCAACAAGCTGATCTGGCCGTCCACCGCCGGCCTGTTCACCGTCCCGGACGAGCAGTGGCAGCGCAACGAGGACATCTTGTTCGACTACGGCGTCATCAAGGAGAAGGTCGTGCACGACGAGGCCGTCGACATGAGCCTGCGCGACAACGCGGCCGCCGAGCTCGAGGCCGAGGGCTTCGACCTGACCGGTGCCGATTTCACCCCACAGGAGATCGATCCCTACACGTACTTCAAGGACTGACCCACCAGGCCGGGGTCGAGTCGGTCAGCGTCGACCGATTCGGTCCCGGCACCACACCACCGTTTTCCGCAGTACCGCACCTGACACAGAGAAGGACTTCCCATGAACGCGCCCCGTACCGTCCGCACCGCCCTGATCCAATCGGTCGGCATCAGCCCGATGGAGGCCCAGAACAAGAACAATGTGGCGCTCATCGAGGAGGCTGCCGAGCAGGGAGCGCAGATCGTCTGCCTGCAGGAACTCTCCACCGGCCCCTACTTCTGTCAGGTCGAGGATCCGGAGTGGTTCCAGTTGGCCGAGGCCGTCCCCCACGGACCGACGACCCAATTGATGATGGAGACGGCGAAGCGACTCGGCATCGTGCTGGTCGTCCCACTGTACGAGCAGGCCGACAACTTCTACTACAACACCGCCGTCGTGATCGACGCGGACGGTTCGTTCTTGGGCAAGTACCGCAAGAACCACATCCCCCACGGCAACTTCTTCTACGAGAAGTACTACTTCAAGCCCGGGAACCTGGGCTACCCGGTCTTCGACACCAAGTTCGCGAAGGTCGGCGTCTACATCTGCTACGACCGTCACTTCCCTGAGGGTGCTCGTGCCCTGGGCATCAACGGTGCTGAGATTGTCTTCATCCCGTCGGCCACCTCGGGTGAGTCCGAGGAGTGGTGGCTGCTGGAGCAGCGCGGCCACGCCAAGGCCAATGGCTATTGGGTCGGCACGATCAACCGGGTGGGTCTCGAAGCGCTCGGTCCGAACGACTTCTACGGCACGTCCTACTTCGCCAATCCGAACGGCTCGATCGTGGCGCAGGCCGGACGTGCCGAGGAGATTCTCCTCCACGACATCGATCTGAGCCCGCTGGACGCCAAGACGATGCCGAACACGTTCTGGCGGGACCGTCGTCCCGACACCTACGCCGCGCTGGTCACGCCATGACGCCGGACCAGGTGGCGACGATCGCGGCCAAGTCCAAGGAGTTCACCCTCTTCGAGTGGGGCACCCAGAACGTCGATCCGCTCGTGGTCGACCATGCCAAGGGCGTGTTCGTCTATGGCGGCGACGGCAAGCGGTACATCGATTTCAACTCGGTGGCCGTGTCGGTCAACGTCGGCCACGGTGACACCCGGATCGCGGATGCGGTGGCGGCACAGCTGGCCAAGATCGAGTTCGCCTCGCCGTTCTGGACGACCGACGTGCGGGCGGAGGTCGGTGAGAAGATCGCGTCGATCACCCCGGCCGGACTGAAGAAGAGCTTCTTCACGCTGGCCGGCTCCGACGCGAACGAGGCCGCGATCCGTACCGCCCGCCTCGTGACGGGCCGGCGCAAGATCCTGGCTCGCCATCGGGGCTACCACGGTGCGACGCAGGGGGTCCTCCCGTTCGCCGGTGACCCGCGCCGGTTCGCGGTCGAGGGCGGCGTCGGTGACATCGCCCGCATCCCCGATCCGTTCCACTACCGAGCGCTGACAGATGTCAGCGAGGATGAGTTCTGCCGGCAGGTCCTGGCGCGGACCGAGGAGATCATCCAGTTGGAGAACCCCTCGACGATCGCAGCGATCTTCATCGAGCCTGTCACGGGGTCGAACGGACTGATCGTCCCGCCGGCGGGATGGCTCGCAGGGATTCGTGATCTGTGCACGAAGTACGGGATCCTGCTGATCTGCGACGAGGTGATGTCCGGTGTCGGCCGGACCGGCCGCTGGTTCGCCTCGGACCATGAGGACGTCAGTCCGGACATCATGACGATCGCCAAGGGGCTGACCAGCAGCTACGTCCCCTTGGGCGCGGCCGTGTTCAGTGAGGCGATCGGAGACGTCCTGCAGGACATCTCGATCGGCGCCGGCCTGACGTATCAATCGCATCCTGTCGGCCTCGCGGCCGCTCGGGCGACCTTGGACATCTACGAGTCGGACGGACTGATCGAGAACTCCGAGAAGATGGGCCGTTACCTGCGCGAGGGGTTGCACGATCTCGCGACGCGGCACCCATCGATCGGCGACGTCCGAGGCGTCGGGCTCTTCAACACCCTCGAGCTCGTCCACGACCGCGACACCAAGGTCGAACTGTTCAGCCTGAACGGGCCCAACGGTCCGGGTTTGGGCGAACTCAGTGGGGCCTTGCGAGAGCGCGGGATGCTCGCGGGCCTGCGGGGACCGTGGCTCATGGCCTGCCCGCCGCTGTGCATCACGTCGGTCGAGATCGACGACGCCCTGGCCATCCTCGACGACGCGCTCGAGATCGCCGATCGCCACACGTCCTCGGCGGGAGCGCCCTTGCCCCCGCACGCGACCTACACCTACCCACCAGCACTGGAGGCACTGCGATGACTGAAACCGTGACCGAGACCGTCGAGATCAGCGACCGCTACGAGCGCGGCAAGGCCGTCCTCGCGTCGATGAACAACGACCCGACCGGGCCATCCACCTGGCGAGCCGTCGACCCGGTCGTCGGCCCGAAGATCGATCGCCTGTTGGGTGAGTACTGCTTCGGTGACGTCTGGGCCGGTGACGGCCTCGACAAGCGCACGCGGCGCATCATCACGCTGACGTCCTTGGCCACCCAGGGCCGCACGATCCAACTCGAGGGACACATCCGGATGGCGCTCGAGCAGGGTTTCAGTCGCGCCGAGATCCTCGAGGTGTTCCTGCACCTGCTGCCGTACATGGGATTCCCGACGGTGCTCACGGCCGCCGGGGTGGCCGACGAGGTGTTCAAGAGCATCGACGCGGCATCCGAGGGTGGCGAATAGGCCATGGCCCGCACGGTCATCGAGGGGGGACTCGTCGTCAATGCGAGCGAGTCGATCCTGGCCAGTGTCCTGATCGAGGGTGAACGTGTCGTGGCGGTCGCCGATCCCGGTTCGGACTTCGTCCGGTCGTTCAGCGACGGTGCCGAGATCGTCGACGCCACCGGCAAATACGTGGTGCCGGGCGGCATCGACGCTCACACCCACATGCAGGCCGAGGCGTTCAACAGTGTTTCGTCGGACACATTCGAATCCGGGACGATCGCGGCGGCGTTCGGCGGCACCACGACGATCCTGGACTTCGCGGCACCGGTCGACGGCAGCAACAGCCTGATCGACGCCGTGGACCGGTACCACGACAAGGCGGCGGGCCAGTGCGCCGTCGACTACGGCTTCCATGCGAACACCCGCGAGATCGACGAGACCCGGCTCAAGGAGATGTCGCAACTCGCGCACGAGGGCGTGACGAGCTTCAAGATGTTCACGGCCTACCCCGGCCAGTGGTATTCCACCGACGACAAGCTGTTCAAGGCCTACCGGCATCTGGGCAACCTGGGCGCCCTGCCGATGATGCACGCCGAGAACGGCATCGTGCTCGACGTGCTGCGCGAGGAGGCCGCCCTGCGTGGCGACATCGAACCGGTCTGGCATTCGCTGACCCGGCCGGAGGCGATGGAGGCCGAAGCCGTGCACCGGTGCGGCCGGCTGGCCGAGATTGCCGATTCGCCGCTCTACATCGTTCATCTGTCCTCGGTTCCCGCGCTCGACGAGGTCCTGCGGGCGCGTGAACGCGGGGTGCAGATCTCGGCCGAGACCTGCCCGCAGTACCTGTTCCTGGGCCTGGACCAGCTGCGTGAGCCCGACTTCGGCGGGAGCAAGTACGTCTGCTCGCCACCGTTGCGCGACGAGCGCAACCACCACCCCCTGTGGAAGGCACTCGGCAACCGGGGTCTGGCGACCGTGGCGACGGACCACTGCCCCTTCTGCTGGGACCAGAAGGAACTCGGTCGCAACGACTTCCGGGACATCCCCAACGGCATTCCGGGCGTCGAACACCGGGTGGAGCAGATCTACCAAGGTGTCGTCGACGGCCACCTGACGTTGAATCGGTGGGTCGAGGTGTGCTCGACCGAGGTCGCCCGGACGTTCGGACTGCACCCGCGCAAGGGCCTGATCGCCGCCGGCGCCGACGCCGACGTGGTGATCTTCGATCCGAATCGTCCGCACACGATCTCGGCCGAGACCCACCACATGGCGAACGACTTCTCCGCCTTCGAAGGTCAGACACTGCCCGGCAGCGTCGACATGACCTTCCTGCGCGGCAAGCGGATCGTCGACGGTGCCCGGTATCTCGGAACACCCGGTGACGGCCAGTTCCTCAAGCGCTCCACGGCTGCTTGAGTCAGGGGGAACAGACGATGAGGATCGGCTACAAGGCATCGGCCGAGCAATTCGGGCCGCGTGACCTGGTCGAGTTCGCGGTCCTGGCCGAGCAGGTCGGGCTGGACTCGGTCTGGATCAGCGACCACTACCAGCCGTGGCGGCACGAGGGTGGTCACGCGCCGTTCGCGCTCGCCTGGCTGGCGGCGGCGGGTGAACGGACGCAGCGCGTGCTGCTCGGGACGAGCGTCCTGACACCGACGTACCGGTACAACCCGGCCGTGCTGGCCCAGGCGTTCGGCACCCTCGGTTCGCTGTACCCGGGACGCATCGCTCTGGGAGTCGGGTCGGGCGAGGCGCTCAACGAGATCGCGGTCGACCCTTCGCTGGCCTGGCCCGAGTTCAAGGAGCGGTTCGCTCGGCTGCGCGAGTCGGTGCGGTTGATCCGTGCGCTGTGGTCCGAGGATCGGGTGACGTTCGAGGGCGAGTACTACTCGACCCTGAACGCGACGGTCTACGACCGTCCGGCTGAGCCGATCCCCGTCTACATCGCGGCCGGTGGTCCGGTCGTCGCCAAGTACGTGGGAAGGGCCGGGGACGGCTTCATCTGTACCTCGGGCAAGGGGATGGACTTGTACGCCGACCGGCTGCTCCCGGCGGTGCAGTCAGGTGCGGAGGCCGGACAGCGCGATCCGGCGGTGCTCGACCGGATGATCGAGATCAAGCTGTCCTACGCCCCGACCCGTGACGAAGCGTTGGACAACACTCGGTTCTGGGCGCCGTTGTCGCTGTCGCCAGAGCAGAAACACGGCATCGACGACCCCGAGGAGATGGCCCGGCTGGCCGACAAGCTGCCGATCGAGCAGGTGGCACGGCGGTGGATCGTCGCGACGACGGTCGCCGAGGTCGTCGACCAGGTCAAGCCGTATGTCGACCTGGGGTTCGACCATCTGGTCTTCCACGCGCCGGGTCACGATCAAGCGGCCTTTCTGGAGCAATTCGGGAACGATGTGGCCCCGGCGATCCGGGCGTTGGCCGTGTGACGCTTCGCCCGACCCGCGGGGGCGTCAGTCGGCGCCCGCCGAGGCAGCCTCGGCCAGCCTCGCGGCGACGGGGTCGAAGTGGTCGGACAACTGGCCGACCGTGACGCGGACGTGAGCTCCGCCGGTCCAGTCGGAGGCGAGGAAGGGCGTGCCGCCGGCCACGCGGATGCCCGCGGCGGCCAGGTGCAGGAGGGCGGCGCGCTCGTCGCCCACCGGCACCCACAGGTTGATGCCGTCGTGCCGGGGGACCTCCAGCCCGTGGCGGGCCAGGGCCCGTCGCAGGGCCGCCATCCGGGCGGCATAGAGCCGGCGCGCGTCGGCGACCTGTTCGATCGAGGTGACGGAGGTGAGCAGGTCGAGCGCGATCCGCTGCACCATGCGCGAGGTCCAGCCCGGGCCCAGCATCCGCCGTGCGATGACGCGGTCCACGAGGTCGGCGGGCCCGCTCATCCCCGCGATCCGCAGGTCGGGGCCCAGTGACTTCGAGTAGCTGCGCACGTGGACCACGCGCTCGGGCAGCAGGTGCGCGAGCGTGACGTCGGGTGCCGCGGCGATCTGCGAGGAGTGGTCGTCCTCGACGATCACGGTGTCGCGCGCCTCGGGCAGGTCGGTGATGAGCCGAGCCAGGTCCTCGGCGCGGCGGGCGGTCAGCGAGACGCCCGTCGGGTTCTGCGCGCGGGACTGCAGGATGACGGCGCGGGGCCGGCGGCGCAGGACGCGGGCCAGTTCGTCCGGGCGCACGCCCTCGCCGTCCAGGGCCATCGGCGCCGCCTCGGCGCCCAACGCGTCGACGAGGTCGTGGAAGGGCGGGAAGCCGGGGCTCTCGACCGCGACGACGTCTCCGAACCGTACGACCTGCTCCAGCACCCGCGCGATGGCGTCGAGTGCGCCGTCGGTGACCGTGAGCCGTGGCACGGGCCCCGGCCAGTCCTGCCGGAGGAACTCGGCGAGTTCCGGGACGACGGGCGACTCCTGGTAGATGTTCGTGCCGGCGCGGGCCGAGCTGCGCGCGAGCGCGGGCTCGAGGGCGGGCAGCAGTGCGGGGTCGGGTGTGCCGCGCGAGAGGTCGAGGGGCTGGTCGTCGAGGTCGCCGACGAGTCCCAGGACGCGGGGGCTGAGCCACGTGGTGACCGGTTCGTCACGCACGAAGCTCCCGGCGCGCCCGCGTGACACCACCATTCCCGTGCCGCGCAGCGCCTGCCAGGCACTGCTGACGGTCGCGGGCGAGACGCCGAGGCCTGCGGCGACCTCGCGCACGGTCGGCAGCCGGTCGCCGGGGGCCAGTTCGCCGTTCGTGATCAGCCGCGCGAACGCTCCGGCGATGTCGCGGGGGGAGCGGTGGGCCGCATCGAGTCCGAGCCGGAGATCTGGCGTTGTGGTGTGATCCATGTCACTCTCTCAGAATCGGCTTCGACAGCGCCGCGGATGTTTACGACCGTGCCACGACACGAAACTGTTCGGAAATGTTCAAGCCGAAGGATAACGGAAACCAGACAGCGGGAGGTAGAGGCACATGACGATCGTGAGAGCGGCGATCTCGCAGACCACTTGGACGGGCGACAAGGAGTCGATGCTCGACAAGCACGAGAAGTTCGCCCGTGACGCCGCGGCCCAGGGCGCACAGGTGATGTGCTTTCAGGAGCTGTTCTACGGCCCCTATTTCGGCATCACGCAGGATCAGAAGTACTACCGCTACGCCGAGCCCGCCGACGGCCCGATCGTGCAGCGCTTCGCCTCGCTGGCCAAGGAACTGGGTCAGGTGATGGTGCTGCCGATCTACGAGGAGGAGCAGACGGGGGTCTACTACAACACCTCGGTCCTCGTCGACGCGGACGGCACGATCCTCGGCCGGTACCGCAAGAACCACATCCCGCACGTGGAGAAGTTCTGGGAGAAGTTCTACTTCCGGCCCGGAAACATGGGCTACCCGGTGTTCGACACCGCGGTCGGCAAGGTCGGCACGTACATCTGTTACGACCGGCACTTCCCCGAGGGCTGGCGCGAGCTTGGCC